>JBBSIN010000057.1:0-15353 GCA_038232055.1 Mycobacteriales bacterium
CCGTGGCCAACCGAAACTAGCGAGCGGACTTCGCTGCGGCGACGCGCGCGTAGGCGGCCACGTCCAGCTGCTCACCCCGCGCGCCCGGGTCGACGCCCGCAGCACGCAGGATCTGCTCCGCCGCGCCCGGCGAGCCGGCCCATTCGGCGAGTGCCGACCGCAGCGTCTTGCGGCGCTGCGCGAACGCCGCGTCGATCACCGCGAACGTCTCCGCTCTGCTCACTTCGGTGCTGGGCGGCTCCCGACGCCAGAAGGCGACGAGACCCGACTCGACGCGCGGCTCCGGCCAGAACACGCTCGGACCCACCGACCCGGCGCGGCGCACGTCGGCGTACCAGGCCAGCTTCACCGAGGGGATGCCGTAGGCCTTGCTCCCGGGAGCGGCCACGAGCCGCTCGGCGACCTCCGCCTGCACCATGACGAGCCCGTGCGCCACGGTCTCGACGGTGCCCAGCAGGTGCAGCAGCACGGGCACCGCGACGTTGTACGGGAGGTTCGCGACGAGGGCCGTCGGCGCGGCGGGCAGGTCGGCGAGCGTCAGCGCGTCGGCCGCCACGACGTCGAGTCGGTCGGCGAGGTCGGGGCGACGTGCCGCGACGGTGCCAGGCAGGGCGGCGGCGAGCAGGGGGTCGATCTCCACCGCGACGAGGCGGCGTACGGCGGGCAGGAGCGCGAGCGTGAGCGAGCCCAGCCCCGGGCCTACCTCGAGCACCACGTCGTCGGGTGCCAGCCCGGCAATCCGCACGATACGCCGGACGGTGTTGGCATCGACCACGAAGTTCTGGCCGCGCGCCTTGCTCGGCCACAACCCCAGGCGAGCCGCAATGGCCCGTACGTCGGAGCGGCCGAGCAGCCCGTCAGGGGAACCGCTCGGCCGCTCTGAAACAGGCGGTCGCTCCGAAACAGGCGGTGCCTGGTCGGCGGGGCTATCGGCGGGGCTAGAGGTAGCGCCCGCAGACCGGCCACGGGCCGCGCCCAGAGCGCTGGTAGAGGATCGAGGCGCGGTGGGTCTGCTCCGACGACGACGCGTTGATGGGGTCACCGGAGCCGCCCACGGACTGCCATGTCGAGATCGAGAACTGGTAGAGGCCACGATAGGTGCCGCTGGAGGACACCGCGCGCGGGTTGCCGCCCGACTCGCAGCGGGCCAGCGCCGCCCAGTCGAGCCCGCTGCCGCCACCGCCGTAGAACTGCTGGGGCTGCGGCGGAGCCGGCTTGGTGCCGACGCGGAGCACAGCGGTGCGTGGCTTCGTCGTCCTGCGCTGCGACATGAGCCGCTTGGTCTTGAGCTTGCCGTCGACGTAGGTGGCGGTGAAGACGCGGGTGATCACACCCGGCCGACCCGAGGTCACCACCGTCGTGTGGCCCTGGTACAGCGACGAGTCGGACTCGCGCGTCGTCCGGTACGGGATCGCCACCCTCTCGGTGACCGTCTTGCTGCGGATCCGGGTGATGCGGACGGTGGAGCCGTCCGCGGGATAGGTCGCCAGCGGGACGGAAATCTTGTCGGTGCGAGCGAGCCGGATGTGCCGGCGGGCGAGTAGCCCCAGCACGGTGGCGTCGGTCGAGAGGAAGCGGTGGGTTCGGCCGTCGACGAGGACCGTCACCTCGTGCGGCAGCCGGACGCGCAGGTCGAACCCGGACATCGGCAGCCGGCGCGACCTCGACGCCGAGAGAACGGCGCCGACGTCACCGAGGCCGAGCTGGTCGAGCGCTTCGCCGACGCTGTCCGCCAGGACCCAGACGTTGCGCTGCCGGCCGTCGATGGTCAGCCCCAGCTCGCGGGCGTGCCGGACGCTGACCCGCGCACCGCGGTGCAGTGCCGATTGCGCCGCCGGCACCACCGCATCGTGCGCGCTGTAGCGGATGCCCGCGTCGTCCAGCGCGCCGGCGACGGTGCCGGCGAAGGTATGGACCTTGTGCTGTGACCCGTCGACGGTCACCGTGACGGTCTTGCCCAGGCTGGCGTAAGCGGTGCCCGCCCCGGTGGCGAGCGTGGCGGCGGCGATGCCACCGGCGAGCAGGATGTTCGTACGGCGCACGAGACTCCCAAAGTCGAATGTCCCGGTCATCAGGGGCAGACGCGACGCAACCCCGAGACATCGCGGGCAGCCCGAAATCCCCGATCCCGGCCAACAGTCCTGGGACCTTAGCCGAGCCGTCGTACGGACGACAAATCCGAAGTGGTGCGCTGACAGCTCCGGGACGACGTTTCGGGCCTCGAAGTGGTGCCTTCAGCCGAGTGACGACCGTCAAACAACCGGCGTAGTGGAGGATAACTACATCGGTGCCATTTCCGGCCCGGCCGGCCAGCCGAAGATCCGCGCGGCCGTGGCGGCGATGGCGGCCGCCACGTCGTCGACGTCAGCGCGCCGCGTCGCCGCGAGCGCCCGCACCGTGAGCGGGACGAGATACGGAGCGTTCGGACGACCCCGGTGCGGCATGGGGGTGAGGAATGGTGCATCGGTCTCGACGAGCAGCAGGTCGAGCGGAGCGGCGGCGGCCGCCTCGCGGAGCTGCCCAGCCGACTTGAACGTTACGTTGCCCGCGAACGACATGACGTAGCCGCGGTCGGCGCAAGTGCGCGCCATGGCGGCGTCGCCGGAGTAGCAGTGGAACACGACGCGCTCGGGCGCGCCCTCCTCCGCCAGGATCCGCAGGACGTCGGCGTGCGCCTCACGGTCGTGGATGACCAGCGCCTTTTCGGCCTGCTTCGCGATCGCGATGTGCGCGCGGAACGATGCCTGCTGCTGCTCCCGGCTCGCGGTCCTCCGGTAGTAGTCCAGGCCGGTCTCGCCCACGGCGCGGACCTCCGGCCGCGCCGCCAGCCGGGCGATCTCGGTCAGCGCCTCGTCGCTCGCGGCGTGCGCCTCGTTGGGGTGAATCGCCACGGCCGCGTGGACGTCGTCGTACGCCGCAGCCTGCTGCGCGCACCAGCGAGAGCTGTCGACGTCGATGCCGACCGTGACGAGGCGGCGTACGCCGACCGCCTGCGCCGCGGTGAGGGCCTCCGCCACCGGGGCGTCCATCAGGTCGAGGTGGCAGTGGCTGTCCGCGACGTCGACGGCGAGCGGCTGCGGGGCCGGCGGGGGGTCGCTCATGCCGGCTCCTCGACCCTGGGGAACAGCGGGTCGCCCTTGGTCACCCGCACGCCCGCCGGCAGGTGGACGCCGGCGACGTCCTGTACCCGCTGCTCGGACAGGGGTCCGAGAACGTCCTCCGCGCCGAGCATCGCCCACAGTCGTGCGGTTGCCCTGGGCAGGACGGCGTGGAGCAGCACGGCCATCGCCCGCAGCGCGTCGGCGGTCGAGTAGAGGACCGCATCGAGCTCCGCCGCCTTTGCCTCGTCCTTGGCGAGCTGCCAGGGCGCTCGCTCGGTGACGTAGCCGTTCACGTCACGGACGTAGTCCATGACCGCCGCGATACCGCCCTGGAAGTCGAGCGCACTGATGCGTTCGTCGGCGAGCGTTGCCGCGGTCACGAGAGCTGCGCCGAGCGCCGGATCTGCGACCCCTTGTGGCAGCGCGCCGGCGCGGTAGCGCTCGACCATCGAGCACAGCCGCGAGGCGAGGTTGCCGAACTGGTCGGCCAGCTCCGACCGGTACCGCGCGGCCATGGACTCCCACGAGAACGAGCCGTCGGCGCCGTACCCGATCTCCCGCAGGAAGTAGTAGCGCAGGGCGTCGGAGCCGAAGACCTCGGTGATCTGTCGCGGCGCGATGCCGGTCAGCTTGGTCTTGCTCATCTTCTCGCCACCGACGAGCAGCCACCCGTTGGCGAAGACCTTCCGGGGCAGCGCCAATCCGGCGGCCAGCAGCATGGCCGGCCAGATCACCGCGTGAAACCGCAGAATGTCCTTGCCGACGAGGTGCACGTCGGCCGGCCAGATCCGGTCGAACCGCTCGGGGTCGCTGCCCCAGCCGACCGCCGTGATGTAGTTCTGCAGCGCGTCGATCCAGACGTAGACGACGTGGGACGGGTCCCACGGCACCTCGACGCCCCAGTCGAAGGTCGACCGCGAGAGCGACAGGTCCTGCAGGCCGCTCTCGACGAAGCGTACGACCTCGTTGCGCGCGCTCTCCGGCTGCACGAACTCCGGGTGCTGCCGATAGTGCTCGAGCAGCCGGTCGGCGTACGCCGAGAGCCGGAAGAAGTAGTTGTCCTCGCTGATCTCGGCGACCGGCCGGCCGTGGATCGGGCAGAGGATGCCGTCGACGAGCTCGCCGGGCAGCTTGAACTCCTCGCACGACACGCAGTACGGGCCGGTGTAGGTGCCCTTGAAGACCTCGCCCTTGTCGTAGAGGAGCTGGAGGAACTCCTGGACGCGTTCGGTGTGCCGGCTCTCCGTGGTGCGGATGAAGTCGTCGTTGGCCACGTCGATTTCTTGCAGCATCGGCAGCCAGGCGGTCGAAACCATGTGGTCGGTCCACTCCTGCGCGCTGACGCCGTTGGCCGCCGCCGCCGCCAGGATTTTCTCGCCGTGCTCGTCGGTTCCGGTGAGGAAGACCACCCGCTCGCCGCGCTGCCGATGCCACCGGGTCAGGACGTCGCCGGCGACCGTCGTATAGGCGTGCCCGATGTGCGGCGCATCGTTGACGTAGTAGATCGGCGTCGTGACGTAGAAGGCCTTGTCGGCGTGCGGGTCGGGCATCCCTCGATCCTACGAACGGTCGCCACCGGCTTTCGCCGCGACGACGGCGTCGTACACTAGCCGCTTGCGGACGGCGTACGCCGACGCCACCTCAGCGATGGCGGCCTTGCGGGACAGGCCGGCCGCTTCCCGGTCGGCGACGAGTCCGGCCAGGTCGCCTGGCTGGACCCCCGCCATCCGCGGAGCACCCCCGACCACGAGGGTCATCTCACCCCGTACGCCGGCCGCTGACCACTCCGCGAGCTCGCCCAGCGTTCCCCGGCGTACCTCCTCGTAGGTCTTGGTCAGCTCCCGGCAGACGGCCGCCCGCCGCTCGAGACCGAACGCCGCGCCGAGGTCGGTGAGCGCAGCCGCCAGCCGGTGCGGTGCCTCGAAGAACACCAGCGTCCGCTCTTCCCGCGCCAGCGTCGCCAGCCGCGCCCGGCGCTCCCCGCCCCGCCGCGGCAGGAACCCCTCGAAGCACCAGCGGTCGCAGGGTAGGCCGGAGACGGCGAGCGCCGCGGTCGCGGCCGACGGGCCAGGTACGACGGTCACCGCTATCTCTGCGGCGGCCGCAGCAGCGACCAGGCGGTAACCCGGGTCGCTCACCGACGGGGTGCCGGCGTCGGTGACCAGCAGCACACGCCCACCCGCGCGCAGCTCCGCCAGCAGCTCGGGCGTCCGGATCGACTCGTTGGCGTCGTGGTAGGAGACGACCCGGCCCGGTACGGCGACGTCGAGCGTCCTCACCAGCCGGCGCAGCCGGCGGGTGTCCTCGGCCGCGACGACGTCCGCCCGCGTCAGCTCGGCGGCCAGGCGCGGCGAGGCGTCGGCGGCGTTGCCGATGGGGGTCGACCCCAGCACCAGCACGCCCGTACCCGGATCGTTCCGACCATCGCGCACGACACGATCCTCGCAGCGCGGTCCGCCGTACCATTTCGGCATGTCCTCGCCCGCGGCGTACGCGCCGTCGGGTTCGGCGGCCCGGCAGAGTGCTGCCGCGAGCACCCGTTTCCGGCTTGCCGCATCGATCCGTGATCGGCTGCACATGCCGATGCCGGACGACCGCTGGTGGGGTTGGGTCGGTCCGCTGCTGGTGACCGCGCTGGCGGGGTTCCTCCGTTTCGACCGGCTATCCGTGCCGCGGAAGTTCGTTTTCGACGAGGTGTACTACGCGAAGGACTCGCTCGACCTGCTCCACCACGGCGTGGAGCTCAACAGCCAAGGCACCGGGCCGGGCTTTATCGCGCATCCGCCACTCGGCAAGTGGCTCATCGCCGTCGGTCAGGCGATCTTCGGTCACAACTCGTTCGGGTGGCGGTTCTCGGCGGCCGTGGTCGGCACGCTGTCGGTGCTGCTACTGGCCCGGATCGCCCGGCGGCTGTTCCGGTCGACCCTGCTCGGCTGCTTCGCCGGTCTGCTGCTCACGCTCGACGGCCTGGCCTTCGTGCAGAGCCGGGCGGCGATGCTCGACATCTTCCTCATGTTCTGGGTGCTAGCGGCGTTCGGCTGCCTCGTCGTCGACCGCGACGCCGCGCGTCGGCGGCTGGCAGCGGCCGAGCCGGTGGCCGGGGCCCCGGCGGCACGGCTCGGCTTTCGGCCGTGGCTGCTCGCCGCCGGGGTGTGCCTCGGCGCTGCCTGCTCGACGAAGTGGAGCGGCGTCTACTACGTGGTGGCGTTCGTGGTGCCGGCGCTGGCCTGGGAGGTCGGCGCGCGCCGTGCCGCCGGTTCTCGTCGGCCGCTGCTGGCCGGACTCCGCCGGGCGTCGCTGCCGATCACCGGGGCGCTCGTCGGCGTCGACGGGTTGGTGTACGTCGCCTCGTGGAGCGGATGGTTCCTCGGTAGCGCCCGTACCGCCTACGACCACGACTGGGCAGTCGACGGCGCGCACCGGTTGCCGCACCCGGTGGAGGTGCTGCAGGGCTGGCTGCACTACCACGCCGAGATCCTGAACTTCCACACGACACTCATCTCCGGGCACCCCTACCGGTCGCACCCCATCGGGTGGCTGCTGCTCGCCCGCCCGGTGTCGTACTTCTACTCCTCTCCCAAGAACGGCGAGCTCGGCTGCACCGCGGCGAGCGGCTGCGCCAAGGAGGTGCTCGCGATCGGCACGCCGGTGATCTGGTGGGCATCGATCGCCGCACTCGTGGCGATGCTCTGGCTGTGGGCAGCGCGGCGCGACTGGCGCGCGGGCACGATCCTCGTCGGCGTCGCCGCCGGCATCGTGCCCTGGATGTACAGCGACCTGCATCGGCGTACCGAGTTCTTCTTCTACGCCCTGCCGGCGCTGCCGTTCCTCGTACTGGCCCTGACGATGTGCGCCGGCGTCGCGCTCGGTCGGCGCAAGGCGAACGACGTACGCCGAATCATCGGCGCGACGGCGGTCGGCGGCTACCTGCTGCTCGTCGTACTCAACTTCTTCTACCTCTACCCGGTGCTCGCCGCGAAGGTCATCCCCTATCCCGAGTGGAGCGCCAGGATGTGGTTCGGCAGCTGGATCTAGCTCCGACCGCCACGGCTCCGCACCGACCACCGCCCACTGGGCACCGGCCACTGGGCACCGGCCACTGGGCACCGGCCACCGGCCACCGGCCACCGGCGACCGGCGATCTCCTTCGCCCGGCTGGTTGTTGCTAAAACCCGCCGGCAGAGATCGTTAAGCGACAACAGCGCGGGCGAAGGAGATCATTTCGACTGCCTCGGTGTCGGTATCAGCGGTCACTTTGGCAGAACTCGCCGCCGCGGCTCACGCGACTTCGGACCCCGCCGAACGCGCACGTGGCCAGGACCGGCTGCAGCACACTGAGGTCACCTTCGACCCATTGCCGATCGACATGGGCGTCGCCCGAGCCTACGGACGGGTCTACGCAGCAGTGGCGACAGCGGGCCGTAAGGCCCGTGGCCGCCGTGCGCTGGACCTGCCTATCGCGCGACGACGGTCGCCGCCGGTCTCCCGCTCTACACGAGGAACCCGGACGATTTCCGCGAAGTGTCTGCCTTGCTCGACGCCGTGCCTGTGAGCGGTGTCGCGCCCTCCGAGAACTGAGCCGGCCAAGTCACTCGTCCGGCGGCCCCAGACCCGGCGGAGGCGGGGGAATCGGCCTGAACGAGAAGTGGAGGTGAGGGGATTCGAACCCCTGGCCTCTTCCGTGCGAGGGAAGCGCTCTACCGGACTGAGCCACACCCCCAGGAGCGGTACGACGCTACCACGGCGGCCCGGGGACCCGTTTCGTCAGTCACCCACGGCCCGGCGGCGCTCGACCGCCTCGTCCTCGAGGGCGTACGCCGCCGCGTCCCCGGGCAACTCGCCCTCGACGAGGTCCTCCTCGTGCCAGTCGCCGTCGACGACACGAGGGGCGGGCGCTGCGGTGACATAGCTGGGCAGCGGCACGCGGACCGGCGTCCACGGCTCTCCACCCACGACCGGTCGGGCTTCGGCGGCCGGGGAAAGCGGGTCCGCGAGTGGCGGCGGCGCAATCCGCGCCACAGGGGTGGCCATTGGCGATGCGGGGGCGGCATTCGGCGCTGCGGGGGAGGCATTCGGCGCTGCGGCGACCGGTGCCGCCGGAACCGGCGCGGGAGCCGTCATGGTGGTCGGTACAGCCGCGGGGGCGAAGTCGCGGAAACCGGCAGCCCGTCGCGCCGCCTCGCGCCGTTGGCGGCGCCGCCGACCGGCAGCGGCTGTCACCGCGCTGCGGCGCAGCGACGCCACGTAGCCCGCGAACGCAAGCAGTGGCACTGCGCCGCCGACCAACGGCACCGCGCCGAAGATCCCGGCCACGAGCGTCACGACCACAACGCAAACCGCCACGCCGACGACGATGCGCCGGCGACGCAGCATCGCGCGCGCCGACCGTCGCGGCCGTACTCGGGCAGGCGCCACCCGCGCGCGGACGGCGTACCGCCGGTCCCCAGCGGGCGCGGAAGTGGCGACGTCGCGCCGGCGGGGGATCACCCGGCTGCCGGGCAGCGAGATCTCGGGAGTCTCGTCGTCGTGGCGGTGCACCCACATCGGGACGAGTACGACGGCCCACACGACGACGAGTACAGCGACCAGGACCCCGCTCAGCGCAACCTCCAACGGGGAGACGTACGGCGACGACGCGACTCACCGTAGTCGCGACCGGCGATCACTGGGCGGACATGCGCCGGTGTGTCGCCGATCTCCGCCGGTGTGTCGAGGGCGTCATCGCAGGTCGCGCACCGTCCGCCATCTCTGCAGCAGGCCGCCTGGCACGTCACCGGTGGTCACGGCGTAGCAGATGTGGTCCCGGTACGCGCCGTCGATGTGCAGGTAGCGAAGGCGCAGCCCCTCCTCGCGGAAGCCGAGCTTCTCGACCACCCGGCGGCTGGCCACGTTCTCCGGCCGCACGTTCGCCTCGACGCGGTGCATGCCCACCGGGCCGAGGCAGTGGTCCACCGTCAGCGCGAGCGCCGCCGGCATGACGCCCCGGCCGGCGAGCGCCTCGTCGACCCAGTAGCCCACGTAGCCGGAGTTGAGCGACCCGCGGACGATGCTGCCGACCGTGACCTGTCCGGCGAGGCTCCCGTCGTACGTCACGGCCAGCGGCAGCGCCTCGCCCACCCTGGCCTGCCGCCGCAGCGTGCGCAGCATGGTGACGAACAGCGCCCGCGTCGGCGTACCGCCGAACCCGCTACCGGGTGGAGTGGCCTCCCACGGGGCCAGCCACTGCGCATTGCGCTGGCGAAGCTCGACCCATGCGCTCGCGTCGCGGGTTCGCAGCGGGCGTATGCCGACCCGCCCCTCGGCCACCTCGACCGGCCATCCCGGCGCCCGCACGACGCTAGTGGTCGCCGCCGCGCAGCTGCGCCACTGCGTGGCCGACGACAGGCGCGAGTACGGCGACGCCGTCACGGACACCGCTGGTCGAGCCGGGCAGGTTCACGACGAGCGTCGACGCGGCGACGCCTGCCACCGCTCGAGAGAGGATCGTCGTCGGCACCCGATCCCGGTTGTACTGCCGCAGCGCTTCGGCGAGCCCTGGCGCCTCCCGCTCGATGATCGTGCGGGTGGCCTCGGGGGTCACGTCGCGAGGCGAGAACCCGGTGCCGCCGGTGGTCGCGACGAGGTCGACCTCCGCGTCGACCGCCGACTGCAGGGCGGCCGCGATCGCCGCCACCTCGTCCGGTACGACGACGACGTCGGTCACCTCGAACCCCAGGCCGCGAAGCAGCTCGGCGAGCAACGGCCCGGAATCGTCGTGGCGCAGCTCGCCGTGGGAACGGTCGGAGCAGGTGACGACGGCCGCCCGCGCGTCGTCGGGCAGCCCCTCACTATGAGCCATCGCGGCTCCACCTCCCAGTCTTACCGCCGGTCTTCTCGGTGACCCGGACGTCGGTGATCGTCGCGGCCGGGTCGACGGCCTTCACCATGTCGACGAGCGCGAGCCCCGCCACGACCACCGACGTGAGCGCCTCCATCTCCACGCCGGTCCGGTCGGCGGTGCGGACCGTCGCGGTGATCTCCACCGCGTCGGCTCCCACGTCGAGGTCGACCGTGACGCCGTGGACGGCGATGGGATGGCAGAGCGGCACCAGGTCGGGGGTCCGCTTCGCGGCCATGATGCCGGCGATCCGCGCAACCGCGAGCGCATCACCCTTGGGCAGACCACCTTCCCGCAGAAGCGAAATGACCTCGGGGCGTACGGCGACCCGGCCGCGGGCCGTCGCCGTACGCGCGGTGACCTCCTTGTCCGCCACGTCCACCATGCGCGCAGCGCCGGCGTCGTCGACATGCGTGAGCCGCGCCTCGGTCATGCCACGGCTCGCCGCTCGAGCATCATCACGTCGACCTCCTCGCCGGGTGCCACCTCGGTGACGTCCTCCGGAACCACGATGAGCGCGTTCGCCAACGCCAGGCTGCCGATCAGGTGCGACCCCGAGCCACCGACCAAGCTGACCACCCGGCGGCCGTCTCGACGCTCGAGGCGCGCCCGAGCGAACTGCCGCTTGCCGGGCGGCGCGCTGAGCCGGTTCATCGTGACCGCGCGCACCGAGGGTCTGTGCAGCGGCTCCACGCCGAGCATCTTGCGCAGCGCCGGCCGGACGAAGACCTCGAACGACACGAACGCGCTCACCGGGTTGCCGGGCAGCCCGAAGATCGGGGTGGCGTCCGGGCCGATCGTGCCGAAGCCCTGCGGCATGCCGGGCTGCATGGCGACCCGGTCGAACGAGACCGTGCCGACACGCGCGAGCACCTCCTTGACGACGTCGTACGCGCCGACGCTGACCCCGCCGCTGGTGACCACCGCGTCGGCCCGGATGAGCTGGTCCTCGAGGGTGTCGAGCAGCAGCCGGGGGTCGTCAGGGACGATTCCCACCCGGAAGGCGACAGCGCCGGCCTCGCGGGCCGCCAGCGTGAGCAGCACGGAGTTCGAGTCCCAGATCTGACCAGGCCGGGTCCGACCACCCGGCTCGACGAGCTCGCTTCCCGTCGACACGACGACGACCCGGGGCCGCGGCCGGGCGAGCACGCGTGAACGCCCGACCGCGGCCAGCAGGCCGACGTGGGCGGCGCCGAGCCGGGTGCCCGCCTGCAGAACGCGCTGCCCCGCCGTCACGTCCTCGCCGGCGCGCCGGATATGCGCTCCGGGAGCCGGCGGCCGGTCCACGGCGACGGTGGCGACGCCCCGGTCGGTCCACTCCAGGGGTACGACGGCATCCGCGCCGTACGGCAGCGGAGCCCCCGTCATGATCCGGACGCACAGGCCGGCGCTTACCGTCGTCTGGATGCTGCTACCGGCGGCGATGTCACCCACGACCGGCAGGCGCACCGGATCGGCCTCGGTGGCGCCGGCCAGGTCGTCACTGCGCACGGCGTAGCCGTCCATGCCGGAGTTGTCGAACGACGGCAGGGGGCCCTCCGCGGTGACGTCCTCGGCCAGCACGCAGCCGTGGGCGTCGAGCAGCTGGAGGTCGAGCGCGGAGAGCGGCGCCACGGTGGCCAGGACCCGGGCGAGGTGCTCGTCGACCGGCGTCAGGTCGCTCACGGCGACGACGCCGGCTTGTCGCGTCGAGCATCCTCGTCGACGAACGCCCGCAAAAAGGCCAGGAACTCCGGCCCGAGGTCGTCGCGGTCGCAGGCGTAGCGCCCGATCGTGCGCAGGTAATCGGCCTTGTCGCCGGTGTCGTAGCGGCGACCCCGGAAGACCAGCCCGTGCACCGGTCCGCCCCTTTCCGGACTCCGGCCGGCGAGGGTGAGCAGCGCGTCGGTGAGCTGGATCTCCCCGCCGCGCCCCGGTTCCGTCGTGTGCAGCACGTCGAAGACCGCCGGCGAGAGAACGTAGCGGCCGATGAGTGCGAGGTTGCTCGGCGCCTCCGCGGCGGCGGGCTTCTCGACCGCGCCGACCACGCGGACGACGTCGGCCCCCTCGGCCGGCTCGACAGCCGCGACCCCGTAGAGGGAGATCTGCGACTCGGGCACCTCCATGAGCGCGATGACGCTGCCGCCGTACTCCTGCTGCACCTCGATCATGCGAGAGAGCAGGGGGTCGCGCTCGTCGATGAGGTCGTCGCCGAGGAGCACCGCGAACGGCTCGTCGCCGACGTGCTGGGCGGCGCAGAGCACGGCGTGGCCCAGGCCCTTGGGGTCGCCCTGCCGGACGTAGTGAACGGTGGCGAGGTCAGTGGCGGCCTGCACGCGGGAGAGCTTGTCCGTGTCGCCCTTGCGGGCAAGGGTGTCCTCGAGCTCGTACTGGCGGTCGAAGTGGTCCTCCAGCGGCGTCTTGTTGCGGCCGGTGACCATGAGCACGTCGGAGCACCCGGCGCGCACGGCCTCTTCCACGACGTACTGGATCACCGGCTTGTCGACGACCGGCAGCATCTCCTTGGGGGTCGCCTTCGTCGCTGGCAGGAAGCGAGTGCCGAGACCGGCCGCGGGGATGACGGCCTTGCGTACGCCGGAGTGCACCATGTCGCCGACTGTAACCAGCCGCTACGTCCGGGACGGCGCCACCGTCGGGTCGCCCAGCCGGACGTCCTGTGGCGGCACCGCCTCGGCAAGCCACCAACCGTCGCGACCGGTCCGTTTTGCCGCATAAAGCGCCTGGTCGGCCGAGCGCAGCAGCTCGTCCGGGTTGGCGGCGTCATCCGGGAAGATCGCCGCACCCACGGACACCGTGATGCGCAGCGGCGGCCCGTCTGCACCCTCGAAGGGGCGCTCCCGCACCGCGCTGCAGATCCGCTGGCAGGTGCGGATCGCGCCGTTGGCGTCGGTTTCGGGCAGCACGAGCACGAACTCCTCACCGCCGTAGCGGGCCAGCGTGTCGGTGTCGCGCGTCTCCGCCCGTAGCCGTTCGGCCATCTCGGCGAGCACCGAGTCACCTCGCTGGTGGCCGTGCTCGTCGTTGACCGACTTGAAGCGGTCGACGTCGATGACGACGACGGTCAACGGGCGCGCGTGCCGTACGGCGCGCTCCACCTCTCGACGGAGGGTCAGCATGAGGAATCGTCGGTTCCAGAGGCCGGTCAGTCCGTCGGTGACCGACATGCGCTGCGCCTCGTCGTGGAGCAGGACGTTCTCGACGGCGACGGCCGCGTGCGTGGCGAGGCTGCCCACCGTGGCGGCCTCCGCCTCACCGAACGGCCTGCCGTCCGCCTTGCCGTAGAGCTCCAGCGTCCCCCTGACCCGTCCGTACGCCGCGATGGGCACCGTCATCCGACTGCTCTGCGCCGTCTCGTCGCCCCGGGTGATGCCACGAGGGCGGCTGCCGTTGCCGTCGTCGCCGGCGTGCCCGTCGAGCAGGATCGCCCCGCCGGCCGCGCCGCTCGAGGCCACGGCCGTGTCGAGGACCACGGTGAGGATGCGGTCGAGGTCGTGGGTGTTGGACAGGGTCTCGCCGAGGCGCTGCACGCTGCGCCGCAGCTCGTCGCGGTTGTGTTCAAGGTCCTGCACGTGCGCCCGCAGGCTCGACGTCATGACGTTGAAGGCCTGGGCGACCCGCCCGACCTCGTCGCCGCCGACGGCCGGCACCACCGTGTCGAGGTCACCGGCGGTGACCCGTTGCGCTGCTTCCGACAGGCCGGTGAGCGGGCGAGTCGCCAGCCGGGCCAGCCGCCGACCCAGCACCCACGCGCCGACCAGGACGGCCGCGAGCAGCAGCCCGAGGAGCCAGCGAAGCCCGTCGTACGCCGGTTCGGCAACACTCACGTTGACCGCGAACGGACGTCCGGCAACCGGCTCGACGGAGGCACTGACCCTGGCTCGGCCAGGCGGCAGGGAGCCGCTGGACGCGACCAGGCGCCCGCCACTGAGCACCTTGACGTGTCCGCCCGACGCGGCCGCCCGCAACCGAGCCAGCGTCTGCGAAACGGGGAGGGCCACGACCGCTCCCTGGAGCCGGGAGCTGCCGGTCACGACCGCTCGCCCGACGAGCGCGTCTGTCGTCGACGTCTTACCGCCGGTGCAGTCGGCGGCCAGCAGCGGCCGGCCGGCCGGCGGGGTGCCGCTCGATGCCACCACCCGCCCGCCTCCGCCCAGCACGGCGGCGTAGCCGCCACGCAGGTCGCCAGTGGCGACGGCGGTTGCCGGTGCCGGACCGACGGCCAGCGCTCGGCGGGCGAGAGCCTCCGCCGCGATATGCACGTGCGAGCACACCTCGGCGAGGACGACGGCCGCACCCGTGGCGCCGTCCCAGGCCCGACCGCGCACCTGGTCGTGCAGCCGGTCCGGCAGCACGGCGCCGACCAGTGCGGCGGAGACGAGCACCGGCACGAGGACGACGAACGCGAACGCGATGGTCAGCCGCGTCCGCAGCGTCATCGCCGCGCTCCGTCCCGCGCCGTCAGGCACGACCCGCGCTGGCATGCTGGCACCTCTGACTCCCCCGTGACGAAGGGTTCCCGAAGCCGTGTTCGTCCCGTCGCACGAGCAACTTGAGGACCCACGGGCCGCGAAAATCGCCCTGCGGCGACGCCTGGTCGACGAGCGGCACGCGCTCTCTCTCTCCGATCGGCAGGAGGCGGCGCGCGCCATTGCCGAGGCCGCTCTGACCTCACCCACGGTAGCCGACGCCACCTGCCTCACCGCGTACGTCGGCGTCGGCGCCGAGCCGGGAACCGGCCCGTTGCTGGCGGCGCTGCACAGGGCCGGCGTACGGGTGCTGCTGCCGGTCGTGGCGCCCGACCGGCGGCTGGAGTGGGCGCCGTACCGGGGACGGGAAGCGCTGGCGGCGGGGGCGTGGGGGCTGCTGGAGCCGACCGGTCCCCGCCTCGCCGCGGCGGCGGCCGCCGAGGCCGACCTGTTGCTCGTGCCGGCCTTGGCGGTGGACCGTCAGGGCCGCCGCCTCGGCCGCGGCGGCGGTTACTACGACCGGCTGCTGGCCGCCCTGCCGGGGCAGCAGCCGGTCGTCGCGGTCGTCTACCGGCACGAGCTGCTCGACGCCGTACCGGTCAACGGCCACGACATGCCGGTCTCCGCGGCCCTGACTCCCGACGGGCTGCTGGAGTTTGGCTCTCCCTGACAGCAGCGGCGAGGGGAGCCGGTCAGGGCCTGCGGGAAGCCGCGCGCCATACCGACGTGGCCAGCGCGCCGACAGCAACCAGGGGCAGCACCCACCAGGCGGAGATGCCGGCCGCGACGAGTAGCGCGGTAACGCACAGGGCAACGACGACGGAGAGCGCGATCAGCGGGTCGTCGCCGACGACGAAGTCCCACCAGAACGCGCCGAAGGCGCGCAGCCGACCGGTCACGACACCTCCA
>JBBSIN010000058.1:0-13883 GCA_038232055.1 Mycobacteriales bacterium
AGGTGGACGTCGGCGATTACGCCGCTGCCGACCAGGCGTCGCGCGAGTCCCAGACCCGCCGGCGTCGACTCCGCGGCGCAGATGCGGCCGTCCACGAACCGGACAAAGCCGCCTCGCCCCTGGGACCGCACCTCCAGGACACCGGTCTTCCGGGCGTACGCGACGAGGTGGAAGAGGTCGGGCAGCGCGAAGACGTCGAGGGTGCCCTCGACCCTCATCACCGCTCCCGCCGTCAAGACGTGCTTCCCTCGGGACGGCGTGCCGCCCGATGGTCATGTCGGCGCGCCGGGTCGTCCGCTTGACTGCGCGCGTTGTGCCAGGGCGGCCTCCCCCGCGGTTCGCATTGCCGACACGGGGGGCGGCCGGCCGGTCATGAGCCGCACCTGCTCCGCCCCCTGGCCCACGAGCACGGACAGGCCGCCGACGACCGGCGCGCCGGCGGCAGCGGCCGCGGCGGCGAGCCGGGTCGGCCACGGCGCATAGACGACGTCGAGAAGGGCGGTGTCGGGACGCCACGGTGCCTCGCCGGCCAGCCCGTCCGTGACGCCGGCCGGCACGGTGGACACGACGAGCGGCGCTTCCCACACGACGTCCCGCCGGTCCCAGCCGTCGATCCGCGGCCGACTGCCGAGCCGCGCGGCTGCCTCGCGTAACGGACTCACCCGGTCGGGATGCCGAACGACGACGTGGGGGCGACGTCCGCCGAGCCGTGCGAGAGCCGCCAGCGCCGACGCCGCTGTGGCACCACCGCCGAGGACGACGGCCGCCGAGACCTCGGCGAAGCCCAGCTCGGCGAGCCCGCCGAGGATCCCCTGGACATCGGTGTTGAACCCGACTCGGCGACCTCCGACGAACAGCACCGTGTTCACAGCGCCGGCCGCCGCCGCGAGCGGGTCGACGTCGTCGAGCAGCGGCAGGACGGCCCGCTTCAGCGGCATGGTGAGCGAGAGCCCGCGGTACGTTTCGGCAAACCGCTCCAGCGTCCCCGGAAGGGCCGCCTCGTCGCACTCGATCGCGTCGTACTCCCAGTCCAGCCCCAGCGCGGCATAGGCGGCGCGGTGCAGCACCGGCGAGAGCGAGTAGCCGATCGGGGAGCCGAGGACGGCCGCCCGTCGACGGGTCACCGGATGCCGGCCGCCTTGAGCCGCTGGAACTGCGCGTAGGAGGAGGTGAACGCCGTGTGACCGGCCTTGTCGACGGTGAGAAAGTAGAGCCAGTTGCCGGCGGTCGGATGCAGCGCTGCCCGCAGCGCCACCTCACCCGGTGAGTTGATCGGCGTGGGCGGCAGCCCCTTGTGCAGGTAGGTGTTGTACGGCGACGCGATGCGGGTGTCGGCGATCGACAGGTGCCCCTTGGCGCGGTTGAGCGCGTAGACGACCGTCGAGTCGAACTGCAGCGGCATCCCGCGCGCCAACCGGTTGTAGACGACCCGCGCCACCTTCGGGAAGTCCTGCGGGAGGGCGGCCTCCTTCTCGAGCAGCGACGCGATGACGAGCACCTGGTACGGCCGGACGTGCAGCGCCTTGGCACCGGCGTCGAGCCCGACCGCCGCGGCCGCCTCACCGAACCGATCGACCATCTGGGAGAGCGCATCGGTCGCGGTGGTGCCGGGCTGGAAGAGGTAGGTGGCCGGGAAGAGACAGCCCTCCAGCTGACCACCGCAGGTCGCCGGGACGCCCAGGGCCGCTGGATGCGCCGCGACCCTTCGCAGGTCGGCGAGCGGGATCCGGGCGCCCGCGGAAAGAGCCAGCAGCGCCTTGGGCAGCGTCGTGCCCTCCGGCACGACGACTCGACTGGACAGGCGGGCCGACGGCTGCAGCAGGAGGCCCAGCGCCGCGGCGGCGGGCAGCTGCGCCCGGACTCGGTAGTAGCCGGGCTGGATGGTCCGCGAGCGGTCGTCGGAGGCCGCTGCCCGCCGGAACGCGTCGGCGCTCTTCACGACGTCCGCCGCCGCCAGCGTCACACCGATGTCGCCCGCGGTGTCGCCGGTGCGCACCTGCACGACAACCGAGCCCTTCCCCGGTCCGGAGTAGTCGGCCGGCGGAAACCGCCGGGCCACCGCTCGGACGCCGACCACGCCGACCGCGACGATGCCGAGGATCACCAGGAGCGCGGTCAGCAGCACGACGACGCGGCCGAACCGGGTCAGTGCGCTGCGCCGCCGCGGCGGGAAGACGTCGTCGTCGTCGTGGCGCAGCCCGAGGCCAAGATCGGTCGTCATGCCAGAGCCTCCCCGGGGGGCGAGCCGCTCGCCCGCTCGGCGTCGAGGGCCGCCTGCAGGATGAGCACGGCGGCGACTTGGTCGAGAACAGTACGCCGTCGTCGAGCGCCGCCGCGGGCGCCACTTCGACGCAGCGCTTGCTCGGCCTCGCTCGTCGTGAAGCGCTCGTCGACGAGCCGCACCGGCACCGGAGCGACCCGTCGAGCCAGCTCCGCGGCGTACGCGCGGGCAGCCGTGGCCGCCGGTCCCTCCCGGCCGGTCAGCGATCGGGGCAGGCCCACCACGACCTCCACGGCACCGCGGCGCCGACCCAGCGCGGCGATCTCGTCGAGGTCGCCGCCCTCAGGTTCCCGCGCCAGGGTGGCGACCGGAGTGGCGAGCACGCCGTCCGGATCGCTCGCCGCCACCCCGACCCGCACCGAACCGACGTCGACCCCGACCCGGACGCCGCGTCGCACCGACGTCACGCGTTGGTGACGCGCTGCCCGACGCGCTGCCCGACGAGATGCCGGACGTGGGCAAGGGCCTCGCCGAGCGCCTCGGGCCGGCTGCCGCCGCCCTGCGCGACGTCGTCCTTGCCGCCGCCTCCGCCGCCGAGCACGGGCGCTATGCCGCGCACCAGCTCGCCCGCGGACAGCGCCCACCGGCGGCCGCTCTCGTTGACGGCGACGACCACGACCGGGCGACCCTTTGCGACGGCGCCGAGCGCGACGACGGCAGGCCGGCCGGCGTCGATGCGATTGCGGACCTCGAGGGCGAGGCGGCGTACGTCGTCGATCGCGGTGTCGACCGGCAACTCGGAGGTCACGACCGCGACGCCGAAGACGTCCTCGGCACCCGTGGCGAGGTGCGCGGCGTCGCCGAGCACCGCTGCCGCCCGTAGCCGTTCCAGCTCACGCTCCGCATCGCGAAGACGGCCCACCGTCGCGGCCACCCGGTCCGGTAGCTCCTCAGGGCGCGCCTTGAGAAGGTCGGCGACCTGTCCGAGCAGCACGTGCTCGCGGGCCAGGTAGCGGAACGCGTCGAGCCCGACGAGGCCCTCCACCCGCCGCGTGCCGGCCGCGATCGACGACTCGCCGAGGAGCTTGACGACACCGAGTTGGCCGGAGTGCTGCGCGTGCGTCCCACCACAGAGCTCGCGGGCGTAGTCGCCGACCTCGACGACGCGCACCGCGTCGCCGTACCTCTCGCCGAAGAGCGCGATCGCACCTAGCCGGCGGGCCTCCTCCTGGTCGGTCACGAAGGCGCGAACCGGCAGGTCGTCGAGCAGCACCTCGTTGACCTCCTGCTCGACGTCGGCGAGCACGGACGCCGGGACCGCGCCCGGTGCCGAGAAGTCGAAGCGCAACCGCCCAGGGGCGTTGAGCGATCCCGCCTGGGCGGCCGTCTCCCCGAGCGCCGCGCGGATCGCCTGATGCACGAGATGGGTTGCCGTGTGCGACCGGGAGATCGACCGGCGGCGTTCGACGTCGACCTCCGCGATCGCGTCGGCGCCAGTCTCCGGCTCGCCGCGCCGGATGCGGGCCTTGTGCACGATGAGGTCGCCCAGCGGCTTCTGGACGTCGTACACCTCGAGTTCGGTGCCGTCCGAGAGTCGGATCAGGCCCGTGTCGGCGAGCTGCCCGCCGGACTCCGCGTAGAAGGGGGTCCGGTCCAGGACCACCTCGACCTCAGCCACACCGTTGGAGTTGCCGACCGCGAGCACCCCGCGGACCGTCGCCTCGGCGGCCACCTCGTCATAGCCGGTGAAGGTCGAGGCGCCGGCCTGCTCGAGCAGCGAGCGGTATGCCGAGAGGTCGGCGTGGCCCTTGCCACGGCGACTGTCGGCCCGCGCCCGTTGGCGCTGCTGCCCCATGAGCCGGGCAAAGCCGGCCTCGTCCACCTCGAGGCCCTGCTCGGCCGCCATCTCAAGGGTGACCTCGAGCGGGAACCCAAAGGTGTCGTGGAGGGTGAAGGCCTCGTCGCCGGAAATCGTCGCGCCCCCAGTCTTGCGCAGGGAAGCAACCGCACGGTCGAAGTGCGTCGTACCGGTTCGCAGCGTGGCGCGGAAGGACTCCTCCTCCGCCCGCACCACCGCCTCGATCCGGCCGAAGTCGGTGACGAGCTCCGGGTAGGACGGCCCCATCGCGTCGCGGACGACTCCCACGAGTGTCGACAGCGAGGGGTCGTCGTACCCCAGCAGCTTCATGTTGCGCACGACGCGGCGAAGCAGGCGGCGCAGCACGTAGCCGCGACCCTCGTTGCCGGGTACGACGCCGTCCCCGATCAGCATCGTCGCCGTGCGGGTGTGGTCGGCGATCACGCGCAGCCGCACGTCGCCGGTGTGGTCGGCGCCGTACTTCACGCCGGCCATTTCGCCCGCCGTGTCGAGCACGGGGCGCAGCTGGTCGATCTCGTAGATGTTGTCGACGCCCTGCAGCACGGTCGCCATCCGCTCGAGGCCCATGCCTGTGTCGATGCTCTTCGCCGGCAGCTCGCCGAGGATGTCGAAATCCTCCTTGCTCCGGACCGCGCCGAGGTCGTACTGCATGAAAACCAGGTTCCACACCTCGGTGTAGCGGTCCTCGTCGGCGATCGGGCCGCCCTCCCGGCCGTACTCCGGCCCGCGGTCGTAGTAGATCTCGGAGCACGGGCCGCCCGGGCCGGGGACCCCCATGTGCCAGTAGTTGTCCTCCTTGCCACGCCGCTGCAGGCGCTCGAGGGGGATGCCCACCGCCGTCCGCCAGATCTCGGCGGCCTCGTCGTCGTCGGTGTAGACGGTGGCCCAGAGCCGGTCCTCGGGAAGGCCGTAGCCGCCGCTGCTGGTCGAGGTGGTCAACAGCTCCCAGGCGAAGGGGATCGCCTTCTCCTTGAAGTAGTCGCCGAAGGAGAAGTTGCCGTTCATCTGGAAGAACGTGAGGTGCCGGGTCGTCGTACCGACGACGTCGATGTCCGGGGTGCGCACGCACTTCTGGACGCTGGTGGCCCGGGGATAGGGCGCCGGCTCGTCGCCCAGGAAGTACGGCTTGAACGGCACCATGCCGGCGTTGACCAACAGCAGCGTCGGGTCGCTGGCGATGACGCTCGCCGACGGCACGACAGTGTGCCCGTTACGTTCGAAGAAGGTCAGGAACTGCCGGCGGATGTCCTCGGAGCGCATCTACCGATTGTCCCTGAGGGCTCCGGCGACCGGCGAACCGTTTTGCCCGGACTGCGGGGCCACCATGCGCGCGTCGACCGCGTCGTGGCGACCGTCGAGCCCCAGCGCCTCCCGAAGCTCCTCCTCGCGCTCCCCCGCCGCCTGCTGCACCTGCGACCAGAACACCGCTAACCGCTCGCCGAGGCCGCCGGCGCGCTCGGCGACGCCGTTCGGCGTCCAGCGGTTGGCGACCTGGGTGAACCGTCGCACGACGAGGACACCGGCGGTGGCGCCGAGGGTGACCCAGAAGACGCGACGCATCAGGTGCCCACGCTGCCGCTGCCACGGCGGGCGGTCTTGCGCCGTGTCCGCTCGGCTTTGAGCTCCGTCTTGACCCGCTTCTCCACGTCGCCGCGCCGGCGGTCGCCGAGCGTCCTGCGCACGCCGTACGAGAAGGCAGCTGCCTTGATCAGCGGGCTGCCCATCGTCGCGGCGAAGAGCGAGGTGAGCGCCGAGACGTTGCCGGAGATGGACTGCACGTTGGACGTGATGGCGTCGACCCGGACCAGCTCGCCGTTGACCTGGGTCACCGACGTCGTCACCTCCCCGAGCAGCGGCACTGCCTGGCGGTCTACGTCGGCGACGAGCTTGCGCGTCTCGGTGAGTACGCCGCCGAGCTTGAGCAGTGGGATGGCGAGGATGCCGACGAGCAGCACGAAGGCACAGGCGGCGATCAGCCCGGCAACTTCTCCGGCGGACATGCGACTCTCCTCGTGGTCGGTTGCTACGCCGGGGCATCGTAGTCGCTACCTCAGACATCGACCCCGGTGATCAAGTGGGCGCCCGGATGCCGAAGCGCCTCGCCGGCGCCGCAGCTTCTGGCCGGCGCCCGCGGCTTCTGTGCGGCGCCCCCGACGACCTGGCCGCGAGCAGCGATCTCCGCAGCGGCCGTCTCCCTGCCTCGCGGCCGCAACCACCTGCCCGCGGCCGCCAAACGACCTGCCCGCGGCCGCAACCACCTGCCCGCGGCCGCCAAACGATCTCCTTCGCCCCCGCTGTGGTGGCTAAACGATCTCCAGGACCGCTCGCCAGCCACCACCCAGCGAGCGAAGGAGATCGTTAGGCGACTGATCGGCCGAGACGGGGAGGGTCGGTGCCGCGGGGCGGGCGCGGCGGTGTCAGGAGCGGCGGTGTCAGGAGCGGAGCGGGGCGCGCATCGGGCGCGTCCAGTGTCAGGTGGCGTCGGCGGCGCCGTACGACGCGCGTTCGTCGTCGGTGGGCGGCTCCGGCGTACACCTCGGACGAAAGCCGGCCGCGGAGGTGTCGAGGACGCGGTCGCCGCGGACGATGTCACGGAGTCGAGGCAGCCGCTCGGCGAGGGCGCGCTCAGCGCCGTACGACGACGGCCGGTAGTAGTCGCGACCGTCGACCGGATCGGGCGCGTACTGCTGGGCGACGACGCCGCCGGGGAAGTCATGCGCGTAGCGGTAGCCGCGGCCGTGGTCGAGCCGCTTCGCTCCCCCGTAGTGCGCGTCGCGCAGATGCGCCGGCACCCGACCGATCAGGCCGGCGCGTACGTCGGCAACCGCCGCGTCGATCGCCGCGATGACCGCGTTGCTCTTGGGCGCTAGTGCCAGGTGTACAACGGCCTGGGCGAGGTTGAGCCGCGCCTCGGGGAGGCCGACGTACTCGACGGCGTGCGCGGCGGCCATCGCGACCGGCAGGGCGGTCGGGTCGGCGAGCCCAACGTCCTCACTGGCGAGGATGACGAGCCGGCGGGCCACGAACCGCGGGTCCTCCCCGGCCTCGATCATGCGGGCCAGGTAGTGCAGCGCGGCGTCGACGTCGCTGCCGCGGATGCTCTTGATGAGGGCGCTCGCGACGTCGTAGTGCTGGTCGCCCTCCCGGTCGTAGCGAACGGCCGCCCGGTCGATCGCGGCCTCCAGCGTCGGCAGGTCGACGACCTCCGCGGCGCCCGCTGCCTCCAGCGCCGTCAGCGCCCGCCGGGCGTCGCCCCCGGCCAGCCTGACCAGATGGTCCTCGGCCTCCGGCAGAAGCTCGACCCGGCCGTCGAACCCGCGCTCGTCGGCGACGGCCCGGCGTACGACGACGCGTACCTCGTCGTCGGAGAGTGGTTCGAGCGCGAGCAGCAGACTGCGCGAGAGCAGCGGCGAGACCACCGAGAAGAACGGGTTCTCCGTCGTCGCCGCCACGAGGGTCACCCACCGGTTCTCGACCGAGGGCAGCAACGCGTCCTGCTGGGTCTTGGAGAAGCGGTGCACCTCGTCGACGAAGAGCACGGTCTGCCGACCGGTCATGGCCAGGTCGCGGCGGGCCTCCTCGATGACCGCGCGGACCTCCTTGACCCCGGAGCTGACCGCGGACATCTCGACGAAGCGCCGCTCGGTGGCGTTGGCGACGACGTAGGCGAGCGTAGTCTTCCCGGTGCCCGGCGGCCCCCAGAGGATGAGCGAGAGCGCCGCACCGCCCTCCACCAGCCGGCGGAGCGGCGTACCGGGCCCGAGCAGGTGTTGCTGGCCGACGACCTCGTCGAGGGAGCGTGGCCGCATCCGTACGGCGAGCGGGGCCACCGCCGCCTCGGCGTCGCGACCGGCCGCCGCGAACAGGTCCTCACCCGACACGTCCCGAGCCTATGCCGCCCCGGACTTGTGCAGTCGGCCCGCGAGACGCAAGACACGAGCGACACCCCGTCGATTCGGCCGGGGTGCGCTTGGTCGGCGTCCCGCAGGGCCGACGGCCGAGAACTGCTACGGGGGTACACCATGCGCCGTCGTCTCGTGCCGCTCTCCCTTGCGGCCCTCGCTGTCCCACTTCTCGTCGCCGCCCCGTACGCCGGAGCCGCCGGTACGTCCGGTGTCTCCTTCGGCGTGCCGCGGGTGGTCGACCCGATCCACACCTACGGCGAGCCCGACATCAGCATCGGCCCAACCGGCGACGTCGTCGTCTCCGGACCGCAGGGCACCGGGGTGCAGCGCTCGGTGTGGAACGTCTCGCGCGACAACGGCAACTCCTGGCGTTACGTCATGGACCTGCCGCAGGGCACGCCGGCCGCCGTGCCGCCGAGGAGTACGAACGGTCCTGGTGGTGGCGACACGGAGCTCGCCATCGACCACACGGGCAAGATCTACTACAGCGACCTCTACGCGCTGCAGTGCTTCACGGCGGCCACGACACCGGACCACGGGGCAACCGTGAACTCCTCTCCGCTGGGCTGCTCGCACCCGGAGGCCGATCGCCAGTGGTACGGGCTCTACGACCCGAAACCGAGTGACAACTCGGTCTCGCCGTACTACGCGGCCCATAAGGGCGCCAACGGCTACCTGACCAAGCCGTTGCTCTACCTCTCCTACAACGACCTGCTCTTCGGCGCGCAGCTCGACAAGTCGACCGACGGGCGGACGTTCACGGTGGCCGGCAAGACGCAGACCCCGCCCGGGGTCTACGGCGACGGCACCGGCGGCAACAACGTCGCCGACGGCAACATCGTCATCGACCAGCACACCGGCAAAATGCTCGCGCTGGTCAACCACAGCGAGACCGGCAAACCCAACGGGCTCGCCCTCGCGGTCGGTACGCCAGACGTCGACGGCGACATGACGTTCTCGTACAACGTCGTCAAGGCCGGCCTGCCGCTCTCCCCCGACCTGCTCTTCCCGGTGCTCGCCCAGGACAAGAACCGCACGCTGTACGCCGCATGGATCGAGGACGGCAACCGCAGCGTCAGCAACTCCGCCGCGTACCACGTCTTCTACTCCTACGCCACCGCGGCGAGCGGCTGGACGAACTGGTCGACGCCACGGCAGGTCGACTCCCCGCCGTCGCTGACCAACGTCTTCCCGTGGATCGCCGCCGGCGGCAAGGGCAACATCGACGTCGTCTGGTACGGCGCCGACCGCCGCGAGGATCCGAGCAAGAGGAGCGACACCACCCCGAAGAAGTGGAACGTCTTCATGGCAGAGGTGTCGGCTGCCGACAGCGCCGCACCCGTGGTGCGGCAGACCAAGGCGACGCCGCACCCCATGCACTACAACGACATCTGCCTGCTCGGCAGTGCGTGTGTCACGAACCAGGGCGACCGCAACCTCGCTGACTTCTTCCAGGTGAAGATCGACGCGGCCGGCCGCGCGCGGGTCGTCTACTCCGACACCTCCAACGGGCTTATCCAGCCGGGCTTCCAGCCGATCAACGGCCTGTTCGACCACAGCGGCGCCGCTGTGGTCACCGTGGGCACCCAGTCCACCGGGCGCAACGCCTGGACCGGGCAGCCGCTGACCGCGCTACGGGCGCCGGCACCGCACCCGTCGATCGGCGACCGGACGGGTGACGCGCTGGTCAACAAGCCGATCGGCGGCACCAACGCGCCCGGCGGCGACATCACCAACGTCTCCCTCACCCCGGCAGGCAACAACCTCGCTGTCACGGTGAGCACGAAGGGCGGCAGCCTCGGCTCCGCCGCCCTGGCCGCCGGGACGCCGTTCGGTCAGATCGTGGTGCGCTGGCAGATGGGTAACACGCTCTACTACGCGGCCGTGGAGCAGGACGCCGCCGGCATGACCACCAAGTACTACGGCGGGAAGACCGGCTCGATCGACCTGTGCTCGGTCTCGGCATGCGACCCGCACTACCTCACCTACTACGCACCGCCGGCCGGCGGCACGACGGCGACCGGGGCGGCGAGCGTCCCGGCAACTGGGGCGGCGACGTACACCATCAAGGTCCCGCTGTCGGCGATCGGCAACCCGACCTCCTCCAGCCTGCTGGAGGAGGTCACCGGCTACACGTTCGTGTCGACGCAGTCGGCGTCGGTGCCGATCACCAACGCGCAGGCCGACGCGGAGAACGGCATCCCGATCGAGATCGAGGGCACGGAGGCCTTCAACGCGAAGGGGTGACACTTCCACGGTGTCCGTCAGCCGTCGCATTGCGGTGGGTTGACCACGACGCTGTCGGAGGCGGAACTGCGGGCTCTTGCCGGTGACGATCCCTTCGTCCGGGGGTCACTGCGCAAGGGCCGGCGGATCGCCGCCGGTTGGTCCGGGTACGGCGCGCTCGGCTGGCTCGGTATCGAGGCCGACGGGCGGCTGGGCTACCTCTCGGTGCTCGGCCCGCCCGACGGCGCCGCCCGGCTGGTGGCCGAGGCGGTGGCGGCGGTGGAGGCCAGCGACCCGGCACCTGAGGCGGTCGAGGCGCACTACCCGGCACCCGCGGCGATCCGGGTGACCATTCCCCGCGGCGCCGCGGCGTACCTGCCCGGTCGCCTCGAACTCACCGACCCGACCGACTGGGACTTTCGCTGGACGCAGGTGGCCCCACCGCAGCAGCCCGGTGAGGAGCAGGCCGGGTGGGCCGTCGACGACGCGAGCGTCGCCACCCTGCTGGCGGCGGAGCACCCGGATTCCTCGACGCAGGTCGGCGACTCCGGCGTACGCCGATGGGCGGCCATCGCGACGGATGCCTCTGGTGCCGTACTGGCCGGCATCGCCGCCGACACCAGCGGGGTGGGCGGCGTCGGCCACATGTCGGGCGTCACCGTGCGCGCGCACCTGCGCGGCCGCGGTTACGGTCGCGCGCTCTGCGCATGGCTGACCCGGCAGCTGCTGGCCGACCACGACACCGTCACCCTCGGCGTCTACTCGCACAACGCGGCGGCCAGGCACCTCTACGACCGGCTCGGCTATCGCGGGGAGCACCAGTGCACGAGCGGACGACTCGTCCGCAGGTAGGGCGCCCGGCATCCCCTCAGGCCGGCTGGGCCCGATCGGCGACCCAGTCGACGAGCGCCCGCAGGGCGCCTGGAAGCGGCTCCGGCATCCGGACCTCCCCGGGTCGCTCGCCCCCCGAGATGCGTACCGCATAGGTGAACCGGTCCGCCGCGCCGGGCTGGTGCGTGGCGGCCGGTCGGGTCGGGGACGCCGCCACGAGGCGCCGCAGGATCTCCGCGTCGTCGGCCGGCAGGTCGTCGGTGTCCGCCATCCAGCGGGCCGAGATGCCGGCGAAACCACCGCTACGCACGACCTCGACCCGCAGCCGGGTGGCCTCCGACTCGGTCACGTCAGCACACCGACCCGCCGCCAGGCCGAGCGCACCGCGTCGCTCGCGTCCGTCCCCGCGGACCCCGCCGTGCTGACCGTCACGCCGGCGAAATCCGCGAACTGGGCGTCGGCCCGCAGGCTGCCGCGCAGGGTGTCGTACCAGATGCGGCCGGCCGTCTCCAGGCCCGTCCGCCCAGGGCCGTCGCGGTGAGATAAAAGGCCCGGTTCGGGATGCCGGAGTTGAGGTGCACCCCGCCGTCGTCCTCGTCGGTCTCGACGTAGTGCGCCATGTCCGTCGGCTGCGGGTCGGTCCCGAGCCGCGGGTCGTCGTACGCCGTCCCGGGGTGCGCCATGTCGCGCAGCGCCCTGCCGTGCACGCCGGGGGCGAGCAGCTCCACGCCGATCAGCCAGTCCGCCTGCTCGGCCGACTGATTCCGGGCGTACTGCTTCACCAGGGACCCGAAGACGTCGGAGATCGACTCGTTGAGCGCGCCGGACTGCCCGCGGTAGACCAGCTGCGCCTCGTCGGCGGTGACCCCGTGGGTCAGCTCGTGCGCGATGACGTCGAGGCTGCTGGTGAACCGGTTGAACAACCCGGGGATCCCGTCGCCGAAGACCATCTCCCGGCCGTCGAAGAACGCGTTGGGGTAGTCGGTGCCGAAGTGCACGTAACCGTCAAGTGGCAAGCCGGCGTCGTCCAGGGAGTTGCGCTGGTAGGCGTCCCGGTAGAAACCGAATGTCGTGCCCAATCCGTCGTAGGCCTCGTCGGTGGCAGGGTCACCGGTCGCCGCCGCCCCTTCGCTGCGGGCCACCGGGCCGGTCGGCGGGTCGGTGTCCGCGTGCCCACAGTCGTACACCGTGCGGCGCGGCTGCGTGCCCGGTGTCGCGCCGGCCGCCGGCCGATCCGGGGGTGCCGTGGCATCGGCACGGCGCTGCCGTCGACTCCGCAGGCTCGCGTCGAGGCGCAGCGCCTGCAGGGCGAGCGCCCGTTGCTCGGCGTCGCCGCGGTCGGCGACGGCCCTGAGCAGGTACGGCGGGACGATGCCGGCGTACGACACGGCAGCTCCTCGGCTCTGGGGTGGGCCGCAACGGCTCCTCTGGACTGTGTACTCCCCTGCCTGCGCAGCTGCTCCACGGCGGACTGTGGAGCCGGCTGAGTGTCCCAGCACTTCCAGGACTCCACACCGCCGGTCGTCGACGCTAGTTGCGCTCGGTATCCGGCCGGGTCTCACCGGCCGGCTTGCTCGGCACCGGCGGCGGCTCGTCGGGAATCACGTCGATGCCCGCCTCCCGTCGCTGATCGGCGGTGATCGGGGTGGGTGCGCCGGTGAGCGGGTCGCCGCCCGACGACGACTTCGGAAAGGCCATCACCTCGCGGATCGCCTCGGTGCCGGCAAGGGTCGCGGCGAGCCGGTCGATGCCGAAGGCGATGCCGCCGTGCGGCGGGGGGCCGTACCGGAACGCTTCGAGTAGGAAACCGAACTTGCTCTCGGCCTCCTCGCGCGAGAGCCCGATGACGTCGAACACCCGCTGCTGCATCTCCGCGCGGTGGATCCGGATCGAGCCGCCGCCGAGCTCCATCCCGTTTCCCACCAGGTCGTACGCGCGGGCGAGGGCGGCACCCGGGTCGTCCTGGAAGCGGTCGGCCCACGCCGCCGACGGGGCGGTGAACGGGTGGTGGACGGCGGTCCAGCCGCCGTCGTCGGTCGGCTCGAACATCGGCCATTCGGTGATCCACAGAAAGCGCCACTCCTCCTCGCGGACCAGGCTGCGATGCCGGCCGACCGCGAGCCGCAGCGCGCCGAGCAGCTGCTGGGCCTCGCGGCGAGGGCCGGCGGCGAAGAAGACCGCGTCCCCCGGCTGCGCGCCGGCGGCGGCCGGCAGCCCCGCGAGCTCGCCGGTGGACAGGTTCTTCGCGACCGGCCCGGAGTCGCGCACCGCGCCGTCGTCGCCGACGAGCACGTAGGCCAGGCCGCGGGCGCCGCGACCGCGAGCCCAGTCCTGCCAGCCGTCGATCTCCCGGCGGGTCAGGGCCGCGCCACCCGGGACGACGACCGCGCCGACGTGCGCACCCTGGAAGACGCGGAACGACGTACCGGCGAAGTAGGCGGTGAGGTCGACCAGCTCCAGCTCGAAGCGCAGGTCGGGCTTGTCCGAGCCGAAGCGGCGCATCGCCTCGTCGTAGCTCATCCGCGGGAACGGCGTCGGGAGGTCGACGCCGAGCAGCTCGTGCCACATCGTGGCGAACAGCTCCTCGATCAGCGCGAAGATGTCCTCCTCGTCGAGGAAGCTCAGCTCGATGTCGAGCTGCGTGTGCTCCGCCGTCCGATCGGCGCGGAAGTCCTCGTCGCGGAAGGCGCGGGCGATCTGGTAGTAGCGCTCCAGCCCCGCCACCATCAGCAGCTGCTTGAACAGCTGCGGCGACTGCGGCAGCGCGTACCACGTGCCCGGCTGCAGCCGCACCGGCACCAGGAAGTCCCGCGCCCCCTCC
>JBBSIN010000059.1:0-13691 GCA_038232055.1 Mycobacteriales bacterium
AGAAGCTCGGCATGTTCGAGCTGACCGGTCTCCCGCCGGCGCCGCGCGGCGTGCCGCAGATCGAGGTCACCTTCGACATCGACGCCAACGGCATCGTGCACGTGTCCGCAAAGGACCTCGGCACCGGTCGCGAGCAGTCGATGACGATCACCGGCGGCTCGGCGCTGCCCAAGGACGACATCGACCGGATGATGCGTGACGCCGAGCAGTACGCCGAGGAGGACCGCCGTCGCCGCGAGGAGGCGGAGACCCGCAACCAGGGCGAGGCGCTGCACTACCAGACCGAGAAGTTCCTCACGGACAACGACGACAAGGTGCCGGCCGACATCAAGACCGAGGTGCAGGACGCCCTCGGCGACCTCAAGAAGGCGCTCGACGGCGACGACACCGCAGCGATCAGGTCGGCCACCGAGCGGGTCGCGACCGTGAGCCAGAAGGTCGGCCAGGCGATGTACGCGTCGTCGCAGGCCTCGGGTGCCGCGGCCGGCGACGCCGGTACGGCTGGCCCCGGGGACGAGGGCGGCAGCGACGACGAGGTCGTCGACGCCGAGATCGTCGACGAGGAGCAGCCGGAGAACCGGCAGGATGGTGCCGCGTGACGGCCGCCCCCCTTCCGGAGTCGGAGGACGAGCCGGTGATCCGTGACAAGCGGCGCATCGACCCGGTGACCGGGGCGGTCCGCGACAGCGGGCCGACCTCGGCGCCGGCCCAGGCGGCCGGGCCGGTCTCGGCAGCGGCGCCGGTCCCCCAGTCCCTTGCGCTACCGCCCGAGGTGGCCGACCTCGAGCACCGGCTCGAGGAGCGCACCGGCGACCTGCAGCGGCTCAAGGCCGAGTACGACAACTACCGCCGGCGCGTCGAGCGCGACCGGCTCGCCGTCGCCGAGCAGGCGCTGGCGAGCGTGCTCGTCGGTCTGCTGCCGGTGCTCGACGACATCGGCCGGGCCCGCCAGCATGGCGAGCTCGAAGGCGGCTTCCGCTCGGTGGCGGAGAGTCTCGAGACGACAGTCGCCAAGCTGGGCCTCACGGCGTACGGCGAGGCCGGCGAGCCGTTCGACCCGACCGTGCACGAGGCGCTTCTGCACTCCTACTCGGCCGAGGTGAGTGAGCCGACCTGCGTCGAGGTGTTCCAGCCGGGCTATCGGCTCGGCGAGCGCATCCTGCGTCCGGCGCGGGTCGCCGTAGCCGAGCCGGCCGAGCCGGCCGAGCCGGCGCCCGCCATGGCGGGGCCCGCCGACGGGTCGCCCGACGTCGCACCGGGGGCTCCGGAGGAGCCCGATGAGCACGCGTGACTTCGTCGAGAAGGACTACTACAAGGCGCTAGGCGTCGCGAAGGACGCCAGCCAGGCCGACATCAAGAAGGCGTACCGAAAACTAGCCAGGCAGTTCCACCCAGATGCCAACAAGGGTGAGGCCAAGGCCGAGGAGCGCTTCAAGGAGGTCTCCGCGGCGTACGACGTGCTCTCTGACCCAAGCAAGCGCAAGGAGTACGACGACGCGCGCGCCCTGTTCGGTTCCGGTGGCTTCCGGACGCCGACCGGCGCGCCCGGCCAGGGCGGTGGGTTCTCCTTCGACCTCGGCGACCTGCTGGGTCAGCGGGGCCAACGCGGTGGCAACGCCGGCGGCGGTGCCGGTCTAGGCGACCTGCTGGGCGGGCTGTTCGGCGGGTCCGGTCGCACCGCCGGCCGAGCCGGGCAGGTGCCGGTGAAGGGCGCCGACATCGAGGCCGAGGTGACGCTGGCCTTTAGTGACGCCGTGGAGGGCATCACCGCGCCGCTCCGGCTGGCGGTTCCCGGGCCGTGCCGGACCTGTGCGGGCTCCGGGGCGAAGCCCGGCACCGTGCCGAGGGTGTGCCCTGAGTGCAGCGGCACCGGCACGGTCGGGCGCAACGCCGGCGGCTTCGCCTTCGCCGAGCCGTGCCGCGAGTGCCGCGGCCAGGGGCTGATCATCGACGATCCCTGCCCGACGTGCACGGGCACCGGACGCACCACGAGGGACCGCACGCTGACCGTCCGGATCCCGGCGGGCGTCAGGGACGGCCAGCGGATCCGCATCAAGAGCAAGGGCGCACCCGGCGGGCCCGGTGGCGCGGCAGGTGACCTCGTGGTCACCGTGCACGTGACGCCGCATCCGGTCTTCGGGCGTGCCGGCGACAACCTCACGGTGAGCGTGCCGGTGACGTTCCCGGAGGCCACGCTGGGCGCGACGATCAAGGTTCCGACGCTGAAGGGTGCGCCGGTCACGCTCAAGCTGCCGCCCGGTACGCCGACCGGCCGCACGATGCGGGTACGCGGTCGTGGCGTGACCCGCAAGGACGGCACCCGAGGCGACCTGCTCGCGACGGTCGAGGTCGCCGTCCCGCGCAACGTCTCCGGCAAGGCTCGCGAGGCACTCGAGACCTTCGCCACGGAGGCCGGCGACGACCCGCGGGCCTTCTTGATGGAGGCGGCGGACCGTGCCTGAGCCGTTCGTGCCCGACGACGCGCCGGTCTACGTGATCTCGATAGCCGCGACGCTGGCGGGGATGCACCCGCAGACGCTGCGCACCTACGACCGGCTGGGACTCGTCATTCCCGGCCGGTCGAGCGGCCGGGGCCGGCGGTACTCGGCCCGCGACATCGAGCAGCTCCGCGAGGTGCAGCGACTCTCCCACCAGGAGGGCGTCAACCTCGCCGGCATCAAACGCGTCCTGGAGCTCGAGGACCAGGTGGCGGCGCTGCAGGGGCGGCTGGCAGAGCTGCGGGCCGACCTCGACGCGGCCCGACACGAGGCGGTGTCCCGGGAGGCGGAGATCGAGCGGCGCCTGCATGCGACGTACCGGCGCGACCTCGTCCCGGTACGCCAGCAGGAGGTCGTCGTCTGGCGGCCCGGTTCCGGTCGATAGCTCGGCCGCTTCCCTTCGGCTGTGAACCTCTTCGAGCCGGCTGCCCTGGTCAGTCGCCGGTGAGCCCGTCGACCCGCTCGCGGAGAAGGTCGGCGTGGCCGTTGTGCCGTGCGTACTCCTCGATCATGTGCAGGTAGATCCAGCGGACGTTCATCCTGACGTCCTTGCGGTGTCCCCTGCTCGCCACGATGTCGTCGAGCTGCCTGCCGTCGACCGCTGCCCGGGTGGCCTCGACCTCCCGCCGAAAGGTCTCGAGGTCGGCCTGCGCGTCGGCGCCGTCGAGGTCGTCGAAGTCGGCGTCCGGCTGCTCGTCCGTGCAGTACTCCTCGACGACGTCCTGGCCGCCCGCGTGTGCCCGAAACCACCACCGCTCGACCTCGGTCATGTGTCGGACCAGCCCGAGCAGCGAGAGCCCGGACGGTGGGACCGCCCGCTCCTTGAGCCGGGCATCACCAAGACCGGCGCACTTGGCCAGCAGCGTGTCGCGGTGGTAGTCCAGCCACGACTCGAGCGCCTCCCGTTCTCCGGCAGTACGAGGAGCCTCGGTGCGCTCGACCGGCGGTGCGGTCCACGTCTCTGTCATGCCCGCGACGCTACCGGCCGGTCTGGCCCACGTGGGAGGGTCGCGTCGTGGCTGCCCTCGATCCACGCCCGATCTGGTTGCTCGACGTGGATGGGGTGCTCAACGCGGTCAGCCTGCGATCTCCCGACGGGGCCTGGCCGCAACGGCGCACCGGAACCGCCCGTGCCGAGGGTCGCGCCTATCGCATCACCTTCGCGCCGCACCTCATGGCCGGCATCCGCGACCTGCACGAACGGTGCGCCCTCGAGGTCCGTTGGCTCACTACGTGGGCGTACGACGCGAACCGCGAGCTGCGGGCGCTGCTCGACCTTCCCGAGTTCCCGGTCGTCGGCGAGCCGGGCGGTCCGGCCGCCTGGTGGAAGCTTCCGCTTGCCCAGCAGGTAGCCCTTGAGGAGCGGCCGATCATCTGGACCGACGACGACCTGAGCTACTCGCCGGAGGCGCTGGTCTGGCTGGCGGCCCTGCCACAGCCGACGCTGGCCATCGCGCCAGAGCCGGACGTGGGTCTACGTCCCGTCGACCTGGTCACCATCGAGACGTTTGTCGAGGACTGCCGACGCCGTACTTGAGTAGACCTGCCCTACCGGCGCTGGCTCGCTAGCTCCCTGACGTGACGCCGGTCATGAGCCCAGCGCACCGGAGCTCCCGGGGCTGCACACGCAGGGCGACAGCCTCGAGCATGCCACCTGAACGCGGAGGAGACGCTGGCCCTTTACGTCGAAGGGCTACGTGCGGAAGGCCGATCTCTACAGATGGGGATCGTTTCTCTACAGCGGGGGATCGTTCGGCGCAGGTTGTCGCTGCCAGCTTGACCGGACGGCAGCCGGTCGTATCCGGCACAACTCGTCTCGGCCCTCGGCAAGCTCGGCTGGGTTTCGGTGCGCCAGCGTGGCAGTCACGTCCGCCTCAAGCACCCGGATCACACCATCGCGCTGGTCGTGCGCGCTGGTCGTGCCGCTTCATCGCGAGCTCAAGCGCGGCACACTAGCCGGAACCTTGCGGGATGCCGGCGTTGATCGAGAGAACCGTACTTGAGCGGAAGAGACTCAAGGTCGGGCGCGTTGCATCCGGCGAGACCTTCGTACCGCCCCGCTGAGGAAGTGACGACCAGCCAACATGAACGCAGACAGCCTCACCTCGATGAGCCAGCAGGCTCTCTCCGACGCCGTACGCCGGGCGGCGGCGGCCGGCAACCCTGACACCGAGCCCGTCCACCTTCTTCTCGCGCTGCTCGGGCAGCCCGAGGGGATCGCCGCCGACGTGCTGCGCAAGGCCGGCGCCGAGCCGACCGACGTCACCGTCGCTGCTGAGGCGCTCGCCCGACGGCTGCCGTCGGCGAGCGGGTCCACAGTGGCCGCGCCCAACTTGTCGCGGGCGATGCACAACGTGCTCACCCAGGCCGGCGAACAGGCCAGCGCGCTCGGCGACACCTACGTCTCGACCCAGCACCTGCTGCTCGGCATCGCTCGGGCCGGCGGTGACGCCGGCCGGCTGCTGCCCGACGCCGAGGCACTGCTGGCCGCGTTCCCGACCGGCAACGTCACGACCCGCGACCCCGAGACGACGTACGAGGCCCTGGAGAAGTTCGGCATCGACCTCACCGCCCGCGCCCGTGAGGGCCGCCTCGACCCGGTGATCGGCCGGGACTCCGAGATCCGCCGGGTGGTGCAGGTGTTGTCCCGGCGTACCAAGAACAACCCCGTGCTCATCGGTGAGCCGGGCGTCGGCAAGACCGCAGTCGTCGAGGGGCTCGCGCAACGGATCGTCGCGGGTGACGTGCCGGAATCGCTGAAGGGCAAGCGGCTCATCGCCCTCGACCTCGCCGCGATGGTGGCCGGGGCGAAGTACCGCGGCGAGTTCGAGGAGCGGCTGAAGGCCGTGCTCACCGAGATCAAGGAGTCGGAGGGGCAGGTCGTCACCTTCATCGACGAGCTGCACACGGTCGTCGGTGCCGGCGCGGCCGAGGGCGCAATGGACGCCGGCAACATGCTCAAGCCGATGCTCGCGCGCGGCGAGCTCCGGATGGTCGGCGCCACCACCCTCGACGAGTACCGCCAGCGGATCGAGAAGGACCCGGCGCTCGAGCGGCGCTTCCAGCAGGTCTTCGTCGGCGAACCCAGCGTCGAAGACAGCATCGCGATCCTGCGCGGGCTAAAGGAGCGCTACGAGGCGCATCACGGTGTGCGGATCAGCGACGCCGCGCTGGTCGCTGCGGCGACGCTCTCCGCCCGCTACATCACCTCGCGCTTCCTGCCGGACAAGGCGATCGATCTCGTCGACGAGGCGGCGTCGCGGCTGCGGATGGAGATCGACTCCCGGCCCGTGGAGATCGACGAGCTGCAGCGGGCCGTCGACCGGATGCGCATGGAGGAGCTTGCTCTCGCCAAGGAGAACGACCCCGCGTCGCGCGACCGGCACGAGCGGCTCCGCGCCGACCTCGCCGACCGCCAGGAGCAGCTCGACGCGCTCAACGCGCGCTGGGAGCAGGAGAAGTCCGGGCTCAACCGGGTCGGCGAGCTGAAGAAGCAGGTCGACGAGCTACGGGTCACCGCCGAACGCGCGCAGCGCGAGGGTGACCTCTCGACGGCGTCCGAGCTGCTGTACGGCCGGATTCCGACGCTGGAGAAGGAGCTGGCCGCCGCCGCGGAGTCGACCGAGACCCGTGGCGAGGTGATGGTCAAGGAGGAGGTCGGCCCGGACGACGTGGCTGACGTCGTCTCCTCGTGGACCGGCATACCCGCCGGCCGGCTGCTCGAGGGCGAGACAGCCAAGCTGCTGCGGATGGAGTCCGAGCTCGAGAAGCGGGTCGTCGGCCAGGCCGCCGCTGTGCGAGCGGTGTCCGACGCCGTACGCCGGGCCCGCTCCGGCATCGCCGACCCCGACCGGCCGACCGGCTCGTTCCTCTTCCTCGGCCCGACCGGCGTCGGCAAGACCGAACTGGCCAAGGGCCTCGCCGAGTTCCTCTTCGACGACGAGCGCGCGATGGTGCGCATCGACATGAGCGAGTACGGCGAGAAGCACTCCGTCGCACGGCTCGTCGGCGCCCCACCCGGCTATATCGGCTACGAGGAGGGCGGCCAGCTCACCGAGGCGGTCCGCCGGCGCCCGTACACGGTCGTGCTGCTCGACGAGGTCGAGAAGGCGCACCCCGACGTGTTCGACGTGCTGCTGCAGGTGCTCGACGACGGCCGGCTCACCGACGGCCAGGGCCGTACCGTCGACTTCCGCAACGCGATCCTCATCCTCACGTCCAACCTCGGCTCGGCGTACATCACCGACCCGCTCCTCACCCTGGAACAGCGCCACGACCGCGTGATGGCGGCCGTGCGTGAGACGTTCAAGCCGGAGTTCCTCAACCGGCTCGACGACGTGGTCATCTTCGAGTCGCTGGGTCGCAGCGAGCTGGCGCGGATCGTCGACATCCAGGCCGCCGCCTTGGCGCGGCGGTTGGCGGAGCGGCGCCTGACGCTCACCGTGACCGACGGCGCTCGGGAGTGGCTGTCGCTGCACGGGTTCGACCCGGTCTACGGCGCGCGGCCGCTGCGCCGGCTGGTGCAGTCGGCGATCGGCGACGCGCTGGCGCGGGCGATCCTTGCCGGGGAGGTCCGCGACGGCGACGAGGTCCTGGTCGACGTCGCCCCGGACGGCAAGGCGCTCTCCGTCGGCGCGGCCGCGCGCGTCGGCTGATCCCCGGCTGACTCGGTGGGCGCGGTCAGGACCGACGTCACCCACCGACCCGGCCGAGCTCGACGGGGTCGACCACGAAGCCGAGGCGGTCCGCCGTACGCCGAAGCCGAGCGTCGGCCGTGACCAGCGAGCAGCCGCGGATGCGAGCCAGCGCGAGGAACTCTGCGTCGTAGGTCTTCGCCAGCCCCAGCTCGTCAGCAATGGCCCAGGCGACATCGCGCAGCTCCGGCGGGTCGTCGCGATGCAGTGGCAGGGCGGCGAGGACGTCGCGGGCCTCGGTGGCCGTTTCGACGCTGATCTCGCGGCGCCACTGTGCCTCGTGCAGGGCGGACGTCGCCTCCGACCAGAGCAGCGGCGGTGCGACGAGACGCCAGTCGCCGGGCAGGCGCAGTTGACCCTCCAGGCTGGCGCGCACGGCGACGCTGCTGTCGACGACGAGCAGCGACCCCGCCACTCGCTCAGTGCGAGTTACGCGAGTCGCGGATGATCCGCTCCCAGTTGGGCTGCGGCCGGCCGTCGGGCAGGTACTTCATCCAGTCCGGCAGCGGAGTGGTGTCCTCGTCGCCGGTGACCGCGTCGAGGTCGGTCTCGTCGATGACGTGCTGCGTGCCGACCTTCGTCGAGCGCAGCCGCCCGCTGCGAATCCACCGGCGGATGGTCTCGGGGTTGCGGCCGGTACGCCGCGCCGCCTCCGGCACCGTCAACATAGTTGCATGCTACAACATCCGCGGCGACCTGCCCTCCCTCGGGGCAGCGGCCCCCCGTACGGTCGGCCTATGCGGCTTCTGGTTCTCGGCGGTACGGCGTTCGTCGGCGCGGCGGTCGTCGACGACGCGCTTGGTCGTGGGTGGCAGGTGACGACCTTCAACCGGGGTACCACCGGTACGCCGCCAGCCGGGGTCGAGGCGATACTCGGCGACCGCACGCGTCCGGCAGACGTGGAGCGGCTGACCGGCTCCACGTGGGACGCGGTGGTCGACACCTGGTCAGGGGACCCGCGCGCCGTCCGCGACGCGGCCTGCATCCTGCGCGGTCTGGTCGGTCACTACGGCTACGTCTCCAGCCGCTCGGTCTATCGGTGGCCCATCCCGCCCGGCGCCGATGAGAGCGCGCCGGTCGTGGACGCCTCCCCGGATAACGACGACGGGGAGTATCCGGCCCAGAAGCGCGGCGGCGAGCTGGCGGTGCTGCGGGAGTACGGCGACGCGCTGCTCGCCCGGGCCGGCCTTATCCTGGGACCTCGGGAGGACGTGGGCCGCCTGCCCTGGTGGCTGCAGCGGATGGCCCGGGGCGGCGACGTCCTCGCGCCCGGGCCGCCGGACCGGCCGCTGCAGTACGTCGACGCTCGGGACCTCGCGGCCTGGCTGCTCGACGGTGCGGAGCACGCGACGACCGGAGCCTTCAACGTGGTGAGCGAACCTGGGCACGCCACCACAAGGTCGCTCCTCGAGTCCTGCCGGGCTGTGGCGGGTGGCAACGCGCGCCTGGAGTGGGTCGACGCCACGTTCGTCCTCGACGCGGGCATCGAGCCGTGGACTGAGCTGCCGATCTGGCTGCCCCCTGAAGGGGAGCTGGCGGGGTTGCACGCCGCCGACGTCAGCCGCGCGCTCGACACCGGGCTGCGCTGCCGACCGGTCGAGGACACGGTTCACGACACCTGGGAATGGCTGCAGCGGGAGGGGCCGCCCGCCGACAAGCCGGGCCGGCCCCGGCACGGTCTCGACCCGGACAAGGAGTGGGACGCCCTGGCCGCCTGGCGGCAGCGCGCCAAGCCCCGGTGAGCGTTTCGCTAGCCTCCTCGGGATGACCGACCGGGCGGCGCTACTCGAGCAGATCGGGTCGAAGGCGGTCGTCCGAGGGCGCGTCGTCCTCTCCTCCGGCCGCGACGCCGACTACTACGTCGACCTGCGTCGGGTGACGCTCTCCGGCCTGGCGGCACCGCTCGTGGGTCGGGTCATGCTGCGGCTCACCGACGGATGGCGCTACGACGCCGTCGGCGGCCTGACGCTCGGCGCCGACCCGGTCGCCACCGCCATGCTGCACGCCGCCGCCGCCGACGGGCGCGCGCTGGACGCGTTCGTCGTGCGGAAGGAGGGCAAGGCGCACGGTCTCCAGCGGCGGATCGAAGGCCCCGACGTCGCGGGCCGCCGAGTCCTTGCCGTCGAGGACACCTCGACCACCGGCGGGTCGGTGCTGACCGCCGTCGAGGCGTTGCGCGCAGCGGGCGCGGAGGTGGTCGGCGTCGCCGTGATCGTCGACCGGGGTGCGCGGGCGGCAGTGGAGTCGGCGGGTTTGCCGTACGCCGCGGCGTACACCCTCCCCGACCTCGGGCTGGGGTAGCGGGCGATCGTTAGGGTTTCCCAATGCTGCGATGGCGCCTCTGCGACGCGGACTGGAACCACTGGCCTGACGGTCTCGGCGACGAGGGGTTCTGGGCGGCGTGCGCTGCGGAAGGTTTCGCCGGCGTGGAGCTCGGCGTCTACCGCCTGGAGGAGCAGTTGCCGCCGGCGCGCGTGGACGCCGTACGCCGGCTCGCCGAGCAGTACGACGTCCCGGTCGCGATGCTGCTGCTGTCGCTGCCGGCGCAGCGGTGGCCGCGCGGCGCTCTCTGCGGTGCTGCTGACGAGGTAGCGGCGGAGGCCGCCGCGCTGGCGACGGTCGCCGCGCAGCTCGGCCTCGACATGATCGGTGTGTGGCCGGGAGCCGACCGGCCGGGAGCCGACCTGGTCGACGGGCTGGCCAGGATCGTCGAGGCGGCCGCGCCGGTGCGGGTAGCCGTCGAGTACAAGCCGGGCACGGCCGTCGGGACATGCGACGAGGCACTGATCCTCGCGGCGGCGGTGCCGGCCTCCGGGGTACTGCTCGACACCGGGCACGCGTTCGCGGCCGGCGAGGACCCGGCCGAAGTCGTCCGTCGGCTCGGCGACAGGCTCTGGCACCTGCACCTCGGCGATGCCGACGAGGGCAACGCCGACGACGACCTCCCGGTCGGGCGGCGACACGACTTCGGCGCGTTCCTGAGCGCCCTGGCGGACACCGGTTACGCCGGCGCGGCGACCCTCGACCTCTACGGCGCCGTGGTGTCGAAGGTGAGCACGGGCGTCGCGGCGGCGCGGGAGAGCCGCGCCCACCTCGTTTCCCGATGAGGGCGATAGTCGCCCGCGGACCCCTCGACTGGTCCGTCGAGGAGGTGCCGGAGCCGCCCTGTCCACCCGGCGGCGCGGTCGTCGAGGTCGAAGCGGCCGGCGTGTGTGCCGCCGACCGGATGCTGTGGACCGGCGAGCACCCGTGGGGTGCGCTGGCCTGGCCGTTCACTCCGGGGCATGAGCTGCTCGGCACGGTGGTCGACACCGAGCGAGCCGACGTGGTGATCGGCGACCGGGTGAGCGTCGAGGTGATGGTGCCGTGCGACGCCTGCGCGACGTGTCGGCGCGGCCGGGAGAACCTGTGCCGGCTGGGCGCGCACGTCGGCAGTAACCTGCCCGGCGCGTTCGCCGACCGTCTGGCGCTACCGGCGCGCGCCCGATTGCACCGCGTGCCGCACCACCTCCCCGTCGAACAGGCCGTCCTCGCCGAGCCGATGGCGTGCGCGGTGCACGCCGTACGCCGCTGCGACCCGCGGCCGGGCGAGACGCTCGCCGTCGCCGGGATCGGCGCGATCGGCGCCTGCGCTCTCGTCGCCGCACCGGTCCGGACCCTCGCGCTGGTGCGGTCGCCGGCCAAGGCGGAGCGGGCGCAGGCGCTCGGCGCCGAACCGGTTGCCGCGCTGGAACCTGACTCCGTCGACGTGTTTCTCGACTGCTCGGGCGACCCCGCCGCCGTGGTCGCCGGGCTAGGGGCGGTGCGGCCCGGCGGGCGGGCGGTGCTGTACGGCGTCTATCGGCGACCGGCGCCTCTCGACCTCAACCTGATCGCGGAGTTCAAGGAGCTGGACGTGCGGGGCGGACACCTGGCTCCCGGCGCGTTCCCGGCCGGGATCGCGCTCCTGCCCCGCGCGGCTGGCATCGTGACCGACATGCATCCGCTCGAGGCGTTCCGCACCGCGCTCGAGCCCGCGCCGGGTCGACTCAAGGCGGTGCTGGTGCCGTGACCCGCGACTCCCTCGAGCGGCTCGCCGAGCAGCTCGCGGTGGTCGGCCGCAAGGCGGTCGCGGCCGGCCTCGTCATCGGCTCCGGCGGAAACCTCTCCGCACGACTGCCCGGCGCCGACGAGTGCGTGGTGACCGCCAGCGGGACCTGGCTCGACGAGCTGACGCCAGCCGACTTCTCGGTGGTCGGCCTGGCCGACGGCGCCCGGCGCGACGGGAGCGCCACACCGTCGAGCGAGGTCGCTCTGCACCTCGCGTCGTACGCCGTCCGCCCGGACGTCAACGCGATCGTCCACCTGCACCCGCAGCTGTCCGTGCTGCTCGACGCACTGGGACACGACCTGCGGCTGTTCACGATCGACCACGTCTACTACCTGCGGGAGGTACGCCGGACGCCGTACCGGCCGTCGGGCACGCCCGAGCTGGCCGACGTGGGGGCCGAGGCCATCCGCGACGGCTGCAACTGCGTGATCCTCGCCAACCACGGCTGCTCGGTCGTCGCCGACACGGTCGAGACGGCGCACAAGCGCGCGTTCAACCTCGAGGAGGCAGCGAGGGCCACCTTCAACGCGCTGCTGCTCGGCGACCGTGACACGGTCTGCCCGCCGGCGTACGCCGAGCGGCTGCGCGCGCTCGAGGCCGGCCGGCCGTGAACCTGGTCGCCGGGCTCGACGTCGGCGGCTCGGGCGTGAAGGCGTGGGTGGCCGGCACCAACGGCCGGGTGGTTGCCGTGCAGCAGACTCCGCTGCCGATACGCCGACCGGCCCGGCACCGCGCGGAGTTCGACCCGACGGACTGGTGGGCGACCTGCCGCGCGGCGCTCGCGGACGCGGTGGCGCAGGCACCGGGGGACTACCTGGGGCTGACGGTTTCCTCGGTGCGGCAGGGGTTCGTGCTCACCGACGGGCGGGTCGAGCTCGGCCAGGGCGTGCTCAACAGCGACCGTCGAGGCGCCGCATGGCTCGACGAGCTGCGCACCCACCGCCAGCTCTACGCGATGACCCGGCACTGGCCGGCGCCGGAGCTCACGCTGCCCAAGCTGCTCGCGGTTCGGGCGGAGTCGCCCCGACGGTGGGCCGCTGCCCGGCGGCTGCTGTTCGTGCACGACTGGCTGGTCTGGCGTCTCACCGGCGCCGAGTGCACCGAGATCTCTTACGCCTGCGCCGGTCAGCTGGCACACGTCTCGCAGCGCGCTTGGGCGTGGAGCCTCCTCGACGACCTCGACATCCCGCGGAGCCTGCTCGCGCCCGTCGTGGAGGCCGGCACGGTGGTCGGTACCTTGCGCGAGCCGGGGCTCGGGCTGCCCGTCGGGCTGCCGGTGGTCGCCGGTTGCGGCGACACTCAGCTGGCCGCCGCCGGCGCGGGCGCTGCACACCCCGGGGTGGTGTGTGTCGTCGCCGGTTCCAGCACACCGCTACTCGCCACCGCCGACTTCGCGCCGCTCGACCCGCAACAGCGGCCGTGGGTGTCGACGCACGCGCCGCGCGACACGTGGGCGGTCGAGACCAACTGCGGCTACCCCGGCACGATGCTCGGCTGGCTCGCCCGGATCCTCGGCGTCGACGTGCCGGAGCTCTTCGACCTGGCCCGGCGCAGCGAGCCGGGCGCGCGGGGACTCACTGCCGTCGTCGGCGCGCCGCACTGGACGGAGCGGGACTGGGCGACGAAGCCGCCGCGCACGCTGCTCGGGCTCGACCCGCAGGCCGATCCGGTCGACCTCGCGGCTGCCTTCACCGAGGGCTATGCCTTCGCCGTCCGCGCCAACCTCGAGGATCTCGAGGACGTCCTCGGCGGCGCGACGCGGCAGGTCGTGCTCACCGGCGGTGGGGCCGGGCCGGGCCTCGCCGACCTGGTGGCGACGGTCACCGGCCGCGAGGTCGCCGTACCGGAGGTCGAGTCGGCCGCCGCGCTCGCCGGGGCGACGCTCGTCGCCACTGCGGTGGGTTCGCCTACGGCTGGCACCCTGCCCTCGACGCGCCTCTCCTCGCCGGGCGAGCGGGATCGCTACGAGGAGCCCTACCAGCGCTACCTCGCGGCGTACGACGCGCTGCGCGAGCACCTCCCCGAGGCCGACGCGTAGCGGGGGTTCGGGCGCGGGTTGGCCGGTCGGCCGGAGCGAGGGGCAGGATGCCCGCGTGCGCGCTTTCGTCACCGCGGAGTTCACCACCGAGGGGGTTGCTCGCCTGGGGGCGCTCGGCTTCGACGTCGTCACCGGCGGCTGGGGAGCTACCCGCCAGGGGCTGGCCGCCGAGGACTACGTCACCGCTGCCCGCGGCGCGGACGTGCTCGTCACCGAGATCGAGCGGGTCGACGCGGCGGTTCTCGACGCTCTCCCCACCGTGCGGTTCGTCGCCACCGCGCGGGGCGAGCCAGTCAACGTCGACCTCGCCGCCTGTGCGGCCAGGGGCATCCCGGTGGTCCACACCCCTGGCCGCAACGCCGAATCGGTGG
>JBBSIN010000060.1:0-13553 GCA_038232055.1 Mycobacteriales bacterium
CTAGCGGTTGAGGACGACTAGCGCGACGACGAGCGCCTGCGCGATCGTCAGCGGCACCAGCACCACCCAGGCGAACTCGACGTAGCGGTCCATCCGGATGGTCGGGAACCGCCGGTGTGCCCAGACGAGCGCCGCGAGTACGGCGGCGGTCTTTCCGGCCACCCAGACCCAGGCGGGCAGCAGCGGTCCGTGGCCGCCACCAAGGAACAGCGGCACCGCGAACGCCGCGGACACCACGAGCAGTAGCCAGCGGCCGCCGAGGAACACCAGCCGGTCCACGCCGGACAGGTCGGCGGTGACCCCACCGGCGATGTCGCCGCCGGTAGGGGCGTCGAACGGTGCCCAGAACGCCATCGCCGCCGCGCTCATCAGGTAGACGACGAACGCCACCGGCATCCAGACCGCGAACCACAGCCCGGACTGCGCGTCGACGATGCCGCCCACGCGCAGTGTCTCGGCGCCCAGCGCCGCGGTGATGATGGCGAACATGTGCGGCAGCTCGTACGCCAGCCCCTGAGCGACGAACCGGTATCCGCCGACGAGAGCCATCGCCGAGTTCGGCCCCCACCCTGCCAACCACACGGCAGCCCAGGCGAGGACCTCCATCGCGTTGAACCACACGACGCCGACGCGGAGGTCGCCGACCGGGCGAGCGCCGAGTGGGACGACCAGCGCGGCGAGCACCGCGGCGACCGGCAGCGTGGCGAGGCCAAGCCGCCACAGCAGCGCGTCCGGAGCGAGCGTCGTACGCCGCTGCTGGACGAGCAGCCGACTCGTCTCGCGCAGCGGCGACGAGGCGACCTGCACCGTCGAGCACGTCGCGCCGCCGGCGCGAGCGGCCAGCACCGCGTCGAAGGCGGCGGCCGCCAGGGTGACCACGGCAAGAACGACCGGGAGCAGCAGCACCGTCCAGGTCGGCAGCGAGTCAGGCACCGGCCGTCTCCGCCCGTACGACGGAGGTGATCTCGTCCACATCGGGGTCGAGACTCGCGACGATGAGCCGGGCGGCCGCTACGTCCACACCATCGACCAAGGCGGGCAGGACGTCGAGCAGCGGCCGCGAGGGCGGTGGACCGTCGCCAAGCCGTCCGCGCGGCCCGTCCCGGTCGTCGGGTTGCAGGAGTTCGGCGTCGTCGACCTGGCGCAACGCTGTCAGCGTCTCGGCCAGCCATCGCGTCCACCGGGCAGTCACGTCGCCGCCGGCGCGCAGCGCCGGACCGGTGACGCCGGCAGCGACGGCGGCGTCCTCGTCGAGCACGCCGAGACCGTCCGTGAGCCATCGCAGGGTCCGCGAGCGCCGTACCCGACGCGCGAGCGACTGCGCTGCCGGGAGCAACCGCTGCCCGGGAACATCCGCCAGCGTCTCGTCGCGCAGGCGACGCGTCCGGGTGGCCGCGGCAGGCCAGCCGGCGACGGCGAGGAACCGGCCGAGGCTGTCCAGGTGGGCACCGGCGAGGCGACGGGCCGCGGCTCCCCGCGTGGCCCGCCCGGAAGTCGGGCGGCACAGCCACGGCTCGTCCCAGTACGGCGCCCCGGTGTCGACGCCGTCCCATTCGACGTCGACGTCGGCGCCCTGGACGAGGTCACCCTGCAGCGCGAGTCGCACGACGAGACCGTGCGGCCAGTCCAGCAGGAAGGGTCCGAACGGCACCTGTAGCTGGTCGAGCTTGAGCCCGTCGCGGTCGGTAGTGCGGTCGGCCATCGGCAGCCCGTGGGGCATCTCCATGGTGTGCGCGTCGTGCCCGGACGGTTCCTGGTCCGCACGGCGAGCCGCACGACGACCGGCTCGGGTGCGCTGCGACGCCAGATCGGAGAGCGCAGCCTGCGCGGCGTCCAGCGCCTGACCGGCGTGCTCCGCCCGGGCGACGACGACTCGCGCCCGCGGCGCCGGCATCTCCACCCACAGCTCCTCGATGACCGGCCCGGACCGCTCCCCGACCGCCCCGGCGACGACGAGCAGCTGGGCGTCGGCCGGACTGGCGGCGACCGGCCAGTCCCGCCGGCGCAGCTGCGACTCGACGGCCAGCCGGGTTGCGGTACCGCCGGCAGCGGAAACGACGAGGGCGTGCGGACGGCCGACCGAGAAGCCGAGCAGCCGGCGGGTCAGGTCCATCGGAACGCGCCCTCTCGCCACGCGTACGCCACCCCGGCGAGCAGGATGGCGAGGAAGAGGAACATCTCGATGACCGAGCTGACGCCGACCGCGGAGACGACGAGCGTCCACGGGTACATGAACAGCATCTCCATGTCGAAGGCAAGGAAGATCATCGTGACGGCGTACCAGCGGACGTGGTAACGCGACACCGCATGCTGGCTCGGCGTAAGCCCCGAGGTGAAGGCCGACGCCTCGAGCGGTTCGCGGACGACCGCGAGCAGCAGGCCTGCGGCATAGAGGCCGGCGACGACGGCGCAGGCCACCAGCAGGAGTAGCGCCGCGGCCGCGAAGCCGGTCATGAGTTCGTACCGTCGTCGGGGAGCGGCGCGCGCGTCATCGCCACGAGCTGGTGCAGGCAGTGTTCGCGCAGCGGCGTTGGGAAGCCGTCGCCCAGCCGGTAGAACACGACGCGGCCCTCCTTTCTGGTCGTCAGCAACCCAGCTGTGCGCAGGATGCGCAGTCCGTAGCCGACCGCATCCTCGGTGGCGTCCAGCGCCAGCGCGATGTCCCCGACGCAGAGCTCCTCGACCAGGTCCAGCGCGTAGACGATGCGGGAGCGTATGGGGTCGGCGAGTAGCGACAGCAACCCGGTCAGCCGCGCCGCGTCCTCGACCGACAGGCCACGTTGTCGAGCCCGCGCCACGCGGCGGCCGTCGACGGGATGGTCGTGCGGCTGCGTTTGGTCGTACGGCGGCGGCGGCTGCGGCTGCGGCTGCGGAGCGCTCACGCTCCCGTCCTGGCCATTTCGACACCCGCGCAAACGTGCGGATGTCCAGGCTGAATCCGCTCGGTCACCGCGTCACTACAGTTCTCTTGCAATACGCCCCGCCGTACTGAAAGATGCGCTCAATCCGTTGCGCAGCCCTATGCCGATTCCGGTGGGCGGGCGCGGCATTTCTGGCCCGTACCCGCCGACGGGCGCGGGCTGTCCCCGAACCGAAGGAGCTCCATGAAGAGCAGCACAGGAGGGGCCGTCGCGCTGGCGCTTCTCGCCACCGCGCTCGCCAGCCCGACAGCGGCCGGCGCGAGCGAGACCCGAAGCAGCACGGCGACCGGCTCGGCGGCCGTCGCCGTCGACCGTGCCGCCACAGCGATCGCGACGCACCCCGACGCGCTGCACGCGAGCGCTGCGGATGCCTTCCGCAGCAGAGGGGTCGTTCTGGACCGCGACGGCGCCAGCTCCGTGCGCTACAACAGGACCTTCCGCGGCCTGTCTGTCCTCGGCGGCGACGTCGTCGTACACCTGAGCCGCACCGGTGCGCTTCGCAGCGTCTCGCAGACGCTCGCGCACCCCATCCGCATCGGCGTGACGCCGCGGGTGTCGCCGCGCGCCGCGACCTCGGCTGCCGCACGCGGCATCGCCGGCACCGTTGGGTCGCGCAGCGCCCGCCTCGTCGTCGACGCCACCTCTGTCGCCGGCCCAAGGCTCGCCTGGGACGTCGTCACCGTAGGTGTGCGGCGCGACCAGACCCCGATGCGCCTGCACAGCGTCGTCGACGCCGGCAACGGTTCCCTCGTGCGTCGCTACGACGAGATCGAGACCGGCACGGGCAACAGCATCTACTCCGGCCAGGTCGCCATCGGCACGAGCCGTAACGCGAGCACCGGCGCGTACGAGATGAAGGACCCGAGCCGCGGCAACAACTACACGACCGACCTCAACCAGGCCACGACCGGCGGCGGTGCGCTGTTCACCGACGCGGACGACGTCTGGGGCAACGGGGCGCAGTCCAACCGACAGAGCGCGGGGGTCGACGCCCACTACGGCGCACAGACGACCTTCGATTACTACAAGAACGTGCAGGGCCGCAACGGCATCTTCAACAACGGCACCGGCGTGCGGTCACGCGTGCACTACGGCCAGAACTACAACAACGCCTTCTGGGACGGCACCCAGATGACCTACGGCGACGGCAGTGGCAACGCCAAGCCGCTCGTCGAGCTCGACGTGGCCGGACATGAGATGACCCACGGCGTCACCGAGAACACTGCCAACCTCACCTACTCCGGTGAGAGCGGTGGCCTCAACGAGGCGACGAGCGACATCTTCGGCACGATGGTCGAGTTCTACGCCAACAACGCCAGCGACGTCGGCGACTACCTCATCGGCGAGAAGATCAACCTCAACGGCAACGGTACGCCGCTGCGCTACATGGACAAGCCGAGCAAGGACGGCGCGTCCAAGGACTGCTGGTACTCCGGCATCGGCAGCCTCAACGTCCACTACTCCTCCGGGCCGGCGAACCACGTGTTCTACCTGCTCGCCGAGGGCAGCGGCGCGAAGACCATCAACGGGGTCTCCTACAACAGCCCCACCTGCGACGGCTCCACCGTCGCCGGCATCGGTCAAGCAGCCGCTGCCAAGATTTGGTTCCGGGCGCTCACCGTCTACATGACCTCCAGCACGAACTACGCCGGTGCGCGTCAGGCCGCAGTCAACGCCGCGAAGGACCTCTACGGCGCGACGAGTACGCAGTGCACCGGAGTGGAGCGCGCCTTCAGCGCGATCAGCGTTACCGGGGCGACGTGCGGCACGACTCCGCCGCCGCCGCCGCCCGCCGGCGGCAACCTCCTCCAGAACCCGGGCTTCGAGAGCGGCGCCACCGCCTGGTCGCAGAGCTCGGGCGTCATCAGCAACGACGCGACGCGATCCCATGCCGGCTCCTGGCTGGCCTGGCTCGACGGGTACGGCGCGACGCACACCGACACGCTCTCCCAGCAGGTGACGATTCCGTCGGTGAGTAGCGCAACGCTCTCGATGTGGCTGCGGGTCGCTACGAACGAGACGACGACCACCAGGGCGTACGACAAGCTCTCCGTGCAGGTGGTTTCCGGTACGACGACGACGCTGGCGACGTACTCCAACCTCAACGCGACGAGCGGCTACGTGCAGAAGACGTTCAGCCTCTCCTCGTTCGTCGGCAAGACAGTCACGATCAAGCTGGTCGGCGCAGAGGACGCCTCGCTCGCGACGAGCTTCCTCGCCGACGACTTCTCGCTGACGACGGGCTGACACCTCGGCGTTGCCCCGGCCGGGGTCATGACACCGGCCGGGGTCAGCTAAGCGGCTTGCATCCAGCGGACCCGTCGCCCGACCGCGCCACCGAAGCCGCGGAGAAGAGGGCAGCCACCGTCGCGACGGCTGCCTGCTGCTCAGGCCCCGGGGTGTCCGCGTCGAGAACGGCGCGATGGCCCTCTGCGCGTACGACGAAGGTCATGACGTCACTGTGGCCCGGGCTGCTCTGCGCCGAGGGCAGCCCGGACCAGTCGATGCCGCGGACCCGCTGCCGCTCCGCCGAGCCCAGCCGGCAGCGGCTCCGGCGGCCGTCCTTCGTCGACAGCTCGACCGTGCCGTCGGTCGATACGACCAGCGTGTCGTCGAATCCGCCGATGCCGCCGGTCCGCCGCAGCTCGAGGGCCACGACCTTGCCCCCGCTGCCGGCCGCGGGAGACGGCGAGGAGTCGGGAGACGGCGAGGTGCCGGGCGCCGATGACGAGGCGGCCGTCGGCGGTTCCCCGCCGCCGCATGCCGCGCACAGTGCCGTCAGGAGCAGCAGAGCGACCAGGACGGGGTTGCGAAGCATGCCGGTCATGTTCCTCCGACGCAGCCGGTGCCGAGCCCGTTCCGTGGGCGCCAACCCTCAGACGACGACGTCGAGCAGCAGCACGAAGATGAGGCCCACGACGGAGATGATGGTTTCCATCACCGACCAGCTCTTGATCGTCTCCCCCACGCTGAGGCCGAAGTACTCCTTGACGAGCCAGAAGCCGGCGTCGTTGACGTGAGAGAAGAACAGGGACCCGCAGCCCACGGCCAGGACGAGCAGGGCCACGCCCGGCCGGTTCAGGCCGGCGGCAAGGGGCACGACGATCCCGGCCGCCGTGATCGTTGCGACGGTGGCCGACCCGGTCGCCAGCCGAATGCCGACGGCGACGAGCCACCCGAGCAGGAGCGGTGAGAGGTTCGCGCCCTTCGCGGCGTCGGAGACGAGGTTCGCGACACCCGCGTCGACGAGCGTCTGCTTGAAGCCACCGCCGGCCGCCACGATCAGCAGGATGCCGGCGATAGGTGGCAGGGAGGCGCTGAGGGACGTCGAGATGCGGTCCCTGGTGAGCCCCGCCTGCACGCCGAGGGTGAACATGGCGAGGATGACGCCGGCGAGCAGCGCCACGACCGGCGTCCCGACGATATCGAGCACGCTGCGTAGCTTGTTGCCATCGGCGAGGGTCAGCTCTCCGATGGCTCGCAGCAGCATCATGACGACCGGCAGGAGCACGGTGACCACGGCTGGACCGAAGGCCGGCCGGCGCCGAGGCCGGCCCTCCTCCAGGGTCCCGGCAACGGCTACATCCTGCTCGGGCTGTTGGGGACTTCCCAGGTCCGCACCGGGACCGTAACCGGCGTCCGCAGCGCCCACCGAGACCCGTTCCCGTTCCTGCACCAGCGCAGCGGGACCGGCGGCGTGTATCCGGGAGCTGATGAAGCTTCCGTAGACCGGTCCGGCGAGGATGACGGTCGGGATGGCGACAATGAGCCCGAAGAGAAGGGTCAGGCCGAGGTCCGCGTGGAGGGCGGCGATGGCGACGAGCGGCCCCGGGTGCGGCGGCACCAGCCCGTGCAGGACCGAGAGGCCGGCGAGGGCCGGAATGCCGATCCGCAGCAGTGGTACGTCGGTGCGTCGCGAGGCGAGCAGCACGATGGGCACCAGCAGGACCACGCCCACCTCGAAGAACAGCGGGATGCCGACCAGGGCGGCGACGCCGGCCATGGCCCACGGCAGGGCCCGTCCGGAGACGTGGTCGACGACCGACCCCACGATGCGGTCGGCGCCACCCGAGTCGGCGAGCAGACCGCCGATCATGGCTCCCAGCGCTATCAGCAGGCCGACGCTGCCGACCGTTGACCCAACGCCCTTGGTGAAGCTCTCGACCGTCTTGTCCGGTGCCAGGCCGGCCACCGAGCCGAGAACGGCCGAGCCCAGGATGAGCGCCAGGAAGGGATGCACCTTGAGCCAGGTGATGAGCAGGACCACGGTGGCGATCCCGAGCAGGGCTGCGACGGTCAGCTGCGCATGGTTGGTCATGGCGTGCCTCCGGTCTTCGGGGCTCGGTCGTGCGGGTCTAGGTCCAGCGCGGCGAGGACGACGGAGGCCAGCTCGTGCGGTGACCCTGCGGCCGACACGGTGATGCCCGGCTCCCCCGGCCCGAGCGGCTCCAGGGTGGCCAGCTGGCTGTCGAGGAGCGAGGCCGGCATGTAGTGACCCTTGCGTTTCGCGAGGCGTTCCTGGATCAGCTCCGCGGAGGCGGTGACGTGCACGAACCAGACGGACTCGTGCCCTCGGCGCAGGACGTCGCGGTAGACGTGCTTGAGAGCGGAGCAGGTGACGACCGAGTTCTCACCGGCGACCTCACGCTCGCCGATCCAGCTGGCGATCGTGTCCAGCCACGGCCAACGGTCGTCGTCGTTGAGTGGAGTGCCCGAGCGCATCTTCTCGACGTTCGCCCGCGGGTGGAAGTCGTCGCCCTCGGCGAACGTCCACCCGAGCTGGTCCACGAGATCCGCCGCCACGGTCGACTTTCCTGAGCCCGACACCCCCATGACGATGACGGTCGTCGTACGCGCAGCGGCGTGCGGGTCGTCCACGAGCCTCGCCTTTGCCCCTCAGCGTCCGGGTCCAGCGTCCGACCGTCGAGGTGATCGGCCGGCCGGGGGGAGGCTACCGCTCGCCGGCAGCGTACGTCGCCGCGGTCACCGCGCCGTACGCCAGATGGGGCGCGATGTCGCTGAGCCAGTCGGTGGCACCCCACGTACGCGGGTCGGTGATGCCCAGCACGGTCATCGGCCCGTTGGTGCCGGCCATCGCTCCGGCGGTCACCAGAAGCGCACCGATCCAGGCGGGGGGGCGTACGCCGATCCGCCGCAGCAAGCCATAGGCCGCGCCGACGCCGACGCCGGTCATCGTGCCGGACAGCGAGCCCAACGCGGAGAGGCGGTTCTCCCGGGCTTCCCCCTCGCCGGGAATGTCGACGTTGGCCAGCTGCGCCAGCTGCTCAACGGTCTGCTGCGGAGTCGTGCTCGACGGACGCGCCCGCCACGTCATGTCGGCGTAGGTGGCGGCGTTGAGGGCGGTCGTGCCGGCGGCACCGGCGGCTGCGCCGAGCAGAAGGGAGCGAAACATAGGCCGACACTGCCCGGTTCCTCTCGTCAGAAACGACGCCGGAGGGCGTCGTCGTCGACGCGATACTCCGGCTACGGCAGACTGCGGTCCTCCTCGTCAGTAGTGGACGGTCTTGATGGAGCCGATGAACCGTGGATGACGTCGGCTTCGGACTGCCCGTCTCGGGTAGCTGGGCCACCCGAAGGAACATGCAGCGGATCGCCCGCCGGGCGGAGGAGCTGGGCTACTCCTCGCTGTGGACGTTTCAGCGCCTTCTCCATCCGGCCACCGGCGACTGGGGTCCGATGTACCGGGCGGTGCACGACCCGGTCGTCGCGCTTGCCTACGTCGCCGCAGTCACCGAGCACGTGCGGCTGGGGCTCGCCATTGTCAACGCGCCCTTCTACCCACCGATCGTGCTGGCCAACCAGCTCACGACGCTGGACGAGGTCAGCGCGGGCCGCCTCGACGTCGGCTTGGGGCTCGGCTGGTCACGGGAGGAGTTCGCGGCGGCCGGCGTGCCGTACGAGCGACGCGGTGCGCGGGTCGAGGAGTTTGTGCGATGCCTCAAGGCGATCTGGACCGACGACGTCGTGCAGTTCGACGGGAACTTCTACCAGATGCCACCGTCGCGGGTGGACCCGAAGCCGGTGCAGCAGCCGTATCCACCGATCCTGCTCGGCGGGTCGGCAGAGCCGGCACTTCGCCGCGTCGGCCGGATTGCCGACGGCTGGATCAGCGGCAGCCGTCACGACCTCACCCGCATCGGCTCCGACATCGCGCTGATGAAGGAGTCGGCGACCGCCGCCGGCCGCGACCCCGGGCGGCTGCGGTTCGTCGTCCGCGGCGTCGTACGTCTCGAGGTCGAGCCCGGTGACTCCGAGGAGCGCCGTCCGCTGCACGGTACGGCGGAGCAGATCCGTGGCGACCTCGCCCTGCTCGGCGAGGCCGGTGTGACCGAGGTCTTCCTCGACCTCAACTTCGATCCCGACGTCGGCTCGCCGCACGCCGACCCACGGGCCGCCATGCGACGAGCCGAGGAGGCGCTGGAGGCGCTGGCGCCCTGAGGCGCGGTGCAAAGCTGTCCCCATGCCTGCTCCCATGCCTGCCCCTGTGCCCGCCGCCGTGCCCGCCGCCGTGCCCGCCCCCAGAGCCGTCACCTCGCGCATGCCCGGCCTCGTGCTGACCGATCACCACTTCACGGTCCCGCTCGATCACGCGAGCTCCGACGCCGCCAGCCCGGACAGCGAGCAGATCTCCGTCTACGCCCGCGAGGTCGTGTCACCGAAAAGGGAGCACGACGACCTGCCGTGGCTGCTCTTCCTGCAGGGCGGCCCGGGCGGCAAGTCGCCGCGACCGACCGGACGCACCGACTGGCTGCAGCGTGCGCTCGACGACTACCGCGTGCTTCTGCTGGACCAGCGCGGCACCGGCCGCAGCACGCCGGCCAGCAGGCAGACCCTGGCGCGACGCGGCGGTCCGAACGAGCAGGCGGCGTACCTTCGCCACTTCCGGGCCGACGCGATCGTCGCCGATGCCGAGCACATCCGCCGTCGGTTGCTCGGTCCCGAGGGCCGGTGGACCTTGCTCGGCCAGAGCTACGGCGGTTTTTGCGCGCTCACCTACCTCTCGCAGGCGCCGGAGGCCCTGTCGCACGTCTTCGTCACCGGTGGGCTGGCCCCGCTCTCGGGAACGGCCGACGACGTCTACCGCGCGACGTACGCGAGAGTGCTCGACCGCAACCGGCGCTACTACGAGCGATATCCGGACGACGTCGAGCGGGCGGGTGCCGTCGCCCGTCACCTACGCGCCCACGACGTGCGCCTGCCCTCCGGTGACGTCCTCACCGTCCCGCGGTTCCGGCAGCTGGGCATGGCATTCGGGATGAGCGACGGCTTCGAGCGGGTGCACTACCTGCTCGAGGAAGCGTTCGCCGACAGCAGCCAGCTCAGCGACTCGTTCCTCGTCGGCGTGGAGGAATCGGTCTCGTTCGCGACGAACCCCTTGTACGCCGTGCTGCACGAGGCGGCCTACTGCCAGGGCGGGGCGTCACGCTGGTCGGCCGAGCGGATGCGGGGCCCGGAGTTCGACGAGGTCGGCGACGGACCGCTGCTGTTCACCGGCGAGATGATCTACCCGTGGATGTTCGACGTCGACTCGTCGCTGCGCCCGCTTCGCGACGCGGCCCACATCCTGGCCGAGGTCGACGACTGGCCGGCGTTGTACGACGCCGAGCGGCTGCGGAGCAACACCGTGCCGGTCGCGGCGGCGGTCTACGACGACGACATGTACGTCGAGCGCACGTTCTCCACGCAGACCGCCCGGACGGTGCGCGACACCCGCACGTGGGTCACCAACGAGTACGACCACGACGGCCTGCGCGTCGCCAGCCCGGACGTGCTCGGGCGACTGATCGACATGGCGCGCGGCGAGCGCTGACCCACCGCTGGCCTGCTCTGCCCACCTTCGTTGATCGCCTAGGTCGCCCCCCGGATCGGGGACTTACCGGCCGGCGGCTGCACCGGTTACGGCACGAGGAGGCCGCGCCCGCGCAACCGGCCGTTGTCCAGGTCGTCGATCGCAGTGTTGATGTCATCGAGCGGATAGGTCGCAGTGTGCAGGCGCACCTTGCCCTGCGCGGCGAGCGTCATGAGCTCGACGAGATCGTTGTAGCTGCCCACCAGGTTGCCGATGAAGTTGATCTCGGTGAGGATGATCCGCATGGTCGGCACCTCCAGCGTGCCGCCGTAGCCGACGACGAAGAAGCTGCCGGCGCGGCGGAGCAGGTCGACACCCCAGTGCTCCGCGCCGGACTCGCCGACGAAGTCGATGACGACTTCGGCGCCCTTGCCGTCGGTGAGGTCCATGACCTGCGAGACCTGGTTGCCGTCCACCCGCACGGTGTGGTCGGCGCCGCACTCCTTTGCGAGCGAGAGGGCCTCCTCGTTGGTGTCGAGCACGATGACCTCGGCCGGCACCATGGCCTTGAGGCACTGGATGCCAATGTGCCCGAGGCCGCCGGCGCCGATCACGGCGCAGCGGGTGCCCGGATAGAGCAATGGCACCGCTTTGCGGATCGCGTGGTACGCCGTGAGCCCCGCGTCGGCGAGCGGAGCGACGTCAGCCGGCTCGAGCTTCGGGTCCATCTTGATCACCGAGCGGGCGCCGGTCTTGAGGTACTGCGCGAAGCCGCCCTCGGCGAACAGCCCCGGAAAGCTGCTGTTCTCGCAGTGCACGTCGTCGCCGTCGCGGCAGGCGCGGCACAGCCCGCAGGTGATGAGCGGGTGCAGGATGACCTTGTCGCCGGGCACCACGTTGGTCACGGCCTCGCCCACCGCCTCGACCCAGCCGGCGTTCTCGTGGCCCGGGGAGTAGGGCAGCGACAGGCCCGCCTCCTTCTGCGCCTCGTCAAACTGGCCCTCCCAGATGTGCAGGTCGGTCCGGCACAGGCCCGCGGCGCCGACCTTGACGATGACGTCGTACGGCGACGTGATCTGCGGGTCGGGGACCTCCTCGACGACGAGCGGCGAGTGGAACTCGTGCAGGCGAGCGGCCTTCATGTCGGCTCCTTGTCGGGCGGCGGCGCGGACTTGCGGGCATCGAAGCGGGCGCCCGGCATCCCCCAGGCGCGGAAGAAGTCGCCAGTCGCCCGGCACAGCGTCACGTTGACGTCGTTACCGGCGCTGATCAGGGCTGCGGAGCGCACGGCGGCCGCCCTGCTCGCGACGGCGGCGACGTCGCCGGGCAGCAGTAGTGGTTCATCCGCACCGTGTGCGCGGCCGCCGCGGCGTTCCCGCAACGCGGCCCGGGCCTCGAACGGCAAAAAGGTCAGCCGCCGCTCCCCGCCCTCGGCGGGGAAGTATTCCAGGGCCAGCGGCTCGGCGTCGGGGTCCGGGACGAGCCGGCCGGCGACGTCGAGCGAGCCGGCGTCGCGGACCCGGACGGCGAGCAGCTCGTCGACGGTCAGCCCGGTGCCGAGGAGCGCGAGCAGCACAAGCCGCACGTCGCGGGCCTCCCGGTCGCCGCGCGCGGCGATCCCGGGGATCGGGCGGGCCGTTGAGCCCGGCGCGATCGGCTCGCGCCACGGCAGGTCGACCCCGCCGACCCGCCACCACAGCTTCGGGCCGAAGGAGAGCGCGGCGAGCTGCCCGGCCGTGCAGCCGTCGTGCCGGAACGCCAGCCGCGCGAGCGACTGCTCCGCGACCCCGACGTCGGCCCGCCCGCGTTCGAGCAGGGCCAGAAGGTCGCCGGCGGCGACCTCTGCGGCGAAGCGGCCCAGCGTGCCGATCGCAGACCGGATCCAGGGCGCCGGGTTGCGGCAGCGGGCCGCGAGCACCGCGCCGACTGCGGCGACCGAGGGCTCGGCGAGGAGCGCGAGCTCCTTGCGGCCGGCGAGCGCAGCCTCGGCGACGCCCGCCGGCGCTGCGTTCACAGCCACGCCGGCGCCGCCGCCACCGGCCCCTCGTTGACCTGCCGTGCGATCTCCTCGGCGATGAAGTGGTCCTGGATGACGACGGTGCACCTCGCGACACCGGAGACCGCCTCGACCCGACGGCGGACTTCGCGCCCGATGTCGATGGCGAACGGCGAGGGGCAAAGCGGCGACGTGAGGTGATAGCGCACTGTCACCCGCCCATCGACGGCCTCGACCTCGTCCAGCAAGTCGAGCTCGGCCAGGGTCCGCCGGATCTCCGGGTCCGGGACGCTGCCGGCCGCCTCCCGCACAGCGGCGAGGTCCACTCCGCCGACCGCTTGCGTCATCGCGTCGCCGTGCCAGCCACGCCGGTCTCGGTCGCGGCTCGCCCCGGCCGGGTGCGCGCCGGGACGCTGTTGACGAACTCCTGATGGCGTACGTCGAACTCGTCGCCCGCCAGCTGCTGCTTCTTCGCCTCGATGTCGATGCCGTAGAGGCGGGCGATGTTCTCGCCGACGACCTTCTGCTTCGTCTCCATCGACAGCGTGACGCCGTACTCCTCTTCGATGTCGGCTGGGAGCTCGAAGGCCATGAAGCGGTCCAGCAGCCAGTGCGGGTACCAGATCGGGAAGTCGGTGCCCCAGATGATGCGGTCCGGTCCCAGCCAGAAAAGCAGGTTGGCCATGACCTTGGCGAACTCGCGCGGGCGGTTGCAGAGGAACATGTTGGCGACGGCGAGGGACGCGTAGACGTTGGGGCTGCGGGCCGACAGCCAGCAGAAGTCCTCGAGCCGCGGCAATCCGCAATGGTCGACGATGAAGTTGAG
>JBBSIN010000061.1:0-13053 GCA_038232055.1 Mycobacteriales bacterium
ATCGGGAAGATGTGCGCCAGGTCCTCGCCGACATGGCCCGTCGGCGTCTGATAGAGCTTGTAGTCGGTCCAGCTGATCAGGCCGATCGGGCCGCCCTTGGGACAGGCCACCGCGCACACGTCGCCCACGGCGACGTAGACGGCGTCCTCGCCGCCGCCGCTGACCGGGTCGTTGCCGGCCGCGTCCCGCGGCGCCACGAAAGCCGTGTAGAGCTTGTGGGTCTTGGTGTCAACCACCGAGGGACTGAAGTGGTTGTCGTTCTGAGCGGCCAAGAGTGCATCGCCGACGATCTGCGGAGTGTTCTGGACGTACTGGAACCCGCCGTCGTATGACACCGAAGTCTGGATGTTGGCGGTGGCGACGTCGTGCACCGTCTGGTAGGTGGTCTTCAGGTCCCGGTCCGAGACCAGCCACTGACGGTCGACCCCGAAGACCTGCTCGCTGACGTTGTTCGCGGGCGTCATGAACGTCTTGCCCCGGTCCTGGGACGTGTTCGTCGTGAGGTTCGCGAGCGACAGGCTCGAGACCGCAACGTTGTCGGCGTTGTTGCCGGGCGGCAGCGTGGAGCGGGCGCCGTGGGTGACGTCGCAGTCGCCGCCGCCGACTCCGCCGTGATCGATGTCGAACGTGCCCCGGTAGTCGTACGGCAGCCCCTTGGCGTTGAAGGTGCCGGGGTGCACCGTCCAGAACGGGCAGCCGCCGGTTGGTACGCCCTCGGGACCCGTCACGTAGACGTTGCCCGGGGTGTCGACATCGAGGGACGGCTCCGCGGCGCCGGTGTTGGCGCCGTTCTTGTCGAGCAGCTTGAGGCCGGGGTTGAACTTGAAGGCCGTGGTGATCGCCGCGGCGCCGGTCGGCGAGGCCGGGCTCGCCTCAGCCGGCGCATAGGCGGCAAGACCGCCGATGACGGCCGCGGCAGTGACGACTATCGCGGTGCGCGCCCGAGGCGAGGCAAGATGCATCGTTGTCCCCCTCATGCGATGTGGTGACGGCAGCCTAAACGTCGCTATAACCGTTTACGACGGGGGATGAGTAAAGGTTTCTTGACCATGCCGAGCCAGGGCAGCCTGCGGTCAGCCGGAGGTACGCGGACCTCCCGGTCCACCCGTCCCTCGACGGCTCAGCTTGGCCCGCATCTGCTCGATCCGCTGGCGGCTTTCGGGCTTCTGCGCGTACTGCTTCGCCTTGTCCGCGAGCTCCCGTCCGCGCGGGCCGCGCGCGAAGTCGGCGACTTTGTTGAAGATCGAGGCCACGTCATCCTCCAGAGGGTTATCTGCCGGTTATCTGCCGGTACGTCGAACTTACCGGGTGGGGAGCGCGCCGTACTGTGGGCTGGGTGGAGCGGCGGATCTACGGTCTCGAGAACGAGTACGGCGTGACGTGCACGTTCCGCGGCCAGCGCCGGCTCTCGCCCGACGAGGTCGCCCGCTACCTCTTCCGCAAGGTCGTCTCCTGGGGCCGGTCCAGCAACGTCTTCCTCCGCAACGGCGCGCGGCTCTACCTCGACGTCGGCAGCCACCCGGAGTACGCGACGCCGGAATGCGACTCGGCGATCGACCTAGTCACCCACGACAAGGCGGGGGAGCGAATTCTGGAGGGGCTCCTCAAGGACGCCGAGCGCCGACTTCGCGACGAAGGCATCCAGGGCGACATCTACCTGTTCAAGAACAACACCGACTCAGCCGGCAACTCCTACGGCTGCCACGAGAACTATCTGGTCGGGCGGCACGGGGAGTTCAGTCGCATCGCCGACGTGCTCATCCCTTTTCTGGTGACCCGGCAGATCATCTGCGGCGCGGGGAAGGTGCTCCAGACGCCGCGGGGGGCGGTCTACTGCGTCAGCCAGCGGGCCGAGCACATCTGGGAAGGCGTGTCGTCCGCCACCACCCGTAGCCGCCCGATCATCAACACGCGCGACGAGCCGCATGCCGACGCCGAGCGCTTCCGCCGGCTGCACGTCATCGTCGGTGACTCGAACATGAGCGAGGTCACGACGCTGCTCAAGGTGGGCGCGACCGACCTCGTCCTCCGCATGATCGAGTCGGGGGTCGTGATGCGCGACCTGACCCTCGAGAACGCCATCCGCGCCATCCGTGAGGTCAGCCACGACGTCACCGGGCGGCGCCGGGTCCGGCTCGCCAACGGCCGCGAGGCCAACGCCCTGGAGATCCAGCGGGAGTACTTCACCAAGGCCCGTGACTTCGTCGAGCGGCGCGGCGGTGACGCCGTGACGGCGCGGGTGCTCGAGCTGTGGGGGCGGGCGCTCACGGCGATCGAGACGGGTGACCTTGACGCCGTCGCACGCGAGATCGACTGGGTCACGAAGCTGCAGCTGATCGAGCGCTACCAAGCCAAGCACGGCCTCCCGCTGTCCTCGGCCAAGGTCGCTCAGCTCGACCTCGCGTTTCACGACGTCAACCGCGGGCGCGGCCTGTACTACCTGCTCGAACGCAAGGGAGCGGTGGAGCGGGCGACATCCGATCTCGCGATCTTCGAGGCGAAGTCGCTGCCACCGCAGACCACACGCGCCCGGCTGCGGGGTGAGTTCATCAAGCGCGCGCAGGAGCGGCGGCGCGACTTCACGGTCGACTGGGTGCATCTCAAGCTCAACGACCAGGCGCAGCGCACGGTGCTCTGCAAGGACCCGTTCCGGTCCGTGGACGACCGGGTGGAGAAGCTCATCGCGTCGATGTGACGTGAGCTCGGTCAGGTGAGCAGGGCGGCGGCGTGGCGGCCGGCCGCCGCTGCCGCGAGGAAGTACGCCGGGTCGGCGTCGTACCCGCGGCCCATCGTCGACAGCGGCGCGGGAGTACGCCGCAGCACGGCATCCAGCCCGGCGAGTGCCACCGGGACCAACCGGTGCGGTGGGGAGAGCGAGGCCACCTGCTCCGCGATCCCGGGCAGGTCCGGTACGGCGATGTCGGCGGGAACCAGCGCGACGCGCCCGTAGGCGGTCAGGCTGTGATGCGACACGCCGCGGTGCCGGGGCCTCGGGTCGGCGGCACTGACCCGCAGCGCGCCGACCGGGCGGCCACGGAGCACGCCCGCAGCGTTGATCGCCTCGCCGGCGGCAACGCCGGAGAAGCCGAAGCGGGTGCCGGTGCCGAGGTTGCCCGGGCCCTGGGTGACCACGGCGACGTCGGCGTGCAGCGCGAGACGGGCGGCGAGCAGCCCGGTGTGCACGGTGACCGACTCGACGTCGCCGCCGAAGGCCTGCCCGGCCGTGACCACACCGGCGAGCCAGCCCGCGTCCCGCAGGACAGCCACCGTGCGGGAGAACCACAGCGGGAGGGCGCCGCCGTCGGTCATGACGTACGCCGCCCGGGCGCCAGGCGCGTCGAGCCGGATCGCGGCCAGCACGGCGGGCAGGGCGGAGTGCAGGTCCGCGACGACGACGGGGAGTCCGCCTAGGTCGTCCGCGTCTGCCAGGGCCTCGTGGTACGGCGAATCCTGCTCGTCGGCGCCGAGGACGCTGGCCTGCAGCGGCGTGTAGCGGGCCTTCACGAGGTGTCCGGGGGGCGCGGCGTCAGGCGGCAACCGGTCCGGAAGTGCGACCACGAGCGCGTAGCCGCCCGTGCCGAGCTTCATATCGAGCGCCGACGTGTTGAGCAGCACCCGGTCACCGACGGCCGGCGTACCCACCAGCGCGGGGTACGCGAGCGCCCGGCACTGGCCGTCATCGGTGCGTACGTCGAGCTCGAGCGCGCCGGTCCACTCGCGGCCCACGCCGACGACGACGGCGGACCGCCAGCGAATCACTGGCGCAGCGTAGTGGGACGTGTACCGACGGCCGGCGCGGGCAACTGGTCCCCATGGGCGTCACTCGTCGACGGATGTCAGCACCGCCGGCGACGGTCTTCGCGGTGCTGCGCGACGGATACAGCTACGCGGACTGGGTGGTGGGTACGCGCGCGATCCGCTCCGTGGACTCCGAATTTCCGGCCGTGGGCACCCGGCTGCACTACACCGTCGGTTACGGCCCGCTTCGCAAGGACGACGAGACCCAGGTGCTCTCCTGCGAACCCGACCGGTGCCTCGAGCTGCGGGCACACGCCTGGCCGGCCGGTAGCGCGCGCATCACGGTCCGGATCGAGCCGGCCGATGACGGGTCGGTGGTCGAGATCGACGAGTACCCCGACGCGGGCCTGGCCAGGAAGCTGCACAACCCTCTCGTGGACAAGCTGATCGAGCTGCGCAACGTCGAGACGCTGCGCCGGCTGGACCGGCTGGCGCGCCGACGGGCCTCCGGCTTCAGCGACTGATAAGTCGTTGCGCGGCGACCGCGAGCCGTCCGCCGCGATCGGCGTGCAGGGCGGCGCGCGCGGCGTTGGAGCCGCAGCCGCCGTGTACGCCGCCACCCGGATGCGCCGACGCCGACGCCAGATACAGACCCCGGACCGGGGTCTCCGGCCGGGCGAGACCGGGGACCGGTCGGAAGACCAGCTGCTGGTAGACGGCGGCGGTCCCGCCGTTGATTGCCCCGCCGACGAGGTTGGCGTCGTGCTCCTGGAGATCGTCGGGGAACTGCACGTGCCGGCCGACGACGAGACTGCGGAAGCCTGGGGCGAACTCCTCCATCCGCCGCTCGATGCGCTCGACGAATTCCTCGCGCTGCCCAGGCTGTGCCCAGTCCCCGCTCAACGTGCCGCCGGCGTCGCCGCGGACCTGGCGAGGCACGTGCGTGTAGGCCCAGGCGGACTCCGTGCCGGCGGGGGAGCGGCTCGCATCGGTGGTGGTCATCTGCCCGACGATGAGGAACGGCCGGGCCGGGATCCGCCGGAGCGCGAGTTCGTGGCTGAACTGGGAGAGATCGTCGAGCTCGCCGCCGAGGTGCACGGTGCCGGCGCCGTGCACGCCATCGGCGGTCCACGGCACGGGCCTCGAGAGCGCCCAGTCGATCTTGACGGTGGCGTTGTCCCACTGCAGGCGGCGCAGGTCGTCGAGCAGTTGGACCGGCAGATGCTCCTCGCCGACCAGGTCGAGGAAGAGCCGGGGCGCATCGACGTCGGCGAGGACGGCGCGGCGTACGTCGATCTCGCGTCCGTCGGCCGTCCGCACACCGACAGCGCGCCCGCCCCGGATCAGCACCCGGTCGACCCGCGCGTTGCACTCCAACCGGCCACCGGCCGCCCGGAGCCGGCTGACGAGGGCGTCGGTGAGCCGGCCGGCGCCGCCCTCGGGTACCGGGAAGCCAACGCTCTGGCCGAGCATCGCGAGCAGCCAGCCGAAGACGCCGCTGGTAGGCGACTCGGGGGTGAGGTCGGTGTGCAGGGCGTTGCCGGCGAGCAGCAGGCCGGGAGCGATGCCGTCGAACTCCTCCTCGGCGTAGCGGCGTACCGGAAGCATCGCGAAGCGAGCGAAGCGCAGGGCGCCGCCCGGCCCGAGCGCCGCCGCGAGCCGGATGCCGTCGCGTACCGGCGGGAACGGCGTGAACAGGGCGCCCATCAGCGCGGGCCGGAGCCGCTCCCACTCCTTGTGCACGCGCCGCCACGTCAGGCCGTCGCCAGAGGCGAACGCGTCGAGTCCCGCCGCCGTCGTGGCGATGTTGCGGGAGAGCACGGCCGCCGAGCCGTCACCTAGCGGATGCGCCAGGACCTTCGGGGCGTGCCGCCAGCGCAGCCCGTGGTCCTCGAGCCGGAGCTTGGGCAGGATCGGGGAGCCGAGGGCCAGCGGGTAGAACGAGCTGAACAGGTCGGACACGAAGCCCGGCGCGGCCACCTCCGCGCTGCGTACGGCGCCGCCCGGCTCGGGCTGAGCCTCGAGCACCAGGACGTCCCAGCCGGCGTCGGCGAGCAGGTTGGCGGCGACCAGCCCGTTGGGCCCGGCACCGACCACCACGGCGTCAGTCACGGGAGCGTCCTGCCCCGTACGGCGCCGCCCTACCGGCCGGGCCGCATCGCTGCTGTGCGCCGTGGAGCCCCGTGCGCGTTGCAGCACTTACCGGAGTCCACGGCTCGCCGGATTCCTGCCGGGACGGGCCGGCCCGTGCTTGGGCTCACCGGGGCAGCGCGCCGAGCAGGAAGCGGGTCAGCAGCGCGCTGAGCGCCGGACCGCGCTCGGGGTCGTCGAGCAGTGCGGTGCCGTGCCAGCCGTTGTCGGGGACGACGAGGAGTTGGTGCGGCCCGCGGGTCGACATCGCCAGCCGGCGCGCGTCGGGAACGAAACCCCGGTCCAGCGCGCCCACCAGGTAGAGGACGGAGATGCGCAGCGTCCGAACGGCCTGCGCCGCATCCAGCGGCCCGAAGCCCGCGGGTCCGGACAGGCTGGCGACCGCCGCCACCCCGGGCAGGTCGCCGGCGGCGACGAGTGCCGCGGTGCCGCCAGCGGACGCGCCGACGAGCGCCACCCGGCGAACCCCGCCCCGGCGCAGCCGCTGCGCGGCGGCGATGACATCGAGGGTCCAGGCCAGCGTCCGGCTCGCCGGCGCAGCGGCGGATGAGCCGTGCCCACGAAGGTCAACGACGAGGACGCGGACTCCGCGCCGCGCCAGCGCCGTCGCATAGGGCACCCAGTTGCACAGGGTCCCGTCGGACTCGTGGGCGAAAACCACTCCGCGCCGGCCGCGGCCCGTCTCGGCAGCGGCGAGCCGTATCCCGTCGCGAGTACGCAATCGCACCGTGCGCCACGTCCGTGGCACGCAGTCGTCCAGCCCGAGCGCCGTGGCGGGTGAGGGGGCCGGAGAAGGTGACTCTACCGGCGGGGCCGCGCTCGTGGGCGACGGTCCACCGGTCGGGCTCGCCGAACCCGCTGGCTGGCTTCCCGGCGCACAGGCCGACAGAACGGCGACGGCCACCGCCAGCACCGCGGCGGCACGACGACTCACCCGTGCCATTCCGCCTCCGGTGGCACGGTGGCACGTCGTCACGTGGCCCTCCTCGAGGCCGACATCGTCCCCTCTGACGTTAGCGTGACGGTCATGTCGTCGGCGAAGACGGAGCGGCTGCTCAACCTCGTGCTGGCATTGCTATCGACGAGGCGCTACCTCTCCTTCGACCAGATCCGGTCCGCCGTACCCGGTTACGAGGGGGACGACGACGAGAGCGCGCGCCGGAAGTTCGAGCGGGACAAGGCGGAGCTCCGCGAGCTCGGCATCCCGCTCGAGACCGGTAGCCACAGCGTCTGGGACGACGAGCCCGGCTACCGGATCGCGAGCCGCGACTACGACCTGCCCGAAATCGACCTGGCACCCGACGAGGCGGCGGCGGTCGGCCTCGCTGCCCGGTTGTGGGCCGAGGCCGGGCTGGCCGTCGACGCGTCGCGGGCGCTGCTCAAGCTGCGGGCGGCCGGGATCGACGTCGACGGTCCGCAGCTGCCCGGCCTCGAGCCGCGGGTGGAGGCCAGCGAGCCGGCCTTCGAACCGCTCGTCGAGGCGGCAACGGCGGGCCGCCCCATCTCGTTCGACTACCGGACGGCGACCGCGCCGGAGCCGACCCGGCGGCGGCTGGAGCCGTGGGGCATCGTGTCCTGGCACGGCCACTGGTACGTGGTCGGTCACGACCGCGACCGGGCAGCGACCCGGGTGTTCCGGCTCTCCCGGATCACCGGGAAGGTGACGGCCATCGGCGCCGACGGAAGCGTCGCCGTGCCATCGGAGGTCAACCTGCTGGCCGCCGTCCGTGAGGTCGTGCCCGACCTGCCGGAGCGTCCGGCGCGGCTTCGGGTCCGCACCGGCGCGGCGTACGACCTGCGTCGGCGGGCCGGCTCCGTCACGTCCGAGGAGCCTGGATGGGACGAGGTCGTCGTCCCGGTCCGTGACGTCGAGGCGCTTGCCGACGAGGTCGTGGGGCACGGGTCGGCGGTCGTCGTGCTCGGGCCGCCCGACGCCCGCTCTGCAGTGATCCGGCGGCTCCGCACACTGGCCGGCGCCACGCCGTGAGCACGTCGTCGGCCCGGCTGGAACGCCTGCTCGCCCTCGTGCCCTACCTGCTCGCGCATCCCGCCTCGCCATTGGACGACCTCGCGCGGACGTTCGGGGTGACGCTTCGCCAGTTGCGTCAGGACCTCGACCTCATCTTCATGTGCGGGCTCCCCGGGCACTCGCCGGCCGACCTGATCGAGGTCTGGTACGACCAGGACGGCTGCGTGTCGGTCACCAACGCCGACACTATCCGTCGCCCGCTGCGACTCACCACCGACGAGGCGCTCGCCCTGGTCGTCGCGCTGCGCACGCTGGCGGACGTGCCGGGCCCGCAGGGCGACGACGCCGTACGCCGAGCCCTTGCCAAGATCGAGACCGCAGCGGGGGAAGCGGCCGAGCAGGCCGGCCGTGTCGCGGTCGCGGTGGAGGCCGAGCCGGAGGTCGTCGCGACGTTGCGTGGAGCGCTCGCGGCGGGCCGCCGGGTGCATCTGGCCTACTACGTGCCCGGCCGGGACGAGACCACGGAGCGCGACGTCGACCCGATGCGGCTGCTGGTCGCCGAGGGGCGTACCTACCTGCAGGGCTGGTGTCGGCGGGTGGAGGACGTGCGGACGTTCCGCACTGACCGGATCGTGTCGGTGGTGCAGCTCGACGCGCCGGCAGATCTGCCGCCGGATGCCGGCCCCCCGCCCGACGCGCTGTTCACTCCGTCACCCGACGACCGGCTCGTGACGCTGCGGTTGGAGCCGACGGCGCGCTGGGTTGCCGACTACTACCCCTGCGAGCCCATGCCCGAGCCGGGGCGCGCCTCGGGGGACGACCGGCTCGTCGTACGCCTGCGGAGCCGCGAGACGAGCTGGTTGGTGCGGCTGGTGATGCGGCTGGGCACCGCGGCTGTCGTGCTGGAGCCGGCCGAGCTCGCCGCGGAGGTGCGCGCCGAGGCGGCGGCTGCACTGTCGGCGTACGGCGGATGAGCCCGCGCCGTAGCCAGCGTCACCCGTTTGCGACCGGCCGGGGGTCAAGATTCCCCCGGCTGCTGCCGAACCCCTTCTCGTCGGCCACGAACAGGCCAGGAAGCGAAGGGATACCGCAGATGACGACGATCAAGGCTTCCTGCCCGACGTGTGGCGAGGTCGAGCTCACGTCGAAGGACATCTCGCTGCGCGTCTGCAACCACGCGCCGCTGTCCTACTACGCGTTCGGCTGTCCGAAGTGCAGTGACGAGGTGCGCAAGCCGGCTGACGACCACGTCATCTCGCTGCTCATGTCGGGCGGCGTGCAGGCGCAGGTGTGGGAGGTCCCGGCCGAGGCGCTCGAGCCCAAGGCCGGCCCGCTACTGACCTACGACGACCTCCTCGACTTCGTGCTGCACCTCTCACAGCAGGACACCCTCGCCGCGCTGGCGACGGTGCCCACCCGCTCGTAGCACTCCGTCGCTCCGCCGGACAGGAGCCCCGCTCGACACGGCGGCCTCCGCAGCTCCGCTAGCCTCCCGATGTGCTGTGGCTGGTGCTCGATCTCGCACTGGTCGTGCTCGCGCTCGTTGGTTTGGCCGCAATCGGGCTGGCGCTGTGGCGACAGGCGAGTGCCCTCGGCCGCGAAGTCGCCCTGGTGAGAGAACGGCTCGGGCGAGCCGCGGCCGGGATCGAGGACACCCGGCGTCGCCTCGAACAACGTGCAGCCGAGCGGCCGGAGTGAGATCTCCCGGAAACCTCGAGTGCAACGGCGCCGGTGCGGGCTGTGCGGCGTACCATCCTGGGTGACGGCCGACGAGGAAGAGGTGGCCGATGCCAACCCTGGGCGTGCCAGAGCTCCTCATCATTCTCGTGATCGTCCTGTTGCTGTTCGGCTCCAAGAAGCTGCCCGAAGCCGCCCGCTCGATCGGCAAGTCGATGCGGATCTTCAAGGCCGAGACGCGCGGCCTCAAGGAGGACGAGCAGGCGCGGGCAGCGGAGCCGCGCTCGCTGCCCCCGGTGCGGGCCGACGAGCCGGTCGTCGACGGCCGGCCGCGCGAGGTCGATCGCGAGCGCAGCGACTACCTCTAGGGGCGCCTGCCAGGGGGTCTGGGCATGAGCGGGCGGCGCTGGTCACGGCGCGGCGCCGCGCCAGCGACCGACGCGGGCCGGATGACCCTCGCCGAGCATCTCTTCGAGCTGCGCCGCCGGCTCTTTCGGGCGATGCTGGGCATCGTCGCGGGCATGGTCGTGGCCTTTGTCTTCTACGATCCCATCTTCAACTTCCTGAAGCATCCGTACTGCTCCCTGCCGGCGTCGAACCGCCTCGGCGGCCACTCGTGCACGCTGGTCGTGACCGGAGTCTTCGATGCCTTCGCTGTTCAGCTGAAGGTCGCGATGATCGTCGGGGTCGTCCTGTCGTCCCCGCTGTGGTTGTACCAACTATGGGCGTTCGTGACGCCCGGGCTGCATCGCCACGAGCGGCGCTGGGCGTTGGTCTTCGCCGGGTGCTCCGGTTTGCTCTTCGCGGCCGGGTCCGTCGTCGCGTACTACACGCTCGGCAAGGGATTGGCGTTCCTGCTCAGCTTCGCCGACCAGCTGACCCCACTGATCGCGGTCGACCGCTACCTGTCGTTCGTGACGACGATGCTGCTCATCTTCGGCGTGTCGTTCGAGTTTCCCCTCCTTGTCGTCCTGCTCAACCTCGCCGGCATCGTGAGCGGCCGGCGACTCGCCGCGGCCTGGAGATCGATCGTCTTCGGCATCTTCGTCTTCGCCGCGCTGATCACCCCGAGCCAGGACCCCATCACGCTGCTCGGCATGGCGGTTCCCATGGTCGTGCTCTACGGGATAGCGCTCGCCGTTGCGCTCGGACATGACGCCCGCGTCGCCAAGCGCCGGGCGCAAAGCGAGTACGGCCAGCTCGACGACGACGAACCCTCCGCCCTGCACCTCGACGAGACCTCCGGCGGCGATCCGGGGGTCGACGCCCTCCGCTGACCCGGGGCGCCGCCGAACCGGTGGCAAGTGGGGGCTATTGACCACATCGGTCGTGTTGCGCCGGCAGCGCCCGCTCGTTGGCCCTGCCCGCGGCCGGTAAAAGAGAGTGATGTGGTCAATCGGCCCCGAACGGTCCAGCCGGCAGTGCGATCGGCCGGGCGACGATCGACGCCGTAGCCTTGATGACATGTCCTCGCCGGCCGAGCGCTTTGCCGCGTCGAGCCGCCGGCGGGCCGAGCAGGACCGCTACCCCGAGCTCCAACGATTCGCTGGGGCGTACGACTTCGGCCTCGACCCGTTCCAGATCGAGGCTTGCCGGGCTCTCGAAGCGGGGGAGGGCGTGCTGGTGGCCGCGCCTACCGGCGCCGGCAAGACCGTCGTCGGGGAGTTCGCCGTACACCTGGGGCTGGCTCACGGCCAGAAGTGCTTCTACACCACACCCATCAAGGCACTGTCGAACCAGAAGTACGGCGACCTCGTCGCGTGCCACGGCGCCGCCAGCGTCGGCCTGCTGACCGGGGACAACTCGGTCAACGGCAACGCCCCGGTCGTCGTCATGACGACGGAGGTGCTGCGCAACATGCTCTACGCGCAGTCCGGGGCGCTGCGCGGTCTCGGCTACGTGGTCATGGACGAGGTGCACTACCTGGCCGACCGCTTCCGTGGCGCCGTCTGGGAAGAAGTGATCATCCACCTTCCGGCATCGGTTCGGCTGGTCTCGCTGTCGGCCACCGTGTCCAACGCCGAGGAGTTCGCCGACTGGCTGGTCACCGTGCGCGGGCACACCAGCGTCGTGGTCGAGGAGACCCGGCCGGTGCCGCTCTGGCAGCACGTGCTCGCGGGCAACCGGCTCTATGACCTCTTCGTCGAGAGCAAGAACAGCGAGGACGGCGGCGAGCAGACCGAGGTGCACCCGGGGCTGCTGCGGCTGGGGCAGGAGGAGAGCCGGCTGGCGCGGATGCCCGACCGCCGTCCGTACCGGGGCGGGAAACGCCCCCCGCCGAGCCGGGTCCGCGTGCCGAGCCGCGCCGAGGTGGTCGAGCGGCTGGACAACGCCGGCCTGCTGCCGGCGATCACCTTCATCTTCAGCCGCGCGGGCTGTGACGCGGCCGTGCTGCAGTGTGTGCGGGCCGGACTCCGGCTCACCACACCCGAGGAGCGAGCGGAGGTCCGGGCGTTCGTCGAACGTCGTACGGCGGAACTGCCCGACGACGACCGGGCGGTCCTCGGCTACTGGGAGTGGCTCGACGGGCTCGAACGAGGCCTCGCTGCGCACCACGCCGGGATGCTGCCGACCTTCAAGGAGGTCGTCGAAGAGCTGTTCGTCCGCGGGCTCGTCAAGGCCGTCTTCGCGACGGAGACTCTCGCGCTCGGCATCAACATGCCGGCGCGCTCGGTCGTCCTCGAGCGGCTGGTGAAGTGGAACGGCGAAACCCATGCCGACGTGACGCCTGGGGAGTACACCCAGCTCACCGGCCGCGCTGGTCGCCGCGGCATCGACGTCGAGGGGCATGCGGTTGTCCTCTGGACCCCCGGCCTCGACCCGCGACATGTGGCCGGCCTCGCCTCCACTCGCACCTATCCGCTCCGCTCGAGCTTCCGCCCGTCGTACAACATGGCGGTCAACCTGGTCGGCACGTCCGGGCGCACCCAGGCCCGCACCCTGCTGGAGTCCTCGTTCGCGCAGTTCCAGGCCGACCGGGCGGTCGTCGGGCTGGCGCGTCAAGTACGCCGCAACGAGGAGGCCCTCGCCGGCTACGCCGACGCGATGAGTTGCCATCTCGGCGACTTCGCGGAGTACGCAGCGCTGCGTCGGTCGCTCTCCGAACGGGAGGCCGCCCTCGCTCGGGAGGGCGCCTCGGCGCGCCGAGTCGCCGCTGTCGAGTCGCTGGAGCGCCTCCGGCGCGGTCATGTCATCCGGATCCCGGCCGGCCGCCGCTCCGGCCTCGCGGTCGTGCTCGACCCCGGCCTCGGCGACGGCGAGGGGCCGCGGCCGACCGTGCTGACCGCTGACCGCCAGGTCAAGCGGCTCTCCACGGTCGACTTCCCGACGCCGGTCGAGCCGCTGGGCAGCGTGAAGATTCCGAAGTCGTTCAACGCGCGCTCTCCGGCGCTACGCCGCGACCTCGTATCGTCGCTGCGCAACCTCGGGTTGCCCGGTGCCGGGCGGCCCGCGGCCCCACGGGGGGCGGGGGGCGCCCGCCGGGGGGGGGGCGCGGTGGGGGCGGGGCGGCGGGGGGC
>JBBSIN010000062.1:0-12661 GCA_038232055.1 Mycobacteriales bacterium
GCGCACCCCCGGGTCTCCATCACCGACGAGGCGCTCGTCGCCGCCGCGACACTCGCCGACCGCTACATCAGCGACCGGTTCCTGCCGGACAAGGCGATCGACCTCATCGACGAGGCCGGCTCACGCATGCGCATCCGTCGGATGACCGCGCCGCCGGACCTTCGGGAGTACGACGAGAAGATTGCTTCGGTGCGCCGTGAGAAGGAGAGCGCGATCGACGCGCAGGACTTCGAGAAGGCCGCTTCGCTGCGCGACCGGGAGAAGACGCTGCTCGGCGACAAAGCCAAGCGGGAGAAGGAGTGGAAGGCCGGCGACATGGACGTCGTCGCCGAGGTGGGCGACGAGGAGATCGCCGAGGTGCTCGCCACGTGGACGGGCATCCCGGTCTTCAAGCTCACTGAGGAGGAGACCGCCCGCCTGCTCCGGATGGAGGACGAGCTGCACCGCCGGGTCATCGGCCAGGACCAGGCGGTCAAGGCAGTCTCGCAGGCGATCCGGCGTACCCGTGCCGGCCTCAAGGACCCCAAGCGGCCCGGTGGGTCGTTCATCTTCCTCGGACCGTCCGGCGTCGGGAAGACCGAGCTGTCCAAGACGCTCGCCGAGTTCCTTTTCGGCGACGAGGACTCGCTGATCCAGCTCGACATGAGCGAGTTTATGGAGAAGCACACGGTCTCCCGGCTGGTCGGCTCGCCGCCCGGCTACGTCGGCTACGAGGAGGGCGGCCAGCTCACCGAGCGGGTGCGTCGCAAGCCGTTCTCGGTGGTGCTCTTCGACGAGGTCGAGAAGGCGCACCCCGACGTCTTCAACACGCTGTTGCAGATCCTGGAGGACGGTCGGCTGACCGACTCCCAGGGCCGGGTCGTCGACTTCAAGAACACCATCCTGATCATGACGTCCAACCTCGGCACCCGCGACATCGCCAAGGGCTTCAACCTCGGGTTCTCTCGGGGCGGCGACAAGCAGATCGACTACGACCGGATGAAGGCGAAGGTGCAGGAGGAGCTCAAGCAGCACTTCCGGCCGGAGTTCCTTAACCGGATCGACGACGTGATCGTCTTCCACCAGCTCACGGAGGAAGACATCATCCGGATCGTCGACCTCATGCTGGCCCGCGTCGACGTCCAGCTGAAGAACAAGGACATGGCGCTCGAGCTGACACCTGCGGCGAAGGTGCTGCTGGCGAAGAAGGGCTACGACCCGGTGCTCGGCGCCCGGCCGCTGCGCCGGACGGTCCAGCGGGAGATGGAGGACATGCTCTCCGAGAAGATCCTCTTCGGCGAGCTCAAGTCCGGCCAGATCGTCGTCTGCGACGTCGAGGGAGAGGGCGAGGAGCAGAAGTTCACCTTCCGGGGTGAGACCAAGCCCACAGCTCCCGACATCCCGCCGGTGGCCACCGCAGCGCCCACCGAGTAGTTCCGCGTGCAGTAGATCCGTTCGCGGATCTGAACGTCGTGTTAGGGGCGGCCCCCGAAAGGCGGGCCGCCCCTTTTGCTATCCGGCCTCGGAGCTCAGGGCAGCGCGAGGCGGCGGTCTCTGTCGCGGACCGCGAGGCCGTCGGCGAGCAGTCCGGCCAGGGCACGGACGCCGCGCTCGGCATCCGCGACCGTCGCCAGCAGAGCCGGCTCGGCGACGGGGACCACCGCGGAGCGCAGCACCGACAGGAGGGCGCCGCGCGCCTCCCGGTCGGTGCCGGCGTACGCCTGCCGCCGACCGCGCGGCTGCTCGCTGCAGCCCCACCTGCAGCGCTGTACGAGGGGGCACTGTCCGCAACGCGGCGCGCGAGCCCGGCAGACCAGCGCGCCGAGCTCCATCAGCGCCACGGCGAATCGCGCCGCCCGGGCCGGCTGCGCCGGCACCAGCGCGTTGAGCGCTGCGCGCTCTGCGACGGCGCCGGCTGGTAGGTCCGGCAGTAGCCGGGCAAGCACCCGGTGGACGTTGGTGTCGACCACGGCGTGCCGCTGCCCGAACGCAAAGGACGCCACAGCACGGGCGGTGTAAGTCCCGACCCCCGGCAGCGCGAGCAGCGCGTCGAGGTTCGCCGGCACCTGGCCGCCGTAACGCTCGACGACGATCCGGGCCGTTGCATGCAGCCGTACCGCACGGCGCGGGTAGCCGAGCCGTCCCCACTGCCGGATCGCGTCGCCCACCGGTTCGACGGCCAGCGCGCTCGGCGTTGGCCACCGCGCCAGCCATGCCTCGTACGCCGGCGTCACCCGGCGCACCGGCGTCTGCTGCAGCATCACCTCGCTGACCAGCACGGCCCACGGCGACGTGCCCGGTCGCCGCCACGGCAGGTCGCGGCCGGCTTCGTCGTACCAGGCGAGGACCGCCTCCGCGATCACACGTAGCGCTCGAGGATCGAGGACTCGGCGAGCCTCGAGAGGCCCTCGCGCACGCTGCGGGCCCTGGCCTCCCCGATGCCCTCGACCGACGTGAGGTCCTCGACGCCGGCGGCGAGCAGCTTCTGCAGGCTGCCGAAGTGCTCGACGAGCCGGTCGACCACCGACCGGGGCAGTCGTGGCACCTTGGCGAGCAGCCGGAACCCACGCGGGTTCACCGGCGCATCGAGCGCGTCGGCATGGGCCGGGAAGCCGACCGTGCGGCTCACGGCGGTGAGGTCGAGCAGATCGATGCCGGAGAGCCCGTCGAGGTCGGCCAGCACGTCCTCCGCCGTCCGGGCGCGGCGGCCGGTCGCGACCGGGAGGTAGTCGTGGACGATGTATTCACGCTCTGCGTCGACGCCGGCCATCAGCTCATCCAGCTGCAGGGAGATCAGCCGACCGTCGGTGCCGAGCTCGACGACGTAGCCCTCGATCTCGCTCGCGATCCGGCGGACCATCTCCAGCCGCTGGCTCACGGCCATCGCGTCGCGGACGGTCACCAGGTCCTCGATCTCCAGCGCCGACAGCGTGCCGGCCACCTCGTCGAGGCGCAGCTTGTAACGCTCCAGGGTGGCGAGGGCCTGGTTGGCTCGGGACAGGATGGCCGCCGAGTCGTCGAGCACGTAGCGCCGCCCGTCGACGTAGAGCGCGATGATGCGCATGGACTGGCTCACCGAGATGACCGGATAGCCGGTCTGCCGGGAGACGCGCTCGGCCGTGCGGTGGCGGGTGCCCGACTCCTCGGTCGGGATGGTGGGGTCGGGCACGAGGTGGACGGCGGCCCGGACGATGCGGGTGACGTCGTCGTTGACGACCAGCGCCCCGTCCATCTTCGCGAGCTCACGCAACCGCGGCGCGGAGAACTCGACGTCGAGCGAGATGCCACCCGTGCACAGCGAGTCGACGACCCGGTCGCAGCCCAACACGATCAGGCCGCCGGTGTTGCCACGCAGGATGCGCTCGAGACCGTCGCGCAGCGCCGTACCGGGGGCTACGGCGGCCAAAGTCGACCGCAGGCGGTCCTCGCCCGGCGCCCGCTCTGAGGTCGACACGTCGCTCCTCGCGCCACCTCTGCCGGCGGCCGGCTGCCGGCACCCGAGGCCGGTCGGCGGTCAGTCTAGTGACGATCACCGGGATTGTGGACGCTGCAGGACGGCGAGTGCCTGCCCGAGGTCGGCGACCTGGACGACCTCCAGCGGCGGTCGGGTGGACAGTGCGCCGGAAGGCACCAGCGCCCGGGTGAAGCCGAGGCGTGCCGCCTCGGCGAGGCGTCTCTCGACCGAGGGCACCGGACGGACCTCGCCGGCCAGCCCGACCTCGCCGACCGCCACGACGCCCGCCGGGCAGGGCCGGTCGGCCGCCGACGAGGCCACCGCGAGCGCCAGCGCAAGATCGGCGGCAGGCTCGGCGAGCCGCACGCCGCCCACCGTCGCCGCGTAGACATCGTGCTTGGACAGGCTCACGCCAGCCCGTTTCTCCAGCACGGCGAGCAGCATCGCCACCCGGGCGCCGTCGAGGCCGGAGGTCGCCCGCCTCGGCATCGCCAGCGACGATGGCGCGACGAGGGCCTGCACCTCGGCGACGAGCGCCCGCCGGCCCTCCATCGGCACCGTCACGCAGGTGCCCGGCACGGGCTCGCCGTGGCGGGACAGGAACAGGCCGCTCGGGTCGGGCAGCCCCACGATGCCGTCGCCGTGCAGGTCGAAGCAGCCAACCTCGTCGTCCGGCCCGAAACGGTTCTTCACTGCGCGCAACAGCCGCAGCCGAGAGCTCCGGTCGCCCTCGAAGTGCAGGACAACGTCGACGAGGTGCTCGAGCACCCTCGGTCCGGCGATCGAGCCGTCTTTGGTGACGTGGCCGACGAGCACCGTGGCGATGCCCCGGGTCTTGGCCAACCTGATCAGCGCCGCCGCCACCTCGCGGACCTGCGTGACGCCACCGGCGGCACCGTCGACCTCGGCGTTGGCGATCGTCTGCACGGAGTCGATGACGAGCAGGCTGGGCCGGATCGCTTCGACGTGCCCGAGAACGGCGGCCAGGTCGGTCTCCGCCGCGAGGTAGAGCTCGGGATGCAGCGCGCCGACGCGTTCGGCGCGCAGGCGCACCTGCGCCGCCGACTCCTCTCCGGTGACGACGAGCACCCGCCCGCCGCTTGATGCGGCCCCGACCGCGGCACCGAGCAGCAGCGTCGACTTGCCCACCCCCGGTTCGCCGGCGAGCAACACCACGGCACCGTGGACCAGGCCGCCGCCGAGGACGCGGTCGAACTCCGCGACCCCCGTCGGGCTGGCCACGGCCGCCTGGACGTCGACCTGCGCGATCGGGACGGCCGGGGCGGACACTGGACCGGCCGCGATGCTGCGCAGCGGCGCGGCGCCCACCTCGGACAGCGAGCCCCAGCTCTGGCACTCCGGGCAACGGCCGACCCACTTGGCCACCGAAAGGCCGCACTCCCCGCAGCGGTAGGCGGCACGGCGGCCGGCGGCACGGTCTCGGGCGGTCGTCTTCGACATGCGCGGCACGTTACGGCTGACCTGTGACGAAATCCGCAACTTCGCCGTCGGGGCGGGGGGCGAGCGGGTGGGCGACAGTAGGTCGGCGGCGGCCGGTCGGGTCAGGCCGACGCTGGGTGCGGGATGGCCTCGCCACCGGCCAGGCGCGCCTCGCAGTACCTGGCGAGCTCGGCGTACGCCGCGGCGCCGATCAGCTCGGTGAGTTCCGCGGCATAGGACCGGAAGAGCGGCTGCGTGCCCTGATGCGCCTCGGACGCCGACGTGCACCACCAGTGCAGGTCGTGCCCGCCCGGACCCCATGCCCGCCGGTCGTACTCGCCCACAACCGTCACCAGCACGTTGGCGCCGTCCGGCCGTTCGACGGGTTCGTACGTACGGCGGATCGGCAGCTGCCAGCAGACGTCCGGCTTCGTCTCGAGCGGGTGGCGCCCGCTCCGGAGGGCGTCCGCGTGCAGGGCGCAGCCGGCACCGCCCGCGAAGCCGGGGCGGTTGAGGAAGATGCACGCACCGTCGACCGTGCGAGTGCGGCGGCGGGAGTCGTCGACGGTGGTGATGCCTCGGCGACCCTCCCGCCACAGCTGCCAGGTCTCCGGACCGAGCCCTGCGGCCGCCGCACGGACCCGTCGCTCGTCGGTGCGGTCGGAGTAGAACGCGCCGTGCGAGCAGCAGCCGTCGTCGGGGCGGTCTGCCACGATGCCGTGGCAGCCACGGCCGAAGATGCACGACCAGCGCGACAGCAGCCAGGTGACGTCGCAGCGGTAGAGCGTCCCCTCGTCGCCAGGGTCGGGAAACTCGAGCCACTCACGGGCGACGTCGAGCAGGTGTTCGGGCACCGGCCCACCGTAGGCGTTCCGTCGCGAAAGCGGTCACTGCAGGAACCCCTCCACGTCGGCGATCACGTCGACGGTGCCGGCCGAGTTGTAGATCGTGACGGTGCCGTCGCGGCTGACCCGCGAGACCGCCACGCCCGCCAGCGTCTGTCCGGCCGACAGGTTGATGCTGCTCGTCGGTGGCCGGTTGGCGTCGCTCGGATAGACGCTCAGGTACGTCGACGCGGTGACGTTGGTCGCGGTGACGTTGACCGCGACGGCCGACAGGTCGCGCGCCGGCAGGCCGCTGCCCGGTGCGCCGGCGACCTGCAGCACGAGCGACTGGCCCGGCCCCAGCTTCGCCTTGGTCGCGCCCTGGCCGGTCCGGGTGTCGAGCACCCGGGCAAGAGTCAGCGGCCGGTACGTCGCTCCGCTCGACGCCGTCGTGAAGTAGCCCTGCACGTCGGCGACCAGATGGGTCGAGCCACTGTGGTTGTAGAGCCGCACCGTGCCGTCGCCGGCGACCCGGGTGACGACGAGGTTCGCCAGCGACTGGCCGGCCTGCGGATTGAGGCTGCTCGTCGGCGGGCGCGCCGCGTCGCCGGGGTAGACGCTGATGTACGTCGCGGCGCTGCCCTGCGTGGCGGTGACGTTAAGGGCGACCGCCGACACTCCGGTCGACGGGACCCCGCCGACGCCGGCCACCTTGAGGACGACGGTCTTTCCCGGCCCGACCGGGCCGGACCGGTTGCGGGTGTCGAGCACCCGGGCCGGGGTGAGCGGCCGGTACGTCGCACCGCTCGCCGCCGTCGTGAAGAAGCCCTGGACGTCGGCCAGCACGCTGACCGAGCCCGCCCGGTTGTAGATCTTCACGGTGCCGTCCGAGGCGACCCGGGTGACGAGGAAGTTGGCGACGGTCTCGCCCGGCCCCACGTTGAGATTGCTCGCAGCCGGCCGCGCTGCGTCGGCATGGGCAACGATGTACGTCGGCGTGCTCGCGCCGGTCGCCGTGACGTTGAGGGCCACGGCGGAGACGCCGGTAGCCGGGACGCCGCTGCCGGCGGCACCGGCGACCCGCACGGTGAGCGTCGCGCCGGGCCCGAGCTGGGCACGGGGGGCGCCGCGCCCGCTGCGGGTGTCGAGGACGCGAACCGGGGTGACCGGGAAGTAGGAGCCGGCGTTGGGGCTTGGGGTCACCGCCGCGGCGCGGGCAACCGGTCCGCTCCCGCTCGGGTTCGCGGCCGCGACGCTCGTCGTGTAGGCGGCTCCGTTGGTGAGGCCGGGGAGTACCGCCGACCGTGCGGTCGCTGGCACGGTTACGCTCGCGCCGCCGGGGCTGGCGGTCACGACGTAGCGCGACACCGGGCCGGTCGGCGGCGACCAGGTCACCACGGCGGAGCCGTCGGCCGGCGTCGCCGACACCCCGACCGGTGCCGCCGGAACCGCCGGGCGGGTCGCGCCCCCCGCGGAGACGACGGCGCCGTCGAGGTAGTTGCTGTCGATGTTGATCGTTACGCCGCCGTACGTGGCGTTGTGACCGCCGAGGTACTGGTGCAGGCGCTGATGGTCCGACCAGTACCCGTCCTTGACATAGGGGTCACCGAAGACGCTGGCCCTGCCGTTCCAGTTCGCCATCCAGATGTCGTCCGGCAGGTGGTACCCCGCCGTACCGACGGCGAGTGCCTGGTCGCGAATGCCGGACGCCGAGCTGCTGTAGACGCCCGAGACGTAACCCAGGCGGTGCAGCTGCACGGTCCAGGCGTCGAGGAAGGCGTAGACCGCCTTTCGGCAGGTCGAGTCCGTCGAGTACGCCTCCATATCGAAGTACACCGGGCTGCCGGTGGGCATCCCGAAGCGCTTCGCCTGTGCGACGGCGTCGTCGGCCGAGGACGTCCCCTGCGCTGCAGCGGTCGACGTGCTCGTGCTGATATGCGCCAGCCGGCTCTGGCCCACGCAGGGTGCCTGGAGGCCGACGTAGATGGGGATGAGCCGCCAACCCATGCTGGTGACGCTGCCGACCCAGCTTGCCGAGAGGTTGCCGTCGCCGCAGGCCCGGTTGGCGCCCCCGATGTAGACGCCGACGGCACGGTAGGACGAGGCCAGCCAGGACTTCATCGCGGCGGTGCTCGGTGCGGTGCAGGCGTCGAAGCCGTAGCCGGTGTAGATCCGGCTCGTACTCGTGACGGATCTCGTGGTCGTAACGGATGGGGTCGCGTTCGCCACCTTCGGTGGGTGGGTTGCGGCAGCATGCAGCGCCGCCCCACCGCTGGGACGGAAGGTGGCCACGATCTCCCGCGCCAGGCGGTCGTTGTCGGCGTACGACGCCGTCGCGACGACGCCGAGCCGGTCGAACCTGGCAACGACATCGTGGCTCGCCGCCGATCCGGCGCCCTCGCGCCCCGCAGACCCGGAGGCCTGCGGCGACACCTGCAGCGCCTCGGTCTTGCCGAGGGCCCGCGACGGGCAGACGGCGTCGGGCCCGGCGACCCCGAGGTATACCGCGTGCACGTCCATCCGGACGCAGCGAGCCGGGTCGTGACGCAGGTCGTAGACCGGCCATGCGGCGGGGACGCTGAAGCGGGCCGGGCCGTAGGTGACGGTCTTTGCCGGCCATGACGGCGCCGCATTCGACGCTGTGGACGGCGCAGCGGTATGGGCCGCCGCAGGCGCTGTGGTCGGGCTGGCTGCGACTGCCGGTGACGCGGTCGCGTAGGTGAGGGCCGGCATCGTCACGACCAGCGCGCGGCGAAGCCAGGAGGCTGCGGACAAGGGCCGGTTTCCTTCGCGGATCGTCGGGCGGGACAGCGGCCCGGTCTCCCGGCCACTGCTCCCTTATCCCTCGGAAGGAATCCGGCCGGACCTTACCGACACGGGGGCGAATGACGTCGGGCGAAAAAACTCGCGCTGGGTAGGCTGACCGGCGTGCGGGCACCGGACGGCGACCCCGACGTCCCCGACGCCATCGTCGCGGTGCCGGCCGCCACGGTCGCCATGTCGACGGCGTCGGTCTATCCGGAGTCGACGGCCGCGGCCTTCGAGATCGCGGCCCGACTCGGGTACGACGGTGTCGAGCTCATGGTGTGGACGGATCCGGTCAGCCAGGACGTCGACGCCGTCCGAGCGCTCTCCGACTACCACTCGATGCCGGTGCTCTCCGTCCACGCGCCCTGCCTCCTGCTCACCCAACGGGTCTGGGGCGGCGACCCGTGGGCCAAGCTGCAGCGGAGCAAGAACTTCGCGGAGTCGCTGGGTGCCCGCACGGTCGTCGTGCACCCGCCGTTTCGCTGGCAGTGGGACTACGCGCGGGACTTCGTCACCGGCGTCGAGCGGATGAACGATGAGACCGGCGTCGTCGTGGCAGTGGAGAACATGTTCCCGCTCCGCGCGAGGGGCCGCGAGGTCACGGCGTACGCGCCGGCCTGGTCGCCGGTCGACGAGGACTTCCGCCACGTGACGCTCGACCTCTCGCACACCGCCGTCTCGCGGTCCGACGCGCTGGCGATGGCCGACGCGCTGGGCGACCGGCTCGCGCACGTGCACATCGCCGACGGCGTCGGCAGCAACCGCGACGAGCATCTCGTCCCGGGCCGCGGCACGCAGCCGTGCGCGCAGCTGCTGGAGCTGCTGACTGCGCGGCGCTTCGCCGGCCTGGTCGTCGTGGAGATCAACACCCGGCGCTCGCCGGGCCGAGCCGGCCGGGAGGCCGACCTCGCCGAGGCGCTGGCCTTTTCCAGGCGCAACCTGGCGGTCCAGTCCGAACTCGACGGCGCGTCATGGCAACGCCGGCAGGGCCGCCCGGCGTGAGCTGCTCGCCGTTCGACCCGCTCGTCGACGCCTACGACGCGGCCCGTCCGACGTACCCGGACGAGCTGTACGACGCCCTGGACCGGTTGGCCGGCCCACTGGCCGGCGCGCTGGTCGTCGACGTCGGCGCCGGTACGGGCATCGCGACGCGGGCACTGCTCGCCCGCGGCGCGCGCGTGCTCGCGCTCGACATCGGCCCGGCAATGCTGCGCCGGCTCCGCGACCGCACCCCCGACGCGCTCGGGCCGGTGGTGGCCGACGGTTCCCGACTGCCCCTGCCGGACGCGACGGCCGACCTCGTCTGCTACGCCCAGGCGTGGCACTGGATGGACGTCGATGCGGGCACCGCGGCGGCCGCCGCGGTGTTGCGTCCCGGTGGTGCGCTGGCCTGCTGGTGGAACGACGTCGACGCCGAAAACGAGACCTGGTGGCGCGCTCAGCAGGACCGGTTGGAGATGTGGAACACGGCGTACACCCGCGGTTACCGCGACACCGACTACGCCGGCCGACTCGAAGCGACCGGCCGCTTCGCTTCCGTCGAGACGTTCGAGACCAGTTGGACGCGCGAACTCGACATCGACACCTACGAGACCTGGCTGCGCTCGAAGTCGTATGTGGCGGCGCTCGGCGACCGGCTGGACGACTTCGTCGCGGCCGAGCGGGCGTCGCTCACGGCGGCGTTCCCGACCGGCGTCGTGCGCGAGCCGTTTCGCACCTGGCTGGCGGTCGCCCGGCTCAGTGCCCGCCGTCCTGGCTGAGGATCTGCTGGAGCGTCGGCGCCGGCGGGGAGTAACGCGCAAACGTCGGTGCCGAAGCGGACGAGGCCAGCGGCGACGCGTAGCCCAGGACGGGCGCCGGCCGGCCCGCGCTGGTCGCGTGCGCCGGGTCGAAGGCGCTCTGGTGGCTCACCCGGTCGCTCGAGTTGCCTTCGATGGTCGTAATGGTCCCGTCGGAGTACACATGTTCGACGATGCCGCTGTGCACGGTGCTGGTGGCGCTCGTCCCGTAGACGACGATGTCACCGGGAGCCGGATGGTAGGGGCCCGGCTTCCACCTGCCGTTGCCGGCCGCCCACTGCACGACCGTCCCGCTGTAGCTGTAGTAGGGGAGCGACGTGCTGGCGTTGTGCCACACCCACGTCGCGAAGTAGGTGCACCAGGGCAGGCACGTGCCGGACGGCTCGAACGGCGTGCAGTTCGACCCGGCGGGGGTCTCCCCGATGCCGACCTTGGTCTGGGCCAGCGCGACGATGTTCGAGCGCACGCCGCCGCCGTCGTACGCCTTGTGGTAGAGCTTGTTGTTGGTGCCGCTGACGAATACGTCGATGCGGCCCGCACCCCAGGACACCGCGCCGGGTGCCGCGTTGATCGAGGCCGGTATCCGCTGCCAGGACGACCAGCCGAACGCGCGGTCCCAGGACTTCTGCCACAGCGTGTTGGTGCGGCCCTTGGCGAAGATGTCGAGGCGCCCAGAGCCCCATGACGCGACGTCCGGCGCCGAGCCGAGGTAACCACCCTCGGAGCCCCACGACGACCAGCCGGAGCTGAGTGTGTAGGCACGGTGCTGCAGGTTGCCGGCGGCCCCGCGGGCGAAGACGTCGAGCCGGCCGGGCCCCCAGCTCACCACCGATGGGTCGGAGGTGAGGGTGCCGCCGATCGAGCGCCAGCCGCTCCAGCCACGGCTCGGGTCGTAGGCCTGGTGCAGCAGGGTCCCGTCCCTGCCGCGGGCCACCGCGTCGAGGCGCCCGTTGCCCCACGACGCGATGTCGGGGGAACCTACGATGGTCCCGCCGGGCAGCGCCCGCCAGGAGCGCCACCCGGAGCCGCGGACGTAGGTCAGCTGGCCCACCAACCCGCGGCGCCCGCGCGCCAGGATGTCCAGGCGCCCGTCTGTCATCGACACCGCGGCCGGGTCGGACGCGATCGGGCCGAGGTCGTCGTACGCCGACCAGCCCCCGCTGCTGGTCGGCCACCCGCGATGGTGCAGCCGGCCGTCGGCTCCCCTGGCGAAGACATCGACGTGTCCGGGCCGCCAGCTCGCGGCGTCCGTGCCGCCGCTGAGCGGGCCGCCGATGGCGTACCAGCTGGACCAGCCGTCGCCGGCGGCCTGCGCCGACGCCACGGGCAGCAAGGGCAGCACGGGCAGCACGGGCAGCACGGGCAGCACGACCGCCGAGGCGGCGGCTGCGGTGCACATGGCAAGGCGAAGAGTGCGATAGGGGAGCATGTTTCCCTCGGGGGGCCGGGGACAGGTCGACACCCGGCGGCGTGGGCGCAGCTCGACGGCGCGCGGAGTACGGCGGGTGCTCGTGCTCTTGCTCTAGGTATTCGTACCGGATCAATGCGGCCTTGACCAGCCCTCGGCCGGTACGAAATTACAAAAGTCGGTCGAGCACGCTGCAACATCTGCCCGGCCGGTCTCTCGATGACGGCAGTCGGCTAGCCGTGTCCGAGCGGTGCGGTCCCGACCGCAGGAAAGACACAACAGCCGAGCGTCGGTATCTCGCCCTTGGCGGTACAGGCTGTCTACCGCCGTTTCCTACCGGTGCTGTGGACATCCCCTCGCCAGCATGCCGTTGAGGTTCTACACTGCGTGGTCATGTCCGTTCGGTCCGGTACGTCGCTTTTGGTGGCGATCCTCGCGGTCGCCGTCCGCGGCGGGTGCAGCTCCGGGGACGCGCCCACAACGTCTCGCACCGGTCACCCAGCCCCCGGGCGTTCTCCCTCGACGACGCACTCACCGTCGGCAACGCCGACGGGCTCGAATCTCCAAGAAGGCCGAGAGCGTGGCGTTGGTTTGGTCGACCAGCCGCTGGCTAATCACGGATATCACCGTGTTCTCATGGGGCGACCCTTGCGCGCGGCTTACTGGCCATCCTCTCTTGTTTTGTCGCTACGGTGGCCCATACGAAAGCTTCGCAGGCGAGCGACTGCGATTGGGGTCTCGGCTGCGGTTCCACCCTGCCTGACGGTTATCGGTACACCTACCGCAACGGTGTGTTCTATGGGCTCACCACATCGGGGCGTAACACGGATGCGAAGGGCTGGCCGGTCGAGGTGTTCTACCAGCCGGCGTGCGACGGGAACCAGTACATCGACCCCAGCGGCAACGGCGGCGACCGGATGTGCCGGGCCGCGTTCGCCGCCTGCCCACC
>JBBSIN010000063.1:0-11760 GCA_038232055.1 Mycobacteriales bacterium
AGAAGATCCGCCGGATCGGGCATGGCTTCAGAAACCTCGACAACTACCGGCTGCGACTACTGCTCTACTGCGGCGTCAACTGGCACACTGCACCCACGCCGCGGATCAGAAGGCGCCGTCCACGCATGGTGGCGTAGAGCCCCTTTAGGCCGTTGTCCGCCGGCGAACAGCGCGCGATCCGGGCCGGAGCGACAGACCTGACGTCGGTGGTCGACGTCATGTTCAGCGACTGATGTCGATCGGCCGGGCTGGCACCACAAGCGCCACCACTCGAAAGGGACCCTTGGTCGCACGGACGTCGGCGTTCGCCGTCTGATGGGCTGTCCGCCTGCTTGACGCGGGACGCCGTCCGCCGGGTGCTTCGATGCGACTATGACGAGAAGTGATGACGTCCTGCGCGTCGCCAGCGCGAGTCGGGACATCGCGGCCGGGCTTGAGCCGATCTTCGAGTTAATCGCTGATCCCTTGCAGCAACCGCAGTGGGACGGAAACGAGAACTTGGCCGAGGCGCCCGCCGGGCAGCGTGTCCGCCGGGTCGGTGACGTGTTCACGATGACGACCACCCGCGGCCACGTTCGGGAGAATCATGTGGTCGAATTCGTGGAGGGTCGCCGCATCGCCTGGAAGCCGGCCGAGCCGGGCCAGGAGCCGCCGGGACACCTGTGGCGATGGGAACTCGACCCGATCGACGGGTCTCAGACGCGGGTCACTCACACTTACGACTGGACCCAGTTGACTGACGAAGATCGGTTCGCACGAGCCCGCGCTACGACGCCTGACAGGCTTCGGACCTCGCTCGACCGACTCGCTGTCCTCGCCGAGGGTTCCTGACTGCCACGCGGCTCCACGCGATCAGCAGCATGAACCGATGGCCGTGGTGCTTCAGGACTGTCCAAGCGTTGAGGAAGCGCGGGAGGATGTGCGAATGGGCGCAGCTCCCACGTCGACGTACCTGGCGATCATCGCCGCGATCAAGGACGGCGACATAGGCCATCTGGACCAACTGATCGCGCTCTCGCTTGTGGATCACAACGCGGTGCCGGGTAGCCGGCTGGGCTGGTTGGGTTCAGGTGTTGGGCGGCGTCTGCGCGCAGCGCCTTTCCTACCTCATCGGCACCGTCGAGGACACGCTAGCCGTCAAGGCAAGGTGGCTGGACAGGTGACGTGGCGCGGCAGCCATCGAGGCGACTTCGTGGGGGTGCCCGGAACCGGCGTCCGGGTCGAGTTCTCCGCCTTCCACATCGTCCCCTTCGCCGGGGGGCTGGCCGCCGAGTGGTGGGGCACAGCCGACTTCCTCCGAGCACTGGCTCAGGCCGGCGCGACGGTCGCCCCGCCCGGTGCCTTGGACGCCGCGGTGACACCTACCCCGGCCGCGGATGAGAGGGCGCCGCGCGATCCGCCAGAGGCGCTCGGTGGCAGCGTTGAGGCCTGCAGGCCGGTCGGGAGGCGCTGCTGTGGAAGCTCGAGGAACTCTCGGAGTACGACATCCGTCGCCCGCTGACCCCGACGGGAACCGACCTGCTCAAAGGCTGGTTAAGCACCTGGCCGGGGTTGACCTTGGTACGGCCACCGCGTGGTCCTTCAGAAGACGCGCTCAAGCCAGTCCTAAGCCCGGATCCACCGTCGGACCTTGATCGGTTGCGGTGTGCCTGACGCGCAAATGCCCTTCTACCTGGAACGATGACCTTGCTGAGGGGTCAGTTGTCACCGAGGAGAAGGGCACCTGCAGGGTGCGAGCATCGCCGCGTCAGCCGACGAGCGCCGTGCACCCCATCGAGATGAGCAGGTCGCGCGGCAGCGCGGCACCTGCAACGTCATCCGCGTCGGCGGGTCGGTGGGGAAGAACTCCGCGAACAGGCCGCTGAGCTCCGCGAAGTAGGCCTGGTCCCACGACGAGCACCTGTGTCGCCACGACCAGGTCCGGCCGGCTGCCCGCCGCGCGCAGCACCGCGTCGAGGTTGGCGAAGGCCTGACGTGCCTGCTCCGCGAAGGTCTGCCCCACCGTCGCCTGCGAGTACGGACCGATCTGCGCAGGCACCCCCGGCCCGGTCAGCACGCGTCGTTCCATGCGTGTCCTCTCGGTTCTCGTGAGTTGTCAGTGCTCGGCGATCGAACGGCCGACCGACAGGGCCTGGAGAAGGCCGTCGCTCATGCGGTCCGCGAACCCCGCGTCCGCGAGTGTCCCCGTCGCGTCGAGGACCGTGCTGAAGAAGCAGCGCGCCGCGGTCGCGAGGACGACGTCGAGGATGTCGCCGTCGTCCAGACCGTGCTGGCGCAGGACCTCCACATCGTCGACCGTGATGTCGGCCGCGGCGCGCGCCGCCTTCGCCGCGAACGCCACGACGGCGCGCTCCTCGTCGTCGAGCGTCTCCGGGATGTCGCCGCGCGCCAGCCGCGCGACGTCGTCCTCCGACATGAACTTCTCGGCGAGGATCGCCCCGTGCGCGACGCTGCAGTACGTGGACCGCAGCTCGCGGGCGGCGGCCAAGGTCACGAGCTCGAAGCGACGCAGGGGCATCGTCGACGTGACGGCCGTGGCGAGGGCACGCCAGGCGTCGTACACGCCGGGTCTCGTGCCGAAGGCCCGGGAGTACGCGGGCAGGTGCCCGACGCGCTGGCGCTCGCGTGCGTACAGCTCGGCGGTGGCGCCGGTCGCGACGTCTTCCTCGATCGTGGCGAGATGACTCATGGCACATCCCTTCCGTGCAACGCGTGAGGTCAGTAGCTGAACGTCGTCGCCGCGTCGTCGCCGATCCACTGCCACATCGGAACGGTCCCGCCGAGCTGCGCGTTGCCGACCAGCGTCGCGTCGCTGAGCTGCCGCGCCGTGAAGCAGATGGGGCACACGAGCATCTGGCCACCCGCCTTGGCGTAGCGCTCCACCAGGTCGGCCAGTGGCGGACACCCGTCGCACGCGACGCCCGTCGCGACGCCGAACGTCGCCAGGCGGACGGCTTCCTTCGTGAGGAACATCAGGGTCGGCCGGCCCTGCTCGGCCGCCCCGACTGCGACGAGGAACGCCACCGTCACGCGCTCCGCGTCCTCGAGTCCCGTCGTCAGACTGACGACTGCCTTGTTGCTCATGTCACGTGCTCCTCTCGTCGCGACACCCGCCGCGGCGGATACGGCTGCCGTCAGACCAGCTCAGCGGCGGCGGTGTCGATGGTGGCACGGACCTGGTGCACGGCGTCAACGGGGAAGCCGCCGCAGCGGCCGTGCTCGCGGATGATGTCCTCGGCGGTGGCCTTGGTAGAGACAGAAGGTCTTGTCGTCCACGACGTAGCTGTGGACCCACTGGATGTCGGGGCCCAGGTCACGGACGCGGCTGCGCTCGCGGCCGTCGCCGGGCACTCCAACGAGGTCCTGCCATCTGGCCGGCTCCCGGAACGGTGCGCTCGATGACGAACTTCGGCATGTCGGCTCCTTCGTTGTCGTACGACGACGTGCTGGCACGGCGCAGCGTAGGGCGACGCGAGCCGCGGTACATGGGGCGTTCCCTCATCCCGCGGGACGCGCGCGGGCGCGGATAACCCCGGATCCACCGTCGGACCTTGATCGGTTGCGTTGTGCCTGACGCGCAAATGCCCTTCTACCTGGAACGATGACCTTGCTGAGGGGTCAGTTGTCACCGAGGAGAAGGGCACCTGCAGGGTGCGAGCATCGCATGTGCTGAGCCGGGTGTCGGTGAGCTTCGACGAGGTGAATCTGGTGCCGAACGCCGGGCTGCTGCCGGCGGCGGTCCTCGCGGAACGGCTCGACCCGGCTGCACCTGGCGACGCACGGAGCGAACAGCGGCAGCAAGGCCTTGACGGTGATCGGGTCGATGCTGGCCGGTGGCGACAGCATCAACGACGTGGCGGTGCTGCGCGCCGGCGCCGCCAGCGAGGTCTTCGACGTCACGCGTCGACGTGCGGTTCTCGGTCACCGTGCGGCAGGACAAGCGGGTACGGGCCGCGATCGACGCCATCGCCGACGACGCGTGGCAGCCGATCCCGTACTGGCTGTTCAGCCCGGAGGTGTCCGGGGCCGACGTCGCCGAGGCCAGCTACACCGCGTTCACCGGGAAGGACGCGATCCCGGTGCGGTTGATCGTGCGCCGGGTCCGGCCCACCCCCGGCTCGCAGCTGGCGCTGTTCACCACCTGGAGCTACCACGCGTTCGTCACCGACCGCACCGGCCAGACCCTGGAGCTGGAGGCCGACCACCGCCGGCACGCCGTCGTCGAACAGGTCATCGCCGAACTCAAGAGCGCCGGGCTCGCGCACCTGCCCTCCGGCCACTTCATGGCCAACGCCGCCTGGCTCGCCCTCGCCGTGATGGCCCACAAACCTCGCCGGGCCGTCGGTCAGCTCGCCGGACCCGACCTGGACGCCGCCACCGCCGCCACGCTGCGCCGCCGCGTGTTCACCGTCCCGGGTCGGCCCGTCCGGACCGGACGCCGCCGGCACCTGCGGCTCCCCGACACGTTCATCGCGGCGTTGATGGGCGCCGAGGCGGACATTTTGTGCGGTGTCCCGTACGGGGCGCCGCAGCGAGGAGCGGGTGAACTCCCGCAACGGCGGTGCCGGACCCTGCCGGCGATGAGCCATCGCAACTCCCGAAACCTCCAAGGGTTGCGACGATTCCTGCAATCCGCCCAGCGAGATGGATCGGGGCCGGCGGCACCGAGCAGGGGTAGTTCAGTGTGTAAGCGGACCTCGTCGCGGCGCACCAGGTTCGAGCGGGTGATTTCGACGGTCTAGAAGGGGACCTCGGTTGCTAGGAGTCCCTCCGCGGCGCCGCGTCCTGACAGGCCGCGGCAGAACTGCACGGCGTCGGCCTGCAGCCTGGGGCCGCCCGTACCGAAGGACCAGGATCCGCCCGCCGTGCCAGTGAGGACAAGGCTGCAAGGTTGGCCGTGTCGGGCCGCCCATTCGTTGACCACATCGTCGACGAGGACGCCGTCGTGCGCGGCAGTGATCTCCAGCGGAGCACCGGTGACCTCCGCGATGTCGGTGCGGTGCATCCAGGGGTCGCGGGTCAGGACCACGTCGATGAGGTAGCCGAAGGTCCACGATTCCTGCGGGCTGTTCGCCTTCCCGCCGACCGGCTGGGCGACCGGCATGACGCGCCGGCGCACCAGTCCGGGTGCGCGGCGGCGGCCGCGCGCCGCGCGGGGACCCACCCGGGCGAAGCGCTCGATGATCTGGGGGCCGGTCAGGTCGGCCCGCTCGGCGACCTGCAGGGCGGTGAGGGCATCGATGAAGACGCCACCGGCCCGGGATGCCTTTCGGCTCTGGCGAATCTGCTCGCGCACGGTCGCCGCCATCTCGGCCATTCCGAGCATGTGGCTCGCCAGTGCGCGTACGTCCCAGTCCGAACAGACGGTCGGCCGTGACCAGTCTTGCGCCGACAGCGAGCGGAGTTGAGTTACGACGCGTTGGTATTCCTCGGCGGCCAGGCGCATCGCCACGGCCCGGTCGAGGGTTGGCCGGCGGGCCGCAACGCGATCGCGCGTGGACGTTTTGGTCGATGAGGTCGTCATGTCAGCCGACCGGCAATGCGTGTGCCGGCAGCGGCTTCGCCGTGACGTCGACTGCGGCACAGCCGAAGCGCTGCTCGTAGACGTCGGCCAGGGTCCGCAGCAGCGCCGGGCAGTCGCCGGAGTACGACGAGCCGTGCATGACGGCGAGCGTGCGCGGCTCGAGATCGGCCAGCCGGCGGTAGGTGACCGGCACCGCCGGCCCTAGGGAGGTCTGGCCGAACAGGTCTTCGGCGGCGATCGCCGCGTCGACGAGATCCCCATCGGTGACGGCAGGCCCGTCGCCGAGCTGGCTGACCAGGTCTCCGCAGAACAGCGTGGCCGTCTCCTGCTCGAAGAAGACGTGGGACTCCCAGTTGTGCGGAACGTGCGGGGTCGCGACCTCGACGACCCTGCGCTGCAACCCCGCACCGCCCAGGTCGAGCACGTCGCCGTCGGCCAGCGGCCGAGGCGGCCGATCGCACAGGTCGTTCAGCGACAGCATGCAGCCCAGCGCACCATGAGCGACCTGAGCATCCCGCGCGACTCCGAGGAACTCGTTGACCGCGCCGCACTCGTCGGCCTCGACGTGTGCAAAGGCGATCCACCGCAGCCGGTCGACGGGCATGACCCGCTCCACTGCCTCGCGGACCAGCGGGAAGAGCGAGCGCATGCCGGTGTGGTAGAGCAGCGGCTCCTCGGCGTCGACGAGGAACTGGTTGAACGTGAAGCCACCAGGGGCCGCCTCCGGGATGCAGGTCGAGATCCGGTAGATACGGTCGGCGATCTGATCAACGTTGCTGTGCACGGCGTCCCTTTCTCGGAGGTGCGGTGGGTCGGCCTGGGGTGGGTCGGCCGGGGGCGTAGTGCGCCCGGTACATCGCCGCGATCTGCGGCAGCATCGTCGTGAAGGCGCCTTCCTCGAAGGTCTCCTGCGGTCCGTTGGCCAGCTGCTGAGAAGCCACCCCGCTGATCAGCACCGTCCACATCCGGACCAGCTCGTCGACCGCGACCCCCGAGTCGAACAGGCCGAGGGCCTGCAGGCGCCCGAGTACGTCACCGCAGCGCGCGAGTACCACCACCGCGGGCTGGTAGGCCTCGGCAGAAGGTACGTAGCCGGGCACGGTGCGCCAGCCCATCAGCTGCGAATAGGCCGGGTGCTCGACCGTCCAGCGCACGAAGCGCCCGCCGAACTCCAGTAGGTACGCCGGCAGGTCGGTCGTCTCATCCGGATAGCCCAGCTCCTCCATGGTCTGGAGCACCTGGCCCCATCCCCGGGCGAAGACCGCGTCGTAGACCGCTTGCTTGGAGTCGAAGTAGACGTACAGCGACGGCGGCCGGATCCCCACGCGGCGGGCCACCTCGTGGAGCGACAGACCGGCCGCCCCTTGCTCCGCCATCACATCGACGGCGACACCGATGATCTCCTCGATCGTCTGCGCCCGGCGGGCATGCCGACGGTCCAACTGAGTCGCAGGCTCGGCACCCATGGTGCGTAAGCATGTCCTAATGCCATTAGTATGTCAAGGTTGATCGTTAGCTGGACGTCAGCCAGCTGGACGCCAGGGCTAGTGCCCCGGCGTGCGCAGAAATCCGCGCTCAATCGCGACCGTGACCGGCGCAATGCGGTCGTCGACCTCGAGCTTTCCGAACATCCGGATGAGGTGCGTCTTCACAGTGCCCACACTGATGTACAGCCGTCGGCCGATCTCCGCGTTCGTCAGGCCAACGGCGACCAACGTGAGCACCTCGATCTCGCGCGGTGTCAACCTCTCGGCCCGCGGACTCTGCACGCGGCGCATCAGCTTGGCCGCGACCGGGGCGGCGAGAACGGTCTCGCGGCGCGCGGCGATCTGCACACCCGTCTGGAGCCTCATCCGCACGCCGAGATGCTCGAGCAGTTCGGACAGCCCGCGACTGAACGTCCGGCCCGACGGGCCGAGCCGGTGGCTCGCGGTGACGTCCGTCGAACCGGTCATGAGCTGCTCCAGGGTCGGCTGGAGGTGACTCGGCACTCCCAAGGGAGGCGCCACCCGATGAACCGCGGTCTGTGGACGTTGCGCCACCGGTCTCGAACCCGTCGCACCGCGCTCCACACGCCGTATGTCCGCGGGGACCCTGTAGCTCAACACCGGTGAGTCATCGACGACACCGCCTGGCTGGTGTCAGGCTGCTGCGCATGATCGGACATGAGCTGAAGGCGGACCTCCATCGCAATCTGCAGGCCGGTCGGGAGGCGCTGCTGTGGAAGCTCGAGGGACTCTCGGAGTACGACATGCGTCGCCCCCTGACCCCGACGGGGACCAACCTGCTTGGGCTGGTTAAGCACCTGGCCGGGGTTGAGCTGGGGTACTTCGGCGACACTTTCCGACGTCCGTTCAACGAGCCGCTGCCCTGGTCCGGCCGCGAGGACGAACCCAACGTGGACATGTGGGCCACCGCCGAGGAAGCGGGCCAGCAGATTGTCGCGCTGTACCGACGGGCCGGGGCGCACGCCGATGCCACTATCAACGAGTTGCCGCTGGATGCGATCGGATACGTGCCTTGGTGGCCGGCCGACCGGACCGAGGTGACGCTGCACGGCATCCTGGTACATGTGATCGCGGAGACTCACCGGCACGCCGGGCACGCGGACATCGTGCGGGAGCTGATCGACGGGGCCGCCGGGCTGCGGAAAGACAACGACAATTTGGCCCCGGGCGACCAGACCTGGTGGAAGGAGTTCCGAAGCCGGCTCCAGCGGGCGGCGGAGATAGCCGGCCAGGACTGAGTCCCACGAGACGACGGGCCTGACCGCCGCCGAGGTCGAGCACTGGGCGTTCCTTTGGGCGGTCTCTGGGCCGTCACGCCACGGCCCAAGCCGGTAAACAGAGGTGTCGGCGGTTCACAGCAGGCGGCGGACGAGTCGGCCTGTACGCCGGGTTCTGTGCCCCGGCCGCCTCGCGGCACTGGCCGGGGCGGCGGCCATCCCTCTCGGACTGCCGTTGCCGGCAGCCTCCAGCGGTCTACCCGGGAACTCGGGCGGGCCGCCCTCGAACGCTCCCTGTCTGACCTTGCTCCGGGTGGGGTTTACCGAGCCGCCCGAGTCACCTCGGACGCTGGTGGTCTCTTACACCACCCTTTCACCCTTACCAGTGCACGCACTGGCGGTCTGCTCTCTGTGGCACTGTCCCGCGGGTCACCCCGGGTGGGCGTTACCCACCACCCTGCCCTGTGGAGCCCGGACGTTCCTCGGACGGGAGTTCCCGTACGCGGCCGCCCGGCCGGCTCGTCCGCCGTACCGCTCACTGTACGGCGAAGCCGGCGGCGAGGTCAGCGGAGATCAGCCGCTTCCCAGCACCGTGAGAGAGAGCCACAGCGCCCCGATCGCCCCGATGAGCACGGCCGGGACGCTGAACGCCCCCAGCCGGACGTACTCGCCGATGGTCGGCTCGACGCCGCGGGCGAGCAGCACGCGCCGCCACAGCAAGGTGGCAAGCGACCCGAGGTAGGTCAGGTTCGGGCCGACGTTCACGCCGATGAGCAGGGCCAGGACCGGCCCCGGGCCGTGCGGCGAAACGGCCGGCAGGAGGAGCAGGACCGCCGGCAGGTTGTTCAGCACGTTGGCCAGGAGCGCGCCCAAAGCAGCGATCGCCAGCAGCGTGGCGAGCGACGTACCGCTCGGCACGACGGCGTCGACGGTGCGGCCGAGCCCGTGGGCGGTCACCGCGCGAACGACGAGACCCAGCCCTAACACGAAAAGCAAGAACGCCGGGCTCGCCGCGCGTACGACGTCGGGCAGCGACGGCCGCACCCGTACGGCAAGCAGCGCCGCACCGGTCACCGCGGCCCACGCCGGCGCAACACCGAGCAGCGAGGTCGCGCCGAAACCCAGCAGGGTGAGGACGAGCACGGCCAGCGCGTACGCCGGAATCGCCAGCGGCGGGCGTGCGGTCGAACCGGCCGGGCCGGCGAGGTCGGCTGAGAAGAACCGGCGGAGTACGGCGTACTCACCGGCAACGGCGGCCGCCTGGGGAAGCGCCATGAGTGCGGCGAAGCGGCCGAAGGACAGGCCGCTCGAACTGAACGCCAGCAGGTTGGTCAGGTTGGAAACAGGCAGCAGGAGCGATCCGGAGTTGGCCAGGTGCGCGCAGGCGTAGACGTGCGGACGCGCCCTTACCTTCTGCGCCACCGCCGCCGCGAGGACGACCGGCGTGAGCAGCACCACCGTCGCGTCGAGGCTGAGCACGATCGTGGTCGCGGTCGCCACAAAGAAGACCAGCCGCAGCATCGGACCGGGCCGCCCTCGCCCGGCCCGGACCAGCAGCGAGCCGGCGGCGGTGAACACGCCTGCCCGGTCACAGAGGTCGGCGAGCAGCAGGACGGCGGCGAGGAAACCGAGCGTCGGCCCGAGGCGGCGCATCTCGTCGGTCGCGACCCGCAGGGGCAGCACGCCGGTCGCGATGAGCAGGCCGGCGGCGGGGACGGCGGCGGCAGCTTCCGGCAGTCCGCGAGGCCGGGTGAGAGCGAAGCCGAGTACGACGAGCAGCGCCGCCGCCGCGAGCGCCTCGGCCACGTTAGGGCTGCGGCGCGTGAGCGGTGTCGTTGAGCCGGCGCAGCACGGCCGGCCCATCGGGGTGCCAGTCGATCTCCGTGATGCCCACCGGGTCGAGATGGATGCGGTACAGCGCTGTCGGGGGGGCGTCGAGCGCGAGCCGCACCAGCGTCTTGATCGGGGTCACGTGGCTGACGAGGAGCAGCCGGTGCCCGCCGTACGACGCAACGAGCCGGTCCCGCGCCTGCCGCACCCGTCGGCCGACCACCGAGAAGCTCTCCCCGCCGGGCGGCGCGACGTCCACGGACGCCAGCCAGGCCGCGGCCTCCGCCGGCCACCGCTCCCGCACCTCGGCGAGCGTGTGCCCCTCCCAGGCGCCGAAGTCGGTTTCGCGCAGCCCATCGTCGGCCACCACGTCGAGCCCGAGCCGGTCGGCGACGATCTCCGCCGTACGCCGCGCCCGGCGAAGCGGCGACGTGACGACTGCCTTGACCGCCGGCTCGGCCCCGAGCCGCTCCGCCGCCGCCGCCGCCTGCGCCAGGCCGACCTCGGAGAGGTCGGCCTCCCCGGAGCCGCTGAACCGCCGCTCCGCGGTCAGCGGCGTGGACCCGTGCCGCAGCAGCACGGTGACGGTGGGCGGCGCGACCGTGTCGAGCCAGCCGTAGGAGCTGCCCCCCTCGGGGCCCGGCACCTGCGCCGGACCGGCCGGCGCCCACGTCGCTCCACGGGCTGCGGCGTCCATCGCCTCGTTGGCCAGTCGGTCGGCGTGCTTGTTGCGCTCCCGCGGTACGTGCCGGAAGGCAACCCGCGGCAGCCGCTGCACGAGCTCGGCGGCCTGCCTGGCAAGCACCCGCATGTCCGGGTGCTTGACCTGCCATCGGCCGGACATCTGTTCGACGACGAGCTTGGAGTCCATCCGCACCTCGACGGCGGCGGGGGCGAGTTCGGCCGCGGCGCGCAGGCCGGCCAGCAGCCCCTCGTACTCCGCCACGTTGTTCGTCGCGCGCCCGATCCCCGCCGCGACCTCCCGGAGGACCTCGCCGGTGTCGGCGTCGCGCACGACGGCGCCGTACCCTGCCGGCCCCGGGTTGCCCCGGGAGCCACCGTCGGCCTCCACGACCAGCCGGCCCCCGGTCAACCTGCGCTCACAGACCGGACTCCGGCGTCCGCACGAGGATCCGTCGGCACTCCTCGCATCGCAGCACAGCGTCCGCCGGAGCAGCCCGCAGGGCTGCGACGTCCTGTCCGGAGAGGCTGAGGTGGCAGCCTTCGCACCGGCCGCCGCGCAGGGCTGCCGCACCGACCCCGCCCTTGTCGGCGCGGACCTTCTCGTAGAGCGTGAGCAGATCGGCAGGAATCTCGGTCGCTGTCGCGGCACGCTCCTGCGCGCGCCGCGCGGCGGCAGAGTCGATCTCGGCGTACGCCGCGTCGCGGCGCTTCGCCACGGCCTGGCTGTCGGCGGCGAGCCGGTCACGCTCGGCGACGAGCGCCACCAGGCGCGTCTGTACTGCCTCTCGCTGCTCCATCACCTCGAGGACCTGCTCCTCGAGGGTGTCCTGTCGTCGGGCAAGCGAGCTCAGCTCGGACTGAAGGTTCTCCAGCTCCCGAGGCGAGCCGACGGCGCCGGTCTCCAACCGCTTCCGGTCGCGGTCGGCGCGCGACCGCACCCGCTCCCCGTCGGTCTCGAGCCGTGCCAGCTCCCGCCCCCGGTCCGAGTCCGCGGTGG
>JBBSIN010000064.1:0-11137 GCA_038232055.1 Mycobacteriales bacterium
CGCTGAGCCGGGACTTGGCGGCGGCCCCCCGCCCCAGCACGTCACCACCGGCCACCTGGCGGTAGACCGGCCAGGACCGGAGCAATGCGCGCAGGCCCATGTCGCCTCCCGTGTCGATGCCGTCGGGCCGAAAGCTACCCCCGGCCACCGACACTCCGGCAACCGGCTCACTCGAGCCCGCCGCCTCCGCCCGGGAAGGTGCGCCTACAGTCTCGACGTGGGACGGGTCACGACGCGGCGGCCGGTGCTTCGGCTCGACGGGGACTCCGTCGTACGCCGCCCGGACACCCTCGCCGTCGAGGAGCCGCTCGAGATCCGAGTCAACGGCTCGCCGGTGTCGGTCACCATGCGCACCCCCGGAGACGACTTCGACCTCGCTGCCGGCTTCCTACTCACCGAGGGAGTCGTCACCGGCGCCGGCGAGATCGCGACGATGCGCTTCTGCGCCGACACCGAGACGCTCAACGTCGTCGATGTCGCCCTCGCCGGGGAGACGACGTTGCCGGCCTCGCTGGTCCGCAACTTCTACACGACCAGCTCCTGCGGGGTGTGCGGCAAGGCGAGCATCGACGCCGTACGCCTGCAGTCGTCGTGGTCGCTCCGGGACGACGACGTGGTACTCCGCCGCGAGGTCCTTTCGACGCTGCCCGACGCCCTCCGCGAGGCGCAGCGGGTCTTCGACCGTACGGGCGGCCTGCACGGGGTCGGCCTGTTCACCGCGGCCGGCGAGCTGCTCGTCGTACGGGAGGACGTCGGCCGGCACAACGCCGTCGACAAGGTGATCGGCTGGGCGCTGCGCGAGGGTCGGGTGCCGCTGCACGGGAGCGTGCTGCTCGTCAGTGGCCGCGCGTCCTTCGAACTCACCCAGAAGGCGTACATGGCCGGCATTCCCGCGCTCGCCGCCGTCTCCGCGCCGTCATCGCTGGCCGCCGAGCTTGCCGAGGAGGTCGACATGACCTTGATCGGCTTCCTCCGCGGCAACACGATGAACGTGTACGCCGGCGCGCGACGGGTCCTGCCCTAACCGGAGCGGCGGCGTTGCATCAGGCAGCGGCGTTGCATCAGGCAGCGGCGTTTCATCGGGACGAGGGGATGTTGACGCCCTGCACCCCTGGCTGGCGGCGGAGGCAGTCGTAGAGGCGGGCCAGGTCGGCGTCGTTGGCCCGGTCGACCCGGAAGCGCACGTCGTTGCGCCGGCTCGACTCCAGCGTGCTGTCCGGCACCGGCTCGGCGACGACGTGCGGGATGTCGTCGCAGTGGGTGCGGGCCGCGTCGTGCTGATCCGGCGACGCGGCGGCATCGAAGGTCACGACGACCTCGCGGGCCGCGAGCTGATCGGCGTAGCGGCCGCAGCCGACGGCAAGAAACCCGATCATCACCAAGGTCGCCACGTTTAGGCGCACTTCTGGGAGCCTACGTGTCGAAGCGGAGGTGGATCGTGCCTGAGCGGATCGAGGACTACGCCCTTATCGGTGACACGTACACGGCTGCCCTCGTCGGCCGTACCGGCTCGATCGACTGGCTGTGCTTTCCGCGCTTCGACTCAGCGGCGTGCTTCGCCGCCCTCCTTGGCGACGAGAGCCACGGCCATTGGCGACTGGCCCCGACCGACGCGGACCGCTGCACCCGTCGTCGCTACCATGGCGACACGCTGATCCTCGAGACGGAGTGGGAGACGCCGGAGGGCAGCGTCCGCGTCACCGACTTCATGCCGCCCCGTGGCGAGGCGCCGGACATCGTGCGCATCGTGGAGGGTCTCGAGGGCCGGGTCGAGATGACCAGCCAGCTGCGCCTGCGCTTCGACTACGGGCAGACGATCCCATGGGTGCGCAAGCTCGAGGGTGACCTGGTGGCGATCGCCGGCCCCAACGCCGTCTGGCTACGCACCCCCGTCGACGGTGAGGGGCGCGACTTCACGACGTACCACGAGTTCGTGGTGGACAAGGGCCAGCGGGTGCCCTTCGTGATGACCTGGCGCGAGTCGCACCTGGACCCCCCCAAGCCGGTCAACGGCGAGTCCGCGCTGAGGCAGACCGAGCGGTACTGGTCACAGTGGATGAAGCAGTGCACGTACGACGGTGAGTGGCGCGAGGCCGTCGTACGCTCGCTGATCACGCTCAAGGCACTGACCTACAGCCCCACCGGCGGCATCGTGGCGGCGGCGACGACCTCGCTTCCGGAGGACATCGGCGGATCCCGTAACTGGGACTACCGATACTGCTGGCTGCGCGACGCCACGTTCACGCTGCAGTCCATGCTCTACACGGGCTTCGACGGCGAAGCAAAGGCGTGGCGGGAGTGGCTGCTGCGCGCCGTTGCGGGCGACCCCCGGAAGCTGCAGATCCTCTACGGCCTCTCGGGTGAGCGACACATCTCGGAGTACGAGGCGTCCTGGTTGCCGGGCTACGAGGGGTCCACGCCGGTCCGCATCGGCAACGCGGCGGTCGACCAGTTCCAGCTCGACGTGTGGGGCGAGGTTCTCGACGGGCTGTACCTGGCCCGGGAGAGCGGCCTGGAGCCGGACGACGACTCCTGGCGCCTGCAGCGGGCGCTCGTCCACTTCCTCGAGGACTGCTGGCAGCAGCCGGACGACTCGCTCTGGGAGATCCGGGCGGAGTCGCGGAACTTCGTGCACTCCAAAGTGATGGCCTGGGTAGGCGTCGACCGCGCCGTACGCACGATCGAGAAGTACGGCATGGACGGACCGGTCGACCGCTGGCGCCGGTTGCGCGACCAGATCCACCGCGAGGTATGCGAGAAGGGTTTCGACGCCGAGCGCAACACGTTCACCCAGTACTACGGCTCCAAGGGGCTCGACGCCGCCCTGCTGCTGATCCCCCAGGTGGGCTTCCTGCCGCCAGACGATCCGCGGGTGGTCGGCACGATTCGGGCGATTCAGAAGGACCTGTGCGCCGACGGCTACGTCTTGCGCTACCACACGGACGGTGTCGACGGGCTGCCCGGACACGAGGGCGCGTTCCTCGCCTGCACGTTTTGGCTCGCCGACGACCTGCACCTCATCGGCGAGTACGACGAAGCGCGCGCGCTCTTCGAGAGCCTGCTGGATCTCCGCAACGACGTCGGCCTACTCGCCGAGGAGTACTCCCCTGCCCTCGGTCGCCAGGTCGGCAATACGCCCCAGGCGTTCAGCCACGTGCCGCTGGTCAACACTGCCCGGGCACTGTCAAGACACGCGCCCGCCACCGGCAGCCGCAATCAACCCGAGGAGCGCACGCCCTCCCGCAAGCAGTGACCTCCGCCGTACGCCAACATCGCCCCGAGGGGCTGTCCGAGCGCCCCATGATCGCCCGAGTGATCGCCCGAGTGATCGCCCGAGGACCGATCACGGCATACCCGCAGGTCACGCTCCTTGATCTCCTCGGACCCGCCCTCGGACCGATTCGGTTCCCGCCCTCGGACCGATTCCGTTCCCGCGGCCTCGGACCGGTCTCGTTCAGCCGTTCAGCGGTTCCGGGAGCGGTGGCGGCGCCGGCGCAGCGCCTCGCTCGCCGACTGGGCCGCGGTCATGACCCGATCGAGCACCGTCGCGCCGTACGACGCCAGCAGTCCGGTTCGGCGGGCCACCGGTGTCGCGACCCTCGTCGACAGCCATAGCTCGCCGCTGCTCGACCGCGCGCGGTCGTCGAACTTCCCGTGGGCGCCCTGGTCGCCGGGCACCGGTTCCCACAGGTTCGGAGCGAGCATCTCCGTGACGGTGTCCGTCTGCTGCGCGGCGTATCCGGTGCGCCCGAGATAGCGGTCGAGAATCGACGGCACGACGCGGTTGCCCAGGATGGTGAGCGCGGTCGGCAGCCCGATCCACATGTTGCGTCGCGGGTGTTCGGCGAGATGGACGATGCCGGCGGCCGCAACCTCCGGCTGGAAGATCGGTGGCACCGGCTGTGGGTGTCGAGGCAGCCGGGAGAGCACCCAGTCGAACTGCGGTGTGTTCAGCGCCGGAAGCTGCACCATGCACACCTTCACGCTGCTCCGGTCGTGGATAAGCTCGGTGATGACCGATTCGGTGAAGCCGACAATCGCGTGCTTGGCGCCGCAGTACGCCGACTGCAGCGGGATGCCACGGTAGGCGAGCGCCGAGCCGACCTGGACGACGACACCGCGGTTGCGCGGCTTCATCCGCCGCAGCGCGGCCATCGTGCCGTGCACCTGACCGAGGTAGGTGACCTCGGTGACCCGGCGGAACTCCTCCGCCGACACCTCGACGAACGGGGCGAAGACGCCGACGAAGGCACAGTTGACCCACACGTCGATCGGACCCAGACGGCTCTCCACGGCGTCGGCGGCCCGTTCGACAGCTCCGGCATCGGCCACGTCGGTCGGTACGCCGAGGGCGCGCCGGCCGGTGTTCTCGACGTCCTTGACCGCGCCTTCCAGCCGATCGTGGCCCCGGGCAAGGATGCCGACGTCGTACCCATGCTCCGCGAAGCGGCGCACCGTCGCCCGCCCGACGCCCGCCGTACCGCCCGTCACGACCGCTACCTTCGCCATGACATCGGCTTCGCCGCTCGGCGCGGCCCCCAAACCGTCCCCGTCAGTTCACCTGACGGTCCCGGCCCTCCCAGTACGGCGCCCGCAGCTTGAACTTCTGGATCTTTCCGGTGGCCGTCCGCGGGATCGCGTCCCGGAACTCGACTGACGTGGGCGCCTTGTAGCCGGCGAGACGGGCCTTGCAGTGCGTGATCAGCTCGTCCTCGGTGACGGTCTCGCCCTCCGCCGACACCACCAGCGCCTTGATCGTCTCGCCCCAGCGATCGTGCGGAACGCCGATGACCGCGACCTCGGCGACGGCGGGGTGGCTGAAGAGGCAGTCCTCGACCTCGATCGAGGAGACGTTCTCGCCGCCGGTGATGATGATGTCCTTCTTCCGGTCGGAGATCGTCAGGTAGCCGTCGTCGTCGACAAACCCGCCGTCCCCGGTGTGGAACCAGCCGCCCTCCAGCGCCTCGGCCGTCGCCTCCGGCTGCTGCCAGTAGCCGCCGAGCACGACGTTGCTCTGCGCCAGCACCTCGTCGTCGGCGCTCGTCTTGAGCCGGACGCCGATCGTCGGCGCCCCGGCGCGGCCCAGCTTGTGGGCGCGCTCCTCGGCGTCGAGTTCGTCCCATTCCTGCCGGCGCCGGTTGATGGTCAGCAAGGGCGAGGTCTCCGTCAGCCCGTAGATCTGGCAGAACTCCCAGCCGAGCTCGGTCTCGACCCGCTCGATCATTCGCGTCGGCGGGGGCGCGCCGGCGCAGATCACCCGCACCCGCCCGCGCCCCGGGATCTCGCCCTCCCAGGACTGCGCGGCGTCGAGGACCATGGCCCACACCGCCGGCGCGCCGCACATGTACGTGACACCGTGCTCCTCGACCCGGCGTAGCACGTCGGTGCCGTCGACCTTCCGCAGCACGATCTGCAGGTTTCCCATGCCGGCGGCGACGTAGAGCATCCCCCAGCCGTTGCAGTGGAACATCGGCAGCGTGTGCAGGTAGACGTCGCGCTCGGTGACTCCGGCGTGCAGGCCGAAGGTGATCGCGTTGGTCCAGATGTTGCGGTGTGTCAGCTGCACGCCCTTGGGGCGAGCCGTCGTACCGCTGGTGTAGTTGATGGTCGCCGTCGCGTCCTCGTCGGGCTCGACCCACGGCCCGGGTTCCCGCCCGAAACGCAGCAGCGCGTCGTCGGACTCGGCGCCGAGCAGCCACCGGTTCTTGGCGGTCACGGCGCTCATCGCCTCGTCGTACTCCGGATCGATGAGGACCGTCGTGGCCCCGGAGTGCTCGACGATGTACGCGACCTCCTCAGGCCGCAGCCGGAAGTTGATCGGCACGAGCACGCGGCCGTACGCCGTCACTCCCAGCAGCATCTCCAGCAGCCGGCCGGAATTGGGCGAGAGCACCGCCACCCGCTCACCCGGCGCGACGCCGAGCTCGTCGAGGCCCGCGGCGGTGGCGCGGGCGCGCCGACCCAGCTCCCGGTAGGTGAGCCGACCGAGCCCGTCGGTGACCTGCGGCTCGTCGACGACGCCGACCCGGTCGGCGTAGACACCTTCGGCGCGGTCGAGGAAGTCGGCGGTCGTCAGGGGCACGCGCATCGGGACGCCCTCCTAGCTCCGAGATCAGGAGGCTAACGCGGCACCGACGAGTTGGGGGAGCACTGTCCCGATCGGCTCCCGCAGCACGGCGCCGCCGGTCTGCACCGCCAGGCCGTCGTACGGCGTCGGCTGGGCGTTGACGATGACGACGCGCGCGCCGGCGCCGGCCGCCATGCCGCACAGGCCGGCGACGGGTTGCACGGTGAGCGAGGTACCGACGGCGAGGAAGACATCGCACGAGGTGGCGGCGTCGATCGCCAGCGCAAGCACTCGGCGGTCCAGCGGCTGCCCGAAACTGATCGTCGCCGACTTGAGGATGCCGCCGCAGCGCCGGCACGCCGGGTCTGGTTGCTCGTCGGTCACCCGGTCGAGCTCGTCGTGCATCGGCGTGCGGCTGCGGCACGAGAGACACTCGACCTGCCAGATGGTGCCGTGCAGCTCGACCACGGCGTCCGGCGCGGACCCGGCCCGTTGGTGCAGGCCGTCGATGTTCTGGGTGAGGAGAGCCACCAGCTTGCCGGTGCGCTCGTACGCGGCGAGGCACTCGTGGGCGACGTTGGGTGCCGCGGCCCACGCGGTGTGCTCCCGTCGACTGCGCCAGGCGCGTCGGCGTACGTCGACGTCGTCGACGTAAGCCTGCAGCGACACCTGCCGCTGGGCCTGCGGGTCGCGGGTCCAGACGCCGTTGGGACCGCGGTAGTCCGGGATGCCGGAGTCGGTGGAGATGCCGGCCCCGGTGAGGACGGTGACCCGTGCCGCTTCGCGCAGCCAGGACGCGACGAGCTCGACGCTCATCAGGTCACGCTAGTCGCGTCGGCTACGGTCGTAGCGGCGAGACGGAGGTGTCCAGGTGGCCGTGAAGGAGATCCTCGGCGTCGAGACGAGTGGCTTCGTCGTGCTCGTCGTCAGCGCCGTGGTGCTGCTGCTCGGGTTGCCCGCCGCGGCCCGCGTCGGGGGCCAGCAGACCGGCGCGTTCCGGCGTACCGGAATCCTCTACGGGGTGCTCCTGCTGGCGCTTCTTTTCGGCACCGTCTTCATCGTCAAGCTCGCCGAGTAGTCCCGGACCTGGCGGGACGCCCCGGGCCCCGCCGACACCGACGGCCGCTCCTCGTCGGCCTAGCAAGACGGACGTACGGTTTGCTAGAGTGTCAGCGTGCCCAAGGTCAGCGAGGAACGGCTCGAGGAGACCCGGCGCCGCATTCTCGCCGGCGCCCGCCGGGCGTTTGCTCGGCACGGGTACGACGGGGCCACCGTCCGGGGGCTCGAGCGGGAGACCGGCCTGTCCCGCGGCGCGATCTTCCACCACTTCGCCGACAAGGAGGCGCTCTTCCTCGCGCTGGCAGAGGAGGACGCGACACAGATGGCCACTGTGGTCGCCGAGCACGGCCTGGTCCAGGTCATGCGCGAGCTGCCGCGCCGGGACCCCGGCTGGCTCGGCGTGCAGCTGGAGGTGGCGAGCCGGCTGCGCACCGACGAGGCGTTTCGGCTGGCGTGGCAGAAGCGGCTCGACGTCGTCGCCCGGACGACGTGCGAGCGGCTGGCGCGCGGGCAGGCGAGCGGCGTGATCCGCGACGACGTGGCCCCCGAGACACTCGCGGCGTTCCTCCGGCTGGTCCACGACGGGCTGGTCCTGCACCTCGCCGCGGGGCTGGCGGACCGCCAGGCGGAGACGGTGATCGCGCTGGCCGAGGGCGCCGTACGACGACAGGAACCCGTGGGCAAGACTGCCCAGCGGGCTGCCCGGAGAAAGGGAGAACAACGATGAACTCATTCGACAGCCGCGCCAGTCTCTCGGTCGGCGACGCGTCGTACGACATCTTCCGGCTCGACGCCGTCGACGGCGCGCATCGGCTCCCGTTCAGCCTGAAGGTGCTGCTCGAGAACCTCCTCCGCAACGAGGACGGTCATCGCATCACCGCTGAGCAGGTCCGGGCGCTCGCCGGGTGGGACCCGACCGCCGTACCCAGCGAGGAGATCCAGTACACGCCGGCCCGGGTGCTCATGCAGGACTTCACCGGCGTCCCCTGCGTCGTCGACCTTGCTGCGATGCGGGAGGCGATGGCAGATCTCGGCGGCGACGCCTCCCGGATCAACCCGCTACGGCCGGCGGAGCTCGTCATCGACCATTCGGTCATCGCGGACCTCTTCGGCGCGCCCGACTCCTTCGAGCGAAACGTCGCCATCGAGTACGAGCGCAACGTCGAGCGGTACCAGTTCCTGCGGTGGGGACAGCAGGCCTTCGCCGACTTCAAGGTCGTCCCCCCGGGCACCGGCATCGTGCACCAGGTCAACATCGAGCACCTCGCGCGGGTGATCTTTGCGCAGGACGGGCTCGCCTTTCCCGACACGCTGGTCGGGACCGACTCGCACACGACGATGGTCAACGGCCTCGGCGTGCTCGGCTGGGGAGTCGGCGGCATCGAGGCGGAGGCCGCGATGCTCGGGCAGCCGGTGTCCATGCTCATCCCGAAGGTGGTCGGCTTCAAGCTCTTCGGGGAGCTGCCGGAGGGCGCCACCGCGACCGACCTCGTGCTGACCGTGACCGAGCAGCTGCGGCGGCACGGGGTGGTCGGCACGTTCGTCGAGTTCTACGGGCCAGGCGTCGGCAATGTGCCGCTCGCCAACCGGGCGACGATCGGCAACATGAGCCCCGAGTACGGGTCGACGTGTGCGATCTTCCCGATCGACGACGAGACGCTGGCCTACTTGCGTTTCACCGGTCGCCCGGAGGACCAGGTCGCCCTCGTCGAGGCGTACGCGAAGGAGCAGGGGCTCTGGCACGACCCGGACCGCGAGTTCGCGTTCTCCGAAACGCTCGAGCTTGACCTCGGCTCGGTCGAACCCTCGCTGGCCGGCCCGAAGCGACCGCAGGACCGGGTGCCGCTCGCGTCAGCGAAGGCGGCGTTCCGCGCGGTTCTGTCCGACTACGTCTCGAGCGGTGACACCGGCGGTGAGCAGCGCAAGCCGGGTGTGCCGCCGCAGAGCAGCGGGCAACACGTCAGCGCGGCCGACGAGGCGTCGGCGGCGTCGTTCCCGGCCAGCGACCCGATCGCGGTCGAGACGAGCGGCGAGGAGTGCCCGGCGGACCAGCCTCGGGTCGTCGTCGACGCGGAGGACCCGACGCTGGTCGGCCGGCCGAAGCGGCCGACGCCGGTGTCGATCGACGGCGAGTCCACCGAAGTCGACCACGGCTCCGTCGCGATCGCGGCCATCACCTCGTGCACCAACACGTCGAATCCCTCGGTGATGCTCGGGGCCGCGCTGCTCGCCAAGAAGGCGGTCGAGAAGGGCCTTCGCTCCAAGCCGTGGGTGAAGACGTCCCTGGCGCCGGGGTCCAAGGTGGTCATGGACTACTACGACCGTGCGGGTCTCACGCCGTACCTCGAGAAGCTCGGTTTCTCACTCGTGGGCTACGGATGTACGACGTGCATCGGCAACTCCGGGCCGCTCATCCCGGAGGTGTCGGCCGCCGTGAACGACGCCGACCTCGCAGTGGTCGCGGTGCTGTCGGGCAACCGCAACTTCGAGGGCCGGATCAACCCCGACGTGAAGATGAACTATCTCGCGTCGCCGCCGCTGGTCGTCGCCTACGCACTGGCCGGGACGATGGACGTCGACCTGATGACCGAGCCACTCGGCACCGACACCGACGGCCGGCCGGTCCACCTGCGTGACATCTGGCCCTCGTCGCAGGAGGTGCAGGAGACGATCGGGCAGGCGATCCAGTCGGAGATGTTCCGGCGCGACTACGCAGACGTCTTCGCCGGCGACTCCCGCTGGCAGGAGCTGCCGGTGCCGGCCGGCGACACGTTCGAGTGGGACGCGGACTCGACGTACGTGCGCAAGCCGCCGTACTTCGACGGCATGCCCCGCGAACCGGAGGCGCTGACCGACATCGAAGGCGCGCGGGTGCTTGCGATACTCGGCGACTCGGTGACTACTGACCACATCTCCCCCGCCGGTGCGATCAAGACCGACTCCCCCGCCGGGCGCTACCTCGTCGAGCACGGCGTCGAGCGCAACGACTTCAACTCCTACGGCTCACGCCGGGGCAACCACGAGGTGATGATCCGCGGCACGTTCGCCAACATCCGGCTGCGCAACCAGCTCGCGCCCGGCACCGAGGGTGGCGTGACGCGCCACCTGCCCGACGGCGAGACGATGCCGTTCTACGACGCCGCGGAGCGCTACGCCGCGGAGGGCACGCCGCTCGTCGTACTCGCCGGCAAGGAGTACGGCTCCGGTTCGTCCCGCGACTGGGCCGCCAAGGGTACGGCGCTGCTGGGCGTCCGCGCGGTCATCGCCGAGTCCTACGAGCGGATTCACCGCTCCAACCTGATCGGGATGGGCGTGCTGCCGTTGCAGTTCCGCGAGGGGGAGACGCGGGAGTCGCTCGGGCTGACCGGCGACGAGGTCTACTCGGTGGCCGGCTTGGCCGGCATCGAGGAGCTGCCGCGCGAGGTCACCGTACGGGCGGACGATCGCGAGTTCCGCGCCGTCGTACGGATCGACACACCGGGTGAGGCGGAGTACTACCGCCACGGCGGGATCATGCCGTACGTGCTGCGCTCGCTGCTGTAGCTCAGCCGCTCGATCAGTCGGTCGGCATCGAGCTGGTGCGTGCGGTGGCGCCGTGCTCCTCGCCCACCTCGTCATGGCTGTCCGACGTATCGGTCGCGTGGCGCCGCAACGCGAATTGGCGGCCGGATGCCGGGCCCATCGGCACCCTGTTCGCCATCGAGTAGCTCCCGGGTGTCTGCCCGCGTTTCCTGGCGGTGCTGTGGACATCCCCTCGCCAGCCTGCCGTTGAGGTTCTACACTCCGCAGTCATGTCCGTTCGGTCCGGTACGTCGCTTTTGACGGCGATCGTCGCGGTCGCCGTCCTCGGCGCGTGCAGCTCCGCCGACGGTGGCCGGCCGCAGCAGTTGGCACCGCTCACGCCGTCGTCGACCACGGGTTCTCCCTCCCCAACGCCCTCACCGTCGGCAACGCCGACGGTGCCGACGGCCGCCAACGCGGCAGCTTTCGTCCGCGCCTACTACGCGGCAG
>JBBSIN010000065.1:0-11035 GCA_038232055.1 Mycobacteriales bacterium
CGGCAGCGCTGCCGAGCGGGCGATCCGCCGCTACGCCGGCCTCGAGGAGCGCTTCCAGGCGGCGGGGGGCTATGCGGCCGAGGCCGAGGCAGCGCGGATCGCGTCGAGCTTGGGGCTGCCCGACCGCGTGCTCGGGCAGCCCCTGCGCACGCTCTCCGGCGGGCAGCGTCGGCGGGTCGAGCTGGCGCGGATCCTGTTCAGCGGCGCGGAGACGCTGCTGCTCGACGAACCCACCAACCACCTCGACGCCGACTCGATCGGCTGGCTCCGCGATTTCCTCCGGGCGCACAAGGGCGGCCTGGTGGTCATCAGCCACGACGTCGGCCTGCTGGACGTCACGGTCAACCGCGTGCTTCACCTCGACGCGACCCGCTGTGCGCTCGACGTTTACAACGTCGGGTGGAAGGCCTATCTCCAGCAGCGCGAGACCGATGAACGCCGGCGCAAGCGCGAGCGGGCCAACGCCGAGCGACAGGCCGCCACCCTGCACGCCCAGGCCGACCGGATGCGCTACAAGGCTACGAAAGCCAAGGCCGCGCAGGGGATGGACCGCCGAGCGGCACGGCTGCTGTCCGGTCTGGAGGAGGCGCGGCAGAACGATCGAGTGGCGCGCGTCCGTTTCCCGACGCCGGCCCCGTGTGGTCGCACGCCGCTCACGGCGACCGGGCTGTCCAAGTCGTACGGGTCGCTCGAGGTCTTCACCGATGTCGATCTCGCCGTCGACCGCGGCAGTCGGGTGGTCATCCTGGGTCTTAACGGGGCGGGTAAGACGACGCTGCTGCGGCTGCTGTCCGGCATCGAGGAGGCTGACACCGGCGAGGTCGTGCCCGGTCACGGGCTGCGGCTCGGCTACTACGCGCAGGAGCACGAGACGCTGGACCCCACACGCTCGGTCCTCGACAACCTGAGGTCCGCCGCACCCGACACCGGCGAGCCGGAGCTCCGGCGCATCCTGGGCGCCTTCCTCTTCTCCGGCGACGCCGCCAGCCAGCCGGCCGGCACGCTGTCCGGCGGGGAGAAGACCCGGCTGGCGCTGGCCCGCCTGGTGGTCTCTAGCGCCAACGTGCTGCTGCTCGACGAGCCGACCAACAACCTCGACCCGGCGAGCCGGGAGCAGGTGCTGGGCGCGCTGTCGACGTACGCCGGTGCGGTCGTGCTCGTCACCCACGACGAGGGCGCGGTGGAGGCGCTGACGCCCGAGCGGGTGATCCTGCTGCCGGACGGTGTCGAGGACCACTGGAGCCCCGACCTCGCCGACCTCGTGGCGCTCGCCTAGTCACGCCGCGCCCTCTCGTCCGGCGCACCGCGGCTACCGGGAGCTGCTACCAGGCTGTCCGCAGTACGGACTCGATGACGACGGCGCTGCTCGCGCCCACCGCGACGAGCAGCAGCGGCGTGGGCGCGTTGCCCTGCCGGGTGCCGTCACGCTCCGGCGCCACCGCGGGCACGAGCAGCCACGGGAAGAACGGCAGGAACGAGCGCTCGACCTCGCCACGGGAGAGTCCGGAGCCGACCGCGAAGCCGACGGCTAGGACCGTGCCGACCAGGAAGGGCCACCCCGGCGTACGCCGCACCTTCCGCGCGGCCGCGACGACGACCGGGCCGCAGGCGATGAGCACGAGCAGCAGGTCGAGCAACACCCACAGCAGCCACGAGCGGTGCGGCCCGATGCGAAGCGAGAAGTCCGCCTGGGCCGCCGTGAGACCGGTCGTCCATTCGAACCCGGCCAGCCGGGCGAGGCCGAGCGGCACGAGCGCCGCGACGCCGGAGACCACGTTGAGCAGCGGCCGTCGGCGCACGAAGTAGGTGACGATGATCGAGGCGCCGAGCCACGCGGCGCTGTAGGAGAAAAGTGCGCCGAGGCCCAGCAGCAGCCCCGCGGCGACCGCCCACCAGGTCGAGCGGCGGGGCTCGCTGCCGACGACACCGCAGGCCAGCGCAGCCGCACAGATCGTCAACACCACCGCGTCCATGCTGACCGCCAGCCAGACGGCGTACGGCGCGAGCGCGAGAACCGGGACGATCCGGCGGGCGGCCGGCTCATGGCACAGGGAACGTACGGCGACGGCGACCAGCGGTACCGAGAGGCAGCCGATCGCCGTGATGGCCAACCCCAGCACCGTCGGCCCCGTGACACCGGCCTCGCCGAGCAGCCAGAGGAACATCGCACCACCCGGCGGATGCTGCCGATCGTCCACGGCGAGCCGCGGTGCGTTCGTGACGTAGTCCCGGAGGAAGCCCAGCGGGTCGGCGTCGACGTGCGGCACGTCGTGCAGGTAGCTGCGTGGCAGGTCGAGAGGTGATGCCAGACCGTTGCCGCCGTCGACCAGCGCCAAGGCGACCGCCCAGGCGAAGGCGGCGAGGAATCCCCCGAGCAGGAGCCACCGCCACGGCAACCGCTCGTGCACGCCGCGGCGTACGCCGGCGAGGACCGCGACGGCGACCGCGGGCGCCAACAGCGTGCCGACCTCGACCTTGACCCGATAACGGCCGGTGAACGGAGCGCTGGCGACTCCGACCCGGGCCTGCACGGCGACGGCCAGCGCGGTCAGCGCGAGGCCGGCGGCGACGAGCCCCAGCCAGACGAGGAGGTCGCGTCGGGCCGCCGGCATGCGGCAAACCGTAGCGCCGAGGGCAGTTGGTCGGAACGAGTAGTTGATATTGCCTTTGGGTGGGTACGTCCGGCTAGAGTGATCACCTCACCGATCATCGTCCCCAGGACGCGGAGGAATGACGTGGCCGACCTCAAGAAGGGCAGCCGGGTCACCGGTGGCGAGCGGGACAAGCTCGCCGTTGACCTGAAGAAGAAGTACGACTCGGGGCAGAGCATCCGCGCGCTCGCGGACTCGACGGGCCGCTCGTACGGGTTCGTGCACCGCATCCTGTCCGAGTCCGGTACGAGGCTGCGCGGCCGTGGCGGCGCGACCCGCGGTGCCCGGGTGGCGAGCAAGGGCAAGTCCAAGTAGGTGCCGCCGCCGGTCGGCGGACCGGCGCCCGACCTCTCGCCCGAGCGGCTGGCGGAGGCGGGGGTCCGGCTGGACGTCAGCGACAGCGTCGCCACCATCACCCTCGACCGGCCGCAGCGGCGCAACGCGCAGACCCCGGCGATGTGGGCGGCGCTGACGGACATCGGGCGAGGCCTGCCCGCTGACGTGCGCGTCCTCGTGCTGCGCGGTGCCGGCCCGTCGTTCTCCGCCGGGCTCGACCTGGCCATGTTCGGCCCGAACGGCCTGCCGGGGGCACCATCGTTCGCCGAGATGGCCCGGATGTCCGACGCGGAGGCGCTCGGCGTCATCGCGTCGTACCAGGCCGCCTTTACCTGGTGGCGTCGGCCGGACGTCCTGTCCGTCGCCGCTGTGCAGGGGCACGCGGTCGGGGCCGGCTTCCAGCTCGCCCTGGCGTGCGACATGCGGGTGGTCGCCGACGACGCGCAGCTCACGATGGCCGAGACGTCTCGCGGCCTGGTGCCCGACCTCGGGGGGACCCGCCTGCTCGTCGAGCTCGTCGGCTACCCACGGGCCCTGGAGATCTGTGCGACCGGGCGAAGGGTCGGCGCCGCGGAGGCGGTACGGCTGGGCATCGCCGAGATCGCCGTACCCGCGGCGGAGCTCGACGCCACCGTCGCCGACCTCGTCTCTGCGCTCCTTGCGCCGGCTCGGGCTGCGGTGGTCGAAACCAAGGCGTTGCTAGTGTCGGCTTCCCGGCACAGCCCGGCCGAGCAGCTCAGGGCCGAGCGCGAGGCCCAGCTGCGAAGGATCCGGGATCTCGCGGGAATCGGGGAGTAGCGTCATGGACCTTGCCCTCTCGGCCGAGCAGGACGCGCTCCGCAAGGCCGTGCGGGGCTGGGTCGACGAGGTGGTGGTGCCCCCCGCAATCGCGAACGACCGCGAGGAGCGCTTCCCGGCACAGGCCCTCGCCGGCCTCCGGGACGGCGGCTGGCTCGGCCTGTCGATTCCGGAGGAGTACGGGGGCGGCGGCGCCGACCCGCTTTCCTACGCGCTGGTCATCGAGGAGCTCGGCCGTGGCGACGCCAACGTGCGCTCCATCGTCTCCGTGCATCTCGGCCTGGTCGCGGGGGCCATCGCTCGGTGGGGCAGCGAGGAGCAGAAGAGCAGGTGGCTGCCGCCGATGGCCAGCGGCGAGACCTTGGGCTGCTTCGGCCTCACCGAGCCGGACGCCGGCAGCGATCCCGGCTCCTTGCAGTCGCGGGCCGAGCCGCTGCCCGCCGGTGGTTGGCGCCTCAACGGTAGGAAGATCTTCATCACCAACGCGACGGTTGCGGGCGTCGCGCTCGTCATGGCCCGCACCGGCGGCCCGGGCGCGCGTGGCGTGTCGGCCTTTCTCGTGCCGACCGACCGGCCCGGCTTCTCAACGGTTCCGCTGCACGGCAAGCTGGGACTGCGCTCCTGCGACACCGGCGAGCTCGTCCTCGACGACGTGCAGGTCGGCCCGGAGTCGCTGCTCGGGCAGCAGGAGGGCATCGGCATCAAGGTTGCCCTCTCCGCCCTAGACGACGGCCGCATCTCGCTGGCCGCGTCGTGCACCGGCATCGCCCAGCGAGCGCTCGAGGAGATGACGTCGTACGCCGGGCAGCGCCACCAGTTCGGGAAGCCGATCGCGTCGCATCAGCTGGTGCAGGAGCTGATCGCCGACAGTGCGGTCGACGTGGACTGCAGCCGGCTGCTCACCTGGGCCGCCTGCGACCTGAAGGCGCGTGGCCAGTCCTACACGCTCGCCGCGAGCAAGGCGAAGCTCTTCGCGTCCGAGGCGTCAGTGCGCGCGGCCAACAACTGCATCCAGGTGCATGGGGGGTACGGCTACGTCGACGGGTACGTCGCCGGCAAGCTCCTGCGCGACGCCAGGGTGAGCACCCTCTACGAGGGCACCAGTCAGATCCAGAAGCTGCTCATCGGTCGCGCCCTCACCGGCGTCTCGGCTTTTGTCTGACCACCGGACGCGCGTCGCCCTGCGGGAAGGGCAGCGACGTAACGGGTGTTACGTCGCTGTGACGAGAAGGCAGAACCAGCCGTGAGCTTGGGCGGTCCGGCGCCGTGGCACACGCTGCGCTCCTACTCCCGCGACCCGTCGGTCAAGCAGCAGCGGCTGACCCGCGACACCGCCCGGCGCATCCTCCACTTCGCCGCGCCGTACAAGCGCGCGCTCTGGCTGTTCCTGGTCACGATCGTGCTCGACGCCGTCATCGGCGCCGCCAACCCGTTGATCTTCAAGAAGATCATCGACGACGGCATCGTCGGCAAGGACGCGGGACTCATCACCGCGCTCGCGCTGCTCGTCGCCGGGCTCGCCATCGCGGACGCCGCGGTAGAGCTCGTGGGCCGCTGGTTCTCGGCCGGTATCGGCGAGGGCCTGATCTACGACATGCGGGCCAAGGTCTTCTCCCACGTGCAGCGGATGCCGATCGCGTTCTTCACCCGCACACAAACCGGTGCGCTCATCACCCGCCTCAACAACGACATCCTGGGCGCCCAGCAGGCGTTCACCGGAACTCTCTCCGCCGTCGTGTCCAACCTCCTATCGGTGACGATCGTGCTCGCCGCGATGTTCTACCTCTCGTGGCAGATCACGGCGATGGCCCTGGTCCTGCTGCCGATCTTCGTGCTGCCGGCCCGCTGGATGGGCAAGCGGCTGCAGGCGATCACCAGGGAGAGCTACGCGCTCAACGCCGAGATGAACACCACGATGACCGAGCGCTTCAACGTCGCCGGCGCGCTGCTCGTCAAGCTGTTCGGCCGGCCCCGTGACGAGAACGACGCGTTCCGCTCGCGGGCCCGCCGGGTCGCCGACATCGGCGTGCAGTCGGCCATGTACGCGCGGGTCTTCTTCGTCGCGCTCACCCTCGTCGCCGCCCTGGCCACCGCGCTGGTGTACGGCGTCGGTGGGCACCTGGCCGTCAACGGCGCCCTCGGCGTCGGCACCGTGGTGGCGCTTACGGCGTACCTCAACCGCCTGTACGGGCCGCTCACCGCGCTGTCCAACGTCCAGGTCGACGTGATGACCGCGCTGGTGTCCTTCGAGCGGGTCTTCGAGGTGCTCGACCTGGCGCCGGCGATTGCCGACAAGCCCGACGCGACGGAGCTGCCGCCCACTGCCAGCACCATCGAGTTCGACTCGGTGGGGTTCCGCTACCCCAGCGCCAGCGAGGTGTCGCTCGCCTCGCTGGAGTCGGTTGCCGTGATCGACGCCACGTCCGAGAAGCAGGTGCTCCACGACGTCTCGTTCCGCGCCGAGTCCGGTCAGCTGGTCGCGCTGGTCGGCCCCTCCGGCGCCGGCAAGACGACGATCACGTCGCTGGTGACGCGGATGTACGACGTGCAAGCGGGCGCCGTGCGCATCGGCGGCCACGACGTGCGCGACGTGACGTTGGAGTCGCTGCGCCAGGTGGTCGGAGTGGTCACCCAGGACGCGCACATGTTCCACGACTCGGTGCGCGCCAACCTGCTCTACGCCCGCCCGGACGCCACGGACGCCCAGCTGTGGGCGGCCCTCGACGCCGCGCAGATCGGCGACCTCGTGCGTACGCTGCCGGACCGGCTGGACACCGTCGTCGGCGACCGGGGCTACCGGCTCTCCGGCGGCGAGAAGCAGCGGCTTGCGATCGCCCGGCTGCTGCTCAAGGCGCCGAGCGTCGTGGTCCTCGACGAGGCCACCGCCCACCTCGACTCCGAGTCCGAGCTCGCTGTGCAGCGGGCGCTCAAGGTGGCGTTGGCGGGCCGCACCTCGCTCGTCATCGCGCACCGCCTGTCGACGATCCGCGAGGCCGACCAGATCCTCGTCGTCGACGACGGCCGCGTCGTCGAACGCGGCCGGCACGACGAGCTGCTCGGCACGGGCGGTCTCTACTCGGAGCTTTACCGCACTCAGTTCGAGCGGCAGCTGCCCGTCGAGGAGCTCGAGCCCACCGCCGGCTGATCGGCGGGACAGTGCTTCCTGGCGGGACAGTGCTTCCTGGCGCGACAGTGCCTTCTTGTCCGAATCCCTTGTCGGTGAGAGGCTGCGTGAACCGAGGCCGGAGAAGCCGACTTCGTTCGTGGCGGCATGGAGACGGAGTCGTCCGTGAGCTCGTGCGAACCGAAGGGATTCCTCCCACCGTGCCTGCTGCTGCTCCTGCGGGAGCGGCCGGGGCATGGCTACGACCTCGTCGAACGGCTCAAACCGTTCGGCGTCGCCGACGGCGACCCGGGTGGGGTCTACCGGGCCCTGCGGGCGATGGAGCGCGACGGACTCGCTCGCTCCGACTGGGGACCGTCCGAGGCCGGACCGGCGCGGCGTACCTATCGGATCACGCTCGACGGCCTCGCCATGCTCGACCACAAGGCTCGCGAGCTGGCGGAGACCCGCGGCGCGCTCGACATCTACCTGCTCCGTTACGCGCTGCTCTCGTCGGGTTCCGCGCCGGCCAACGGCGCCGGCCGCAACGGAGGTGAGCGCCATGGCTCTTGACCTTCAGTCCGCCGCTGCGGTGGCCGCCTTCGCCCGCCGGGTTCCGGCGGCAGCCGCGGTCGCCGACGACGCCGCTCGGGTAGCGACTGCCTGCCACGATATGGCGGTGCGCTTCCACCGCGGCGGCAAGCTGTTGGTCTTCGGTACGGGCGCGGCGGCGACCGACGCCCAGCATCTCGCGGTGGAATTCGTGCATCCCGTGATCGTCGGCAAGCGTGCGCTGCCGGCGGTGTCGCTCACCAACGACGTGGCCACGCTCACCGGCGTCGCGGCGCGCGACGGCGTCGGCGAGGCGTTCGCGCGGCAGCTGCAGCTGCTCGGCGACCCCGCGGACATCGCCCTCGGCGTCTCTGCCGATGCCGACTCGCCGAGCGTGCTTCGCGGCCTGCAGGTCGCGCACGAGCGTGGCCTGCTCACGGTTGCCCTGGCCGGTGGGCACGCCGGCGCCATCGCGCACAGCCCCGCGGTCGACCACGCGTTCGTGGCTCGCTCGGAGGATGCCCTCGTTGTCAAGGAGGTGCACGTGACGACCTACCACGTGCTGTGGGAGCTGGTGCACGTCTTCTTCGAACACCCGAACCTGCTCGACGAGACGGTACCGGCATGACCAGTGACGCTCCCGTCGCGAGCGGCGTCGAGTCGCTCTACCCGTTCCTGTACGCCGGCACGAGCGACCTGGCACCGGTTCTCGCCGCGGTACGCCGGTCGACCGTCGAGAAGGCCACGGAGATCGTGGCCCTGCGGGAGACGATGGCCCAGCGCTACGCCGGCCAGCTCGCGGGATGCGCACACGCGCTGGCTGTGGCCTTCGCTGGCGGCGGGCGGCTCTTCACCTTCGGCAACGGGGGCAGCAGCACCGACGCGCAGGCGGTGGCGCAGCTCTTCCTCGACCCGGAGCCCGGCACTCGCGCCTTGCCCGCGGTGGCGTTGACCGGTGACGTCGCCGTGCTGACCGCCCTCGCGAACGACGTCGGCTTCGAGGTGGTCTTCGCGCGCCAGCTCGCGGCGTTCGGTCGGCGCGGCGACATCGCGGTGGGCCTCTCGACGAGCGGCGGGTCAGCCAACGTGCTGCGCGGCTTCGAGGAGGCGAGCCGTCGGGGGATGGTCACTGTCGGGTTCGCCGGATACGACGGCGGGCGGATGGCGGCAGCGGGCACCATCGAGCACCTGTTCGTCGTACCGTCGTCCTCCGTGCACCGCATCCAAGAAGTGCAGACGACGACGTACCACGTCCTGTGGGAGCTCACCCAGCACGCGCTGGCCGACCTCTGACCAACCCCATCGCCGTCTCCAGCCGGTCCCGGACGCGCATCCGGGTCGAGGGCGTGGTGCAGGGTGTCGGCTTCCGGCCCTTCGTCCATGCCGCGGCCACGGCGCTGGGTCTCGGCGGGTTCGTCGGCAACGACGTCGACGGTGTCTTCGTCGAGGCCGAGGGGGAGCCGGCCTCGGTCGCCGAGCTCGTCGACACCTTGCGGGCCCGCGCGCCAGCGCTGGCCACGGTCGAGACGATCACTATGGAGCAGCTCGCGCCGCGCGGCGACCGCGAGTTCGTCATCGTCGCCAGCCCGCAGGGTGGGCCGCGCCAGACGCTCATCGCGGCTGACACCGCAACCTGTGCCGACTGCCTTTCTGAGCTGTTCGACCCGGCGGACCGGCGGTTCCGCTATCCGTTCACCAACTGCACGAACTGCGGCCCGCGCTTCACGATCGTCACCGACGTTCCGTACGACCGGCCGGCGACGACCATGGTCGGCTTCGCGATGTGCGCCGAGTGTGCCCGCGAGTACGCCGACCCAGCCGACCGGCGCTTCCATGCCCAGCCGGTGTGCTGCCCGGCCTGCGGCCCGACGCTGCGCCTGCTGGACCGTGCTGGGCGACCGGTCGCTGGGTACCCGATCGAGAAGGCCGCCGCCCTGCTCTCCGCGGGCGCCATCCTCGCGGTGAAGGGCCTCGGCGGCTACCACCTGGCGGCGGACGCCACTGACGAGGCCGCGGTGTCCCGGCTCCGCCGCCGCAAGTTACGGGAGGACAAGCCGTTCGCGCTGATGGTGGCCGACCTCGACGGCGCGCGCCGCGTGGTGGCGGTCGACGAGCCGGCCGCCGCGTTGCTCACCGGCCGTCGCCGGCCGGTCGTCCTGCTGCCCAGCCGCCGGGGCACGACGTCCATCGCGCCGTCGGTGGCGCCCGGCAATCGCGAGCTCGGGGTGCTGCTGCCCTACACCCCGCTGCACCACCTGCTCGCCAGGGAGCTGGGTCGGCCCTTCGTGCTGACCAGCGGCAACGTCTCGGACGAGCCGATCGCCTTCCGCGACGACGACGCGCGGGAGCGGCTCGCGGGCATGGTGGACGGCTTCCTCACCCACGACCGACCGATCCATGTGCGGACCGACGACAGCGTCGTCCGGCTCTTCGCCGGACGTGAGCTGCCGCTCCGCCGCTCTCGCGGCTACGTGCCCGAGCCGCTGGCTCTCGCATGGTCCTTCCCCCGGCCGGTGCTTGCCTGCGGGGCCGAGCTGAAGAGCACGTTCTGCCTCGGCCGCAGCCGGCACGCCTTTGTGTCGCATCACATCGGCGACCTGCAGAACTACGAGACGTTCCAGGCCCTTCTCACCGGCATCGAGCATTTCCGGACGCTCTTCGACGTGCGGCCCGAGGTGGTCGCCCACGACCTGCACCCCGACTACCTCTCGACGCAGTACGCCGTCGACCTCGCCGACGTGCAACTCGTCGGGGTCCAACACCATCACGCGCACATCGCGGCCTGCCTCGCCGACCACGGCGAAACCGGCCCGGTCATCGGCGTCGCGTTCGACGGGACCGGGCTGGGGGACGACGGGACGCTCTGGGGCGGCGAGCTCCTCGTCGCGGACCTCGTTAGGTACGAGCGGGTCGGCCACCTCGACGTCGTACCGCTGCCCGGCGGTGCCGCGGCGATCCGTGAGCCGTGGCGGATGGCCGCGGCCTACCTGCAGGCGGCGTACGGCGCCGACCTGCCGAACGGGCTCGACGTCGTACGACGCAACGAGTCGCGGTGGGCCGCCGTCACCGCGGTCGCCGCGGCCGGCGTCAACGCGCCGCTGACGTCGAGCGCCGGACGGCTCTTCGACGCGGTGGCAGCGCTCGTGGGAATCCGGGACGCGGTCAACTACGAGGGCCAGGCGGCGGTCGAGCTCGAGCAACGCGTCGACCTCGCCGAACCGGGCGCGTATCCGGCGCGCGTAGTCGCCGGCCGACCACTGCGAATCCGCAGCGCCGACCTGGTCTGCGCCGCTGCCGACGACGTGCGTTGCGGCATCGACCCTGGCGTCGTCGCCGCCCGCTTCCACAACGGGTTGGCGGACGTCGTCGCCGGTGCGCTCGACGTCGTACGAGGGAACGCGGGGCTGTCGACGGTCGCGTTGTCCGGGGGAGTGTTTCAGAACGTCGTACTGCTCACCCGGCTCACCGACGCCCTCACCGCGCGCGGGTTCCGGGTGCTGGTGCCGCACCGCGTGCCGCCCAACGACGCCGGGATCAGCTTCGGCCAGGCCGCCGTCGCCGCCGCCCGCGACCGCGCCGCATCCGCCGGCTGACG
>JBBSIN010000066.1:0-10765 GCA_038232055.1 Mycobacteriales bacterium
CACCGAACACGCGCTGCTGTGCACCGGCCAGCCGGACGAGATGCACACCGACACCCAGGCGCTGCTGCGCGCCGGCCTGCAGGTCGGCGCGGAGACGTGGAAGCTGGCCACCGAGATGTTCGACTGGGACCCCGCCGGCTTCGACATGTACGCCGTCCACCAGGTCAGCAAGGTTCACACCCGGGCCATCTGCGAGACGCTCGGCCTCGACAGCGCCAAGTTCCCCCTGATCTTCCCGAATTTCGGCAACATCGGTCCCGCCTCGATCCCGACCGTGCTCGCCAAGGCGGCGGACGACCTGTCCCCGGGCGACCGGATCGCCCTGATGGGCATCGGCAGCGGCATCAACGCCACCGCTGCGGAGGTCGTGTGGTGAAGGGGTTTCCCTTCACCAGCAGGCACCTCGACATCGACGGGCTGTCGTACGCGTACGTCGACGAGGGCACCGGCCCGCCGGTCGTGCTCGTGCACGGCAACCCGACCTGGTCGTTCTACTTCCGGTCGCTACTCACCGCGCTGCCGGCCGCCGGGTTCCGGGCGATCGCCCCGGACCACATCGGGATGGGACGCTCCGCCAAGCCGCCGGTGGCGCGCTACCCGTACACGCTGGACCGCCGGGTCGCCGACTTCACCCGGTTCGTCGACGCGCTCGGCCTGACCGAGCCGGTGACCCTGGTGGTGCACGACTGGGGCGGTCCGATCGCGCTGGCCTGGGCGGTCGAGAACCCGGAGCGGGTGGCCCGGCTCGTGCTGCTCAACACGGCGGCCTTCCCGCTACCGGGCGGGAAGCGGCTGCCTCTGGCGTTGCGGGCGACCCGGACCCCGGTGCTCGGGGAGCTCGCCGTGCTGCTCGGCAACGCGTTCGCCCGGGGGGCCGCGCTGCTTGCCGTGCGCTCCCGCCTGCCGCGGGACGTACGACGCGGCTACCTCGCGCCGTACGACCGGCCGGCTGCGCGCGTCGGCGTGCTGAAGTTCGTCAAGGACATCCCGCTGGCGCCCGGCGACCCGGCGTACGCGACGCTCGCCCGAACCGCAGAGCGGCTCGAGGTGTTCCGCGACCGCCCGGTGCTCATCTGCTGGGGCATGGCGGACTTCGTCTTCGACGCGGAGATCCTCGCCCGGTGGGAGCAGATCTACCCGCACGCGGAGGTCCACCGGTTCGGCGGCGCCGGGCACTACGTCCTCGAGGACGCCGGCGACCGCATCGTCCCGCTCGTGCTGGACTTCGCGACGCGGACGGGGGCGCGGGAGGCGGCCCGGGAAGCGTGACGGCGCCGGCCGGTCTCGCCGCACTCCTGACGGCCGCCGCGCGGGACCGCCCGGACGCCGCCGTGACGATCCTGCCTCGCGGCCGGATCCACCGCGCCGGAGCGACCAGCTTCCGGGCGACGACGTACGCCGAGCTCGACCGCCGCAGCGATGCGATCGCGGCCGGGCTGACCGCAATCGGGATCGGCCCCGGCGTGCGTACCGCGCTGATGGTCCCGCCGAACGAGGACTTCTTCGCGCTCGCCTTCGCCCTGCAAAGGGCGGCCGCGGTGCCGGTGCTGATCGACCCGGGCATCGGGCTCGCCAGCCTGCGGACCTGCCTGCGCGAGGTCGGCCCGGCCGCGTTCATCGGGGTGCCGCGGGCGCACGCCGCCCGCCGCCTCCTGCGCTGGTGCCCGGGCGCGCACCGGCTGGTGACCGTCGGTCTGCGACTGCCCGGCGGTGGCCCGACGCTGCGCTCCGTCGAGCGCACGGGCATGGGCCGGCTGCCGTTCGTGGCCCCGCCGGCTACTTCTGGCACGGCCGCAATCGCGTTCACCAGCGGTAGCACCGGCGTGCCGAAGGGCGTCGAGTACCGCCACGAGCAGCTGCTTGCGCAGGTCGCGATGATCCGCGAACTGTACGGCGTCGAGCCCGGCGAGGTGAGCCTCTCGACGTTTGCACCCTTCGCGCTTCTCGGTCCGGCGCTGGGGGTCACGACGGTGATCCCCCGGATGGATCCGACGCGACCGGCAGATGTCGACCCGCGGCGGGTCGTCGATGCGGCGAACACGTTCGGCGCGACGATGATGTTCGGCTCTCCCGCGCTGCTTGACACGGTCGGCCGCTGGGCCGAGGCGGCCGGCGGCGAGATGCCGACGCTGCGCCGGGTCATCTCCGCGGGTGCCCCCGTGACGCCGGCCGTGCAGCGCCGTTTCCTCGCGATGCTGGGCCCCGCGGCGCAGGTGCACACGCCGTACGGCGCCACCGAGGCGCTGCCGGTCACCTCCATCGGCAGCGACGAGGTGCTCGGGCTGACAGAGCTGGGCATCTGCGTCGGTCGCCCGGCGCCCGGCGTCGACCTTGCCATCGTGCCGATCACGGAGGATCCGCTGCCCGCTATTGGCGACACCCGCCTGCTGCCGACCGGCGAGATCGGCGAGATCGTGGTGCGCGGGCCGAACGTGACCTTGGGCTATGCCGACCGCCCTGCCGCCACCGCGCTCGCGAAGACCGATTGGGACGGTTCCGTGGCGCACCGGATGGGCGACCTGGGTTACCTCGACGACCTAGGCAGGCTGTGGTTCTGCGGCCGGAAGGCGCATCGGGTCACCACAGCCGAAGGTGTCATGTTCTCGGTGCCGTGCGAGGCGGTGTTCGACGCACATCCCGCAGTCCGTCGCTCGGCGCTGGTCGGGGTGGGACCGGCCGGTTCCCAACGGCCGGTGATCTGTATCGAGCTGGAGCGCCCGCCCGGAGGTCGGCCTGTGGCTCGGCCCGTGGCTCGGCCCCTGCCTCCGTCCGGAGCTCGGCCCGAGCTCACCCGGGAGCTGCTCGCCCTCGCCGCAGCTCATCCGTCCACGGCAACGATCGGAACTGTCCTGTACCACCGCGGCTTCCCGGTCGACATCCGGCACAACGCCAAGATCGACCGCCAGGCGCTCGCCCGGTGGGCGGCCAGGCGGCTGCGATGAGGGCACTCGTCACTGGCGGCGGGGGGTTCCTCGGCTCGGCGATCATCCGGCAGCTCGTCGCGCGCGGTGACCAGGTGCGCAGCCTCAGCCGGGGCGAGTATCCCGAACTTGCGGCGCTCGGTGTGGGGACGGTACGCGCGGACGTCGCGGACCGGGCCGCCGTCGCCGCCGCCGCGGCCGGTTGCGACGTCGTTTTCCACGTCGCGGCGAAGGCCGGCCTGCGCGGGCCGGCTGCGGCGTACCGGCGAACCAACGTCGACGGCACCCGCTCGGTCCTCGACGCCTGTCTGGCGCACGGCGTCCGGCGGCTCGTCTACACGTCGACCCCCAGCGTCGTGCACGCCGGCGCCGACATCGCGGGCGGCGACGAACGGCTACCGTACGCCCGGCGCTACGCCTCGCCGTATCCGGCCACGAAGGCCGTCGCGGAACGCATGGTCCTCGACGCCAACTGCCCCGCACTGGCGACGGTCGCCCTGCGACCGCACCTGATCTGGGGACGGGGCGACACCCAGCTCGTCCCCGGCATCCTGAACCGGGCTCGCCGCGGCCGGCTGCGCTTCGTCGGAGACGGGCAGGCGCTCGTCGACTCGACGTACGTCGACAACGCGGCGGAGGCGCACCTGCTCGCCGCGGACCGGCTGGCGCCCGCCTCTGCGTCCGCCTCGGGCCCCGACTCGGCGCCCGACTCGGCCCCCGCCGGCCGGGCGTACTTCATCTCCCAGGGCGAGCCGCTGCCGGTGATGGACCTGGTCAACCGCATCCTCGCGGCGGCCGGGTTGACGCCGGTGACCGCGACGGTCCCGTATCCGGTCGCGTACGCCCTCGGTGCGGTCGCCGAGGGCGTCTACGACGTGCTGGGCCGCGACGACGACCCACCGATGACGCGCTTCCTCGCCCAGCAGCTGAACACCGCGCACTGGTTCGACATCTCGGCCGCCCGGCGAGACCTCGGCTATAGGCCGCGCGTTTCCGTCGCCGAGGGGCTGGCGAGGCTCGCGCGAAGCCTGTCAGAGTCACCGTGACGCTTGTTTCGCAGGTCGGTTCTCCCTACCGCGGGGCCGATTGACCACATTCACGTCCTTTCACCGGCGGCAGACAGACCCAACGAGCGTGGCGTTGCAGGCCCGACGGGACCGATGTGGTCAACAACCCCCATTCGGCGCCGGGGATCGGGAGCCGGGGCCGGGCGGCGGTACGGCGCGGCGGTGGGTCGGCGGAGAGCTCGACCCCCGGATCGCCGCCGGGGACTGGTCGAGCTGAGCGGCGAGGACCGATCTTGGCCCGGATGTCGTCGTCGGTGCCCTTGGGCGCGGACCGGCGCGCGCGAACCAGCGGGGCCGATTGACCACATTTCCGTCCTTTCACCGGCCGCAGGCAGACCCAACGAGCGTGGCGTTGCAGGTGCAACGGGACCGATGTGGCCAATGACCCCCATCCAGCGGCGGGGGTCGGCAGCCGGGGCCAGGCGCCCACTGCGCCTAGCGGGGGTTGGCCGAAGCCGTCACGGACGGGCGTCAGGGCGCAGCATCGGCAGCACCACCTGGTCGACGATCGCCTCGACGGTACGTCGGGTGATCGGTGGCCCGTCGACGAGGAAGCGGTGGACGACCAGCGCTGGCCCGGACTCGGCGACGAGCATCGTCACGGCCTCCGGGCGTACCTCCCCGCGCTCGGCACCGCGCCGCAGCACCTCCATCATCATCCGTTTGCGGGGCTCGATGACCCGGGCGTGGACGGCCCGGATGAAGCCGCGGTCGCGTTGGACGCTGCCCATGAGGCTCTGGATCGCGCAGCCGGTTGGGCTATTGATCGTGCGGCGCATCCGACCGAGCAGCTCAAGGACGTCGCCACGCACGGTGCCGGTGTCCGGCGGGTCGTCGAGCGCGGGGAGCCGGTGGTTCAGCGCGTCGACGACGAGCTCCTCTTTGCAGGGCCAGCGGCGGTAGAGCGAGGCCTTGCCGGTCCTCGCGTCGGCGGCAACGCGCTCCATGGTCAGCGCGTCGTACCCGACAGTACCCAGCTGGTCGAGGACCGCGTCGAAGATCGCCTGTTCCAGGACGTCGCCGCGTCGTCGGGTGCCGGGACAGAGCGACGCGTTCTCCGGCGCCGCTTCCAGGTCCATCTGTAAGACCCCCGACAGGTTCCGTACGGAACGCTTGCGTCTCTTATGAAACGCAGTGTAGCGTCGCGGCCGAGTGAACGGAAGCGTTCGCTAAGGGGAGGGAGACCTACGCATGACCAGCACGGCTACCAGAGGACAAGCCACAGGCACGGCCCGCCGGGGACAGCGCCCCGGGCTCGCGCTGGCGATCATCGCCGGTGCACAGCTCATGGTCGTCCTCGACGCGACGATCGTGAACATCGCCCTGCCGCACATCCAGACCGCCCTGGGTTTCTCCACGACCAGCCTGTCGTGGGTGCTCAACGCCTACACGCTGACCTTTGGCGGGCTGCTGCTGCTCGGCGCCCGTGCCGGCGACATCCTCGGTCGACGCCGCGTCTTTGTCTTCGGCATCCTCCTGTTCACCCTCGCCTCGTTCCTCGGTGGCCTTGCCACCTCCTCGGCATGGTTGCTGGGTGCGCGAGCGCTGCAGGGCATCGGCGGCGCCATCTGTTCGCCCACCGCGTTGGCACTGATCACTACCAACTTCGCCGAGGGCAAGGAGCGCAACCGCGCGTTCGGTGTCTTCGCCGCGGTCTCGGGATCCGGCGCGGCGATCGGGCTGCTCGCCGGCGGCATGCTGACGTCCTGGCTGTCGTGGCGGTGGGTGCTGTTCGTCAACGTCCCGATCGGCATCCTCATCGCCGTCGTTGCCCCCATGTTCATCAACGAGTCCGAGCAGCATCCCGGGCGCTTCGACGTCGGCGGCGCGCTCACGTCGACGCTCGGCATGACGGCCCTCGTCTACGGGTTCATCCGCGCCGCGCAAGACGGCTGGATGGACGTGCTGACCATCCTGTCCTTCCTGCTTGCCGTCGTGCTGCTGGTCGTCTTCGTGATCATCGAACGGGCGACGGAGCAGCCGGTCGTGCCGCTCGGCATGTTCCGTGACCGGAACCGAACCGCCTCCTACGTCGTCATGCTCTCGCTCGCCGCGGCCCTGTTCAGCATGTTCTTCTTCCTCACGCTGTTCGTGCAGAACATCCTCGACTACAGCGCCCTCAAAGCCGGCTTCGCTTTCCTGCCGGTGAGCGCGATGATCGTCATCACCGCTCAGATCGCCTCACGCCAGCTGCTGCGCGTCGGGCCGAAGCCCTTCATGGTCGCTGGCGCCGTCTGCGCCACCGCTGGGCTCGCCTGGCTGTCGCAGATCTCCGCCAGCAGCAGCTACGTCGGCGGGATCCTAGGCCCGATGCTCGTCTTCTCCGCGGGCATGGGATTCCTCTTCGTGCCGTTGACCATCATCGCGGTGAGCGGCGTCGAGGCGAAGGAGTCCGGCGCCGCCTCGGGGCTGCTCAACGTCATGCAAATGATCGGCGGGTCCCTGGGGCTGTCCATCCTCGTCACGGTCTTCGGTACGGCGAGCCGCAATGAGCAGCAGCATCAGGTCGGGCAGTTCCTGGCGAGCGCCTCACCCGCGATGAAGCAGGCCTTCGCCGAGGGCAGGCTGCAGCCGCCGCCGTCCGTGGCGAACTCCGTCTTGGCGCACGGCATCTCGTCCGCCTTCACCGTCGGGGTGGTCTTCGCCGCGATCGCCCTGCTCGTCAGCGTGGTCGCCGTCCGGGCGAAGGCCTCCGATGTCGACGTGTCCGCCGTACCGGGAATGGCCGGCTGAGCAGGGAGGTCGCGGTCAACGTGACGCGTGGGAGCGCTCGGCTGCCTCGACGACGTTCGTGAGGAGCATGGCCCGAGTCATCGGCCCCACCCCGCCGGGCATCGGAGCCAGGAAGCCGGCGACCTCGCGTACGTCGGGATGCACGTCGCCGACGAGGCCGCTCTCGGTGCGGGTGATGCCGACGTCGAGGACCGCGGCGCCGGGGCGGACCATGTCGGCCTTGACGAGGTGCGGTACGCCGGCCGCTGCGACGACGATGTCGGCCCGGCGGATATGTTCCGCGACGTCGTACGTGCCGGTGTGGCACAGGGTCGGTGTCGCGTTCTCGGTTCGCCGCGTCAGCAGCAGGCCGAGCGGGCGGCCCACCGTCACGCCACGGCCAAGGATGGTCACCTCCGCGCCGGCCAGCGGCACCGCGTAGCGCCGCAGCAGCTCGACGATGGCGCGCGGGGTGCATGGCAGCGGCGCCGGCTGCCCCAGCACGAGGCGACCAAGGTTGGTGGGGTGTAGGCCGTCGGCGTCCTTGCCTGGGTCCATCAGCTCGAGAACGGCATTGGCGTCGAGGCCCCGCGGCAGCGGCAGCTGCACGATGTAGCCGGTGCACGTCGGATCGCCGTTGAGCTCATCCACGACCGCAGTGAGGTCGGCCTGCGTTGCGGTGGCCGGCAGCTCGTGTTGCAGCGACGCGACGCCGATCTCGGCGCAGTCACGGTGCTTGCCGGCGACGTAGGAGCGGCTGCCCGGGTCGTCGCCGACGAGAACGGTACCCAGGCCGGGTACGACGCCGCGCTGCCGCAGGGCGTCCACCCGCATCCGCAGCTCGGCGCGGATTGCGGCGGCCGTGGCCTTGCCGTCGAGGAGCTGCGCGGTCACGCCCCGCTCCACCGAGTCATCGCGCCCGGCTCCCCACCGTGCCTTTTGCCGCGCTGTGGAGTCTGGTGCGTGCTGGGACCCGTACCAGACTCCACAGCCCGCGGAAGTGGCGGAGCGGGGAGCGGAAGTGGCGGAGCGGGAAGCGGTGGCGCCCCGGCTGAGCGCGATCCGGCGGTGCTAGTCCAGGAAGTAGTCACTGATGTACTTCTCGCCCTCGTCGCAGAAGAACGTCACGACATGCTCCACGTCGTCGTACGCCTCGCGCAGCGCGCGGGCGGCGACGAGATGCGCGCCGGAGCTGGGGCCGACGAAGAGCCCGAAGTCGTGGGCGAGGCGCCGCATCTCGGCGATGGCCTCGTCGCTGTCGACCGGGACGAAGGCGTCGACGACGTCGCGGTGCCGGCGGATGATGCCGGGCACGAAGCCGTCGGCAATGCCCTCGATCAGGTGCTTGCCGACTTCGCCGCACAGCAGGGTGCACGACTCGCTGGGCTCGACGGCCACCACGCGGCAGGCCGGATTGACCTCCCGGACGGCGAGCCCGACGCCGACGATCGTGCCTCCGGTGCCGACGCCGCCGACGACAGCGTCGGGTACGACGCCCGCCGGCAGCTGGCGCAGCAATTCCGGACCCAGCCAGGTGCGGTTCTCCTCGACGTTCCATTCCGAGTCGAACTGCTGCGGCGCGAAGTGGCCGGGCTGCTGGCCGATCTCCCGCGCCTTGGCGAGCGCGTCGTTGACGTGGAAGTCGCCGAGCGTCATGACCTCGGCGCCGAACGCCTTGGAGATCGCCATCCGCTCGGCGCTCATGCCATCGGGCATGACGACGAGCATCCGGTAGCCCTTGACCGCGGCGACCATGCTCAGCGCGTTGCCGGTGTTGCCGCTCGACGCCTCGACGATCGTGTCGCCGGGCTGCAGCAAGCCCTCCCGCTCGGCCCGCTCGATCATGTACGTCGCGATGCGCGCCTTGATCGACCCCGACGGGTTGAGGAACTCGAGCTTGACCCACACGCCGTCGACGCGGACCAGCGGCGTGTCGCCCACCGCGTCGAGAACGGTTGCCGTCCACGGGTCGCGAACGCGCCCGCCGGGCCTAGAGCGCGGCCCGGTCACCTCGGTGCCCGAGGGAACCGGACCCGCGGTCATGCCGGTGCTGTCGAGCAGGGCCATGGTCAGCTCCCGAGGCGATGCCGCGTCGACGAGCGGCTCTTGCCGATCACCGTACGCCGGACGCCAGCCGCGTTGCCGAGTTCCCGACGCCCGCCCCGGGAAGGGCAGGCGGGGCCGATCGGTGGCCGCACCGATCCGGCCGCCCCGTACTGTCGATGGCAAGGGCTCGACGGACAGGGGTGGGGCGTGCGCGAGGAGGCGGCCGCCGGCTCGGCCGGCAGCGTCGCCGCGTATCCCCTGCAACGACAGCCGCCGGCCGCCGGCGGCGCGGATTTCCCAGACCGACCGGCCACCGCAGCGCTGTGGCGACTGACCTGGTACGCCGTCCTGGTCTATCTCGCCAGCCGAGCGGTCGTCGCGGCCGGTTTGCTGGCCGCGCACCTGCACTCCGGCCTGAGCTGGCATCTCATGGTGGCGAAGTGGGACGCTCACTGGTACCTCGCGGTCGCGCAGGACGGCTACCCGGCGAGCGCGGCGCCGCTGCCAGACAACGCCGAGCTGCGCCTCGCGTTCTTCCCCCTGTTCCCGTTGCTGCTGCGCCCGGTCCTCGCCGTCGCGTCCGACGGCCTGCTGGCCGCGACAGCCGTCGGCGCCGCCCTCGGCGCTGCCGCGACCGTCGCGATGGCTCACCTGTCGAGGGTCGTCGCCCTCGCCGTAGGTCGCGACGAGGCACGGGCGCGGCGTACGGCGCTGCGAGCGGCCGCGCTGCTGACCTTCTTCCCCGGTGCGGTCGTCCTCTCGCTCGCCTACACGGAGGGCCTGGCGATCCTGCTGGTTGCCGGCTGCCTGTATGCACTGATTCGCCGCCGTTGGCTGATCGCCGGGTTCTGCGCCGGGCTGGCCACCGCCACGCGCCCCAACGCGCTGGCGCTGGTCGTCGCCTGTGCGTGGGCGTCCTACGACGCCATCCGGCGACGTGGGGAGTGGCGATCCCTCCTCGCGCCGATGCTCGCGCCGGTGGGTTTCCTGGCGTTCCTCGGCTACCTCCAGCTGCACGTCGGCGACTGGCGGGCATGGCACGAGGTCGAGGCGCGGGCGTGGCATCAGGGCATCGACTTCTCGGCGAGGCTCCTGCGGCTACTCGCTCCCGACGAGATCGTCGACCACATCGCGAAGCCGGACTGGCAATACCTCTCGGTGCTCGTCGGGCTCGGCTTCGTCCTCGTCGCCGTGGTCGTCCTGGTGCGCTGGCGTCCGTCGACCCTGCTCGTCGTCTACACCGTCGCCGCGCTGAGCTTCTGCTTCCTCAGCAGCCGGGTCGGGCCGCGGCCGCGGATGCTGATGCTGGCGCTGCCGCTCTTTCTCGCCTGCGCCGACCGGCTGCCGAGCGCCGCCTACCGCGTGCTGCTCGTCACCTGCGCTGCCCTGACCGTCGCGATGACCTACTTCGTCTCAACCGGTCGGGTCATCCCCTGACGTAGCGCTACGACCGCAGCCGCCACGAGCACCGCGTTGCGCAGCGTGAGCAGCAGCGCGGGCAGCAGATCGCCACGCAGCAGCGGGTCGTACCACGGGGGGTAGAGCCACTGGGTCAGACCGGCCGCCAGCACGAGGAGCAGCGCGGTACGCCGTTGCCGGCTGCCGGACGTAGAGAGCTCCACCGCGGCCACCCCGAGCACCCAGATCAGGTACTGCGGGCTCAGCACCCGCGCGGTCACCAGCACCGCCAGGAGCCCACCCAGCGCAAGCCCCAGGTCTCCCGGACGGCGCCACGCCAGCGCGACGTACGCGGCGATCACGGCCAGACCGGCCACCCCCGTCGCGACGACCGCCGCCGACACCCCGGGACCGAGCACCTGGTAGGCGCCGTACTCGTGACCGACCCGGATGCCGCTGGCGCCGAACGCCCGGGCGAGGAGGTACGGCGTCGCGGCGACGGTCTCGACCTGCAGGCCGCGCGCCTTCTGGTTCCCGAGGAAGTCCAGCCCCTCGGCGAGCCGGCCGGCGCCGAGAAGCACCATCAGCGTCGCGACCCCGACCAGCGCCGCGGCGACCAGC
>JBBSIN010000067.1:0-10493 GCA_038232055.1 Mycobacteriales bacterium
CAGGGGCCGACCTCTTCGTCCCCGGCGACATGGGCATCGGCAACAGCACACCCTGTGCCGTCCTCGTCGCCGCGCTGACCGGCTCCGAGGCGCCCGCGGTGACCGGCCGAGGCACCGGCGTCGACGACGCCGGCTGGATGCGCAAGGTCGTCGTTGTCCGGGACGCGCTCCGGCGGGCCCGCCGGCACATCGGCGATCCGCTCGCGCTCCTCGCCTGCGCCGGCGGCGCAGACCTCGCCGCGATGACCGGTTTCCTGGCGCAGACGGCGGTACGCCGCACGCCCGCGGTCCTCGACGGCCTGGTGTCGGCGACCTGCGCCGTACTCGCCGACGAGCTCGCGCCGGGCGCGTCGCGGTGGTGGGTGGCCGGCTCCCGCTCGCCCGAGCCGGCGCAGCGCCTGGCTCTGCAGCGGCTCGGCCTCGTGCCCGTCCTCGACCTCGGGCTGCGTCTCGGTGAGGGGACCGGGGGACTACTGGCCGTGCCCATTCTCGCCGCCGCCATCGCCACGCTGGCCGAGATGGCCACCTTCGAGCAGGCGGGCGTGAGCGACCGTGCCTGACGGTCTTCGGCTGGCTCTCACCACCTTCACCGTCCTGCCGCTGCGGCCGGGACGGGTCGACCGGCGTACGGCGGGGCAGGCGATGGCCTGGTCCCCGCTCGTCGGCGCGCTGCTGGCCTTTCTGGCCGCCGCCGTGCTCTTTCTCGGCCGCAAGGTCTTCATCGACGCGGTCGGCCCGCTGCTCCCCAGCGTGCTCGCGCTCGCGCTGCTGGCGCTGCTCACCCGCGGCCTGCATCTCGACGGGCTCGCGGACACCGCGGACGGGCTCGCGTCGCACGCCCCGCCGGAGCGGGCGCTGCAGGTCATGCGCTCGCCCGAGACCGGACCGCTGGGAGCGGCGACGGTCGCCTTCTCCCTGCTCATCCAGTCGGCCGCGTTGACGTCGTGCGTGGCCAGCCACCGCGGGACGGAGTCGGTGCTGCTCGCGGTGCTGAGCGGACGACTCGCCATGGTCTGGTCGTGCACCCGCGGCGTCCCCGCCGCCCGGCCCGACGGCATGGGGGCGCTCGTCGCCGGAACCGTGCGCCGGCCGCTGGCCGCGCTCTGGACGGTGGCGGTCGCCGGGGAGGCGTTCGTCTACGGGCGCTTCGACCAGGACGCCGGCACGTTGCGGGGCGGCGTGCGCGCGCTCCTCGCGCTCGCCCTGGCGCTCGGGGTGACGTGGGTGCTGCGCCGGCACGTCGTACGCCGGTTCGGCGGCGTCACCGGCGACGTCCTCGGCGCCCTCGCGGAGATCGCGCAGACGACCGTGCTGGTCTTCATGGCGACCGAGCTGCCGGCCTCGCTCGTGGACTGAGCCGCCGGCGGCGGGTCAATCGCCGGTCGAGGCCGCCACGAACGGGGGGCGTACGACGCGCATCAGCGACGGGCGGCCGCGCACGTCGACCCGAACCTCGTCGCCCTCGTCGACCGACCGCTCGAGGAGGGCCAGCGCGATGCCCACCCGGCGGGTCGGCGAGAACGTGCCGCTCGTGACCTCGCCGACCGGCGCCCCGTCGGCCCCGAGCACCGGCATGTGCGGCCGGGGGATGCCGCGGTCGAGCGCCTCGAGCCCGCGCAGCACCGGCCCGGCCTTGCGCTCCCGCTCGGCGAGGAGGACGTCGCGTCCCCAGAACGCCGGCTTGGTCCAGCCGACCGCCCAGCCGAGACGCGCCTGCACCGGCGTGATGTCGAAGGAGAGGTCCTGCCCGTGCAGGGGATACCCCATCTCCGTGCGCAGCGTGTCGCGCGCGCCGAGACCGCAGGGGCGCCCGCCGTGCTCGGCGGCGGCCGCCACGACGGCGTCCCACACCTCGCCGGCGTCGTCCCAGCGGGGTAGCAGCTCGAACCCGCGCTCCCCGGTGTAGCCGGTGCGGCAGACGGCGAGCTCCTTGCCGTCGTGCCAGTCCGCGACGGTGAAGGCCATGTAGTCGAGATCCGCCGGCAGGCCTGCGGCCTGCAGCACGTCGCCCGACCGCGGTCCCTGCACGGCGATGACCGCGAGCCGCTCGTGCAGGTCCTCGACTTGTACGCCCTCCGGCGCGGTCGCGGCCAGCCGCTGGATCACCTCGGCTGCGTTGGCGGCGTTGGGGACGAGGAACATGTCGTCGTCGGCGCGCCGATAGGCGATGAGGTCGTCGACGACCCCGCCCGTCTCGTCGTCGCAGCACAGCGTGTACTGCGCCCGGCCCGCGCCGATCCGGTCGAGGTCGTTGCTGAGGCACCGGTTGAGGAAGTCCTTGGCGCCAGGACCCTTAACGTCGGCCTTGCCGAGGTGGCTGACATCGAAGATGCCGACCGCCGTGCGCACCGCGGCGTGCTCCTTCAGGACGCCGCCCCCCGGGTACTCGATCGGCATCTGCCAGCCCCCGAAGTTCGCGAGCTTGGCGCCCAAGGCCACGTGGCGATCGTGGAGGGGCGATCGCCGGAGGTCGTCGGACATGTCGGGGACGCTACCCGCCTAGCATCTGAGCCATGACGTCATCAGGGACCGCGCTCGCTCTGTCCAGCACCGACCCAGCCGGGATCAAGGCCGACGTCCTCGTGGTCGGCGTGACGCAGGGACCACGCGGCCCGGTTCTGGCGCCAGGAGCGGAAGCGGTGGACGAAGCGCTCGGCGGAAAGCTGGCCGAGGCCCTGACATCGCTGGGCGCGACCGGGGAGACCGGCGAGGTGACCCGCTGCCCGACGCTCGGTGCGACGGCCGCAGCCTCGGTCGTGGCGGTCGGTCTCGGTGCGGCGCCCAACGGTGGCGGCTACGACGCCGAAACGCTGCGCCGGGCCGCGGGGGCCGGCGTACGCGCCGCCGCGGGCAGCAGGCGAGCGGCCGTCGCCCTGCCGGCCGCTGCGGGCGACCGGGCCGCGCTGCGGGCGGTCTGCGAGGGCGCCCTGCTCGGTGCCTACTCCTACGACCGCTACCGCTCGGCCAGCCGCAACGGGCACCGGCCGCCCGTCACCTCGGTCACTGTCGTGTCGCCGGAGCGCCGCGCGAAGGACGTCGTACGGCGCGCCGAGGTCGTCGCGCAGGCGGTCGCGCTCACCCGCGATCTCGTCAACACCCCGCCGAGCGACCTGCACCCCGCCGACTTCGCCGCGGCCGCGGTCGCCGCCGCCGGCGAGGCCGGGATCGAGGTGAAGGTGCTCGACGAAAAGGCCCTGAAGAAGGGCGGCTACGGCGGCGTCCTCGGCGTCGGCGCCGGCGCCGCGCATCCGCCGCGCATGGTGCACCTGCGTCACCGCCCGTCGTCGGCCGCGGTGAAGCTCGGCCTGGTCGGCAAGGGCATCACGTTCGACTCCGGTGGACTCTCGCTCAAGCCGGCGCAGGCGATGGAGGACATGAAGTCCGACATGGCCGGTGCGGCCGCCGTCATCGCGGCCACGATGGCGATCGGCCGACTCGGCCTCGCCGTCGAGGTCGATGCGTGGGTGCCGATGGCGGAGAACATGCCGTCCGGGTCCGCCATCCGCCCCTCAGACGTGCTGACCATGTACGGCGGCAAGCGCGTCGAGGTGCTCAACACCGACGCCGAGGGACGACTCATCCTCGGTGACGGGCTGGCCAGGGTCAGCGAGGACCGCCCGGACTACCTGGTCGACGTGGCGACGCTGACCGGAGCGCAGATCGTCGCGCTCGGCTCCCGGATCGGCGCCGTCATGTCCAACGATGACGACTTCGCCGCCCGGGTGGTCGCGGCGGCCGGTCGGGCCGGCGAGGCAATGTGGCCGATGCCGCTCCCGGAGGAGCTGCGCAAGTCGCTCGACTCCGAGGTGGCGGACATCGCGAACATGGGCGAGCGGTACGGCGGCATGCTCGTCGCCGGGCTCTTCCTCCGCGAGTTCGTGGGCGAGGGGATCCCGTGGGCCCATCTCGACATCGCCGGGCCGTCGTACAACACCGGCGACCCGCACGGCTACACCCCCAAGGGCGGCACCGGCGCCGCCGTACGGACGCTCGTCGAGCTCGCCGAGGAGCTCGCCGCCGGTTAGCGGTTCGGCGCGCGGCAGTGGAACACTAGGCACGTTTCGAGATCGACGTCCGGCAAGGGAGCGCCGCTGTGGCGGGAAGCAACACGTTCGACCTGGTCATCCTCGGCGGCGGGAGCGGCGGCTACGCCTGCGCCTTGCGCGCCGCCGAGCTTGGGCTCTCCGTCGCGCTCGTCGAGAAGGACAAGGTCGGCGGCACGTGCCTGCACCGTGGCTGCATCCCGACAAAGGCGCTGCTGCACGCAGCCGAGATCGCCGACCAGACCCGCGAGAGCGAGAGTTTCGGCATCAAGGCGTCCCTCGACGGCATCGACATGCCCGGCGTCAACGCCTACAAGGACAAGGTCGTCGGCCGGCTCTGGAAGGGCCTACAGGGGCTCATCAAGAGTCGGCAGATCACCTATGTCGAGGGCAGCGGCCGGCTGGTATCGGCCGACTCCGTCGAGGTAGACGGTACGGCGTACTCCGCGTCGAAGGCCGTGGTGCTGGCCACAGGCTCGTACTCGCGAACGCTGCCGGGTCTCGAGCTCGACGGCAAGCGGATCATCACGAGCGAGGACGCTCTGCAGCTCGACCGGGTGCCGTCGTCGGTCATCGTACTCGGCGGCGGGGTCATCGGAGTCGAGTTCGCCAGCGTCTGGAAGTCCTTCGGCGCCGACGTGACGATCGTCGAGGCGCTGCCGCACCTCCTGCCGCTGGAGGAGGAGTCGAGCTCGAAGCTGCTCGAGCGCGCCTTCCGTAAGCGCGGCATCAACTACAAGGTGGGCGTGAAGTTCACCGACGCGAAGGTGACCGAGGACGGCGTGACCGTCACGCTGGAGAACGGCGAGACCGTCGACGGTGAGCTGCTGCTCGTCGCCGTCGGCCGTGGTCCGGTCTCCGACGGGCTCGGCTATGACGAGGTGGGCGTCGAGATGGAGCGCGGGTTCGTCAAGGTCGACGCGCACTGCCAGACCAACCTGCCCGACGTCTACGCGATCGGCGATCTGCGACCAGGGTTGCAGTTGGCGCACGTCGGCTTCGGCGAGGGGATCATGGTCGCCGAGCGCATCGCCGGCCTGAACCCGCCCGCGATCGACTACGACGGCGTACCGCGGATCACCTACTCCGCGCCCGAGGTCGCCTCAGTCGGCATCACGTCGGCCCAGGCCAAGGATCGTGGCTACGAGACGCACGAGGTGACCTACGACCTCGCGGGCAACGGCCGCAGCCAGATCCTCGGTACGGCGGGCGCCGTCAAGGTGGTCGCCGCCAAGGACGGGCCGGTGCTCGGCGTACACATGGTCGGCTCGCGGGTCGGCGAGCTCATTGCCGAGGCGCAGCTGATCACCAACTGGGAGGCGCTGCCGGTCGAGGTCGCGCAGCTCATCCACCCGCACCCCACGATGTCCGAGGCGGTGGGCGAGGCGCACCTCGCCCTCGCCGGCAAGCCCCTGCACACCCACGGCTGACCAGCTCCTCCCACGCTCGCGAAGAAGGGCCACTGCAGATGTCGGTCTCCGTCACCATGCCGCGCCTCGGCGAGAGCGTCTCCGAGGGCACCGTCACACGTTGGCTGAAGAAGGAAGGCGAGCACGTCGACGCCGACGAGCCGCTGCTCGAGGTGTCGACCGACAAGGTCGACACCGAGATCCCCTCCCCCACCGCTGGCGTCATCTCCTCCATCAAGGTCTCCGAGGACGAGACGGTCGAGGTCGGCGCGGAACTAGCGGTCATCGACGAGGGCGGGTCGGCCGGCGGAGAAGCCGGCGACTCTGCTCCGGCCAACCAGGAGGAGGGCCAGGAGGAGCCGGCCGAGACGCCCGAGCAGCCCTCGGCGGGTGCGGCCGCGCCGGCAGCGGAATCGGCCGGGGAGGCCGAGGAGGCGGCGGACGAGCCGGCGACGGCCCCGGCGGCGGAGCGCGCCGAGATCGCGAAGGAGCCGGACGCCGAAGACGACTCGCCGAGCGCGCCGGCGGCCGAGTCGAGGACGACCGAGCAGCCCGCGCCGGCCGAGAAGTCGGCGCCAGCCGAGCAGCCGGCAGCGAGCGAGCAGCCAGCAGCGGACGGCGGTGGCAGTGACGGTGGCGGTTCCGGCGGCGGGGGGGCGGCCTATGTCACCCCACTGGTCCGCAAGCTCGCGGCCGAGCGGGGCATCGACCTGTCCTCGATCTCCGGCACCGGCGTCGGCGGGCGGATCCGCAAGTCGGACGTGCTGGAGGCGAAGCCGGGCGGCAACGGCCGGCAGCCGCAAGCTCCGGCCGCAAGTAGCAGCGACACCGCGGTCAGCAGCGACACAGCTGCGGGCGAGGGGCGCGAGGAGACCCGGGAGTCAACGCCGGCCAAGGGTACGAGCGCGCCCAAGGCGCAGCCGACCGCGCCGCAGGCAGACCGGGCGGCGTCGCTGACGCACGTGCGCGGGAAGACCGAGAAGCTCTCCCGGCTGCGGCAGGTCATCGCGAAGCGCATGACCGAGTCGCTGCAGATCAGCGCCCAGCTCACCACGGTCATCGAGGTGGACATCACCAAGGTGGCACGCCTGCGCGACGAGGCGAAACGCGACTTCGAGCAGCGCGAGGGCGTCAAGCTCTCGTTCCTGCCGTTCTTCGCGGTCGCCACCTGCGAGGCCTTGAAGGCGCACCCGGCCGTCAACTCCTCGATCGACCTGGCGGAAGGCACGGTCACCTACCACGACGCCGTACACCTTGGCATCGCGGTCGACACCGAGCGAGGGCTGCTCGTGCCGGTGATCCAGAACGCCCAGGACCTCAACCTCGGCGGTCTGGCGCGCAAGATCGCCGACCTGGCCGGCCGTACCCGCAACAACGCCGTCGCGCCGGACGAGCTGGGCGGCGGGACGTTCACGCTGACCAACACCGGCAGCCGGGGGGCGCTGTTCGACACGCCGATCATCAACCAGCCCCAGGTCGGGATCCTCGGCACCGGTTCGGTGGTCAAGCGCCCGGTGGTGGTCGCGGATCGCGAGCTCGGCGAGGTCGTCGCCGTACGGTCGATGGTCTACCTGGCGATGACCTACGACCACCGCATCGTCGACGGCGCCGACGCGGCACGGTTCCTGAATACCGTCAAGGATCGGCTCGAGGACGGCTCGTTCGAGACCGAGCTCGGCCGTTGAGCGGTCCTGCGCAGCGCCCAGACTCAGCGGTCAGACCTGGCGCGCCATGAGGACGTCGTCCACTTCGACGCCGTCGATCCGGAACTCGCCGCGCAGTACCCCCTCGACCTCGAAGCCGCAGGACCGGTAGAGGGCTTGCGCGGACGGGTTGCTGCCAAGAACGCGCAGCGAGAGCTTGGTTGCCCCGCGGCGCCGGGCCTCTTCGGCGGCGGCGGCCAGCAGCATCCGCGCGACGCCGCGACGCCGCGCCTCGGGAGCCACGGCGAGCCCCTGCACCTGCAGGACGTGCGCGTTGGAGGGCAGCGGAGTCGGCGGCCGCACCTTGACGTATCCCACGATCCGGCCGTCAAGTTCGCCGACCAGGATCTCTCCCGGAACCGTTCCACCACCGAAGAACCGCTCGCCGCTCTTCGGCGGTACGACGTAAGTCCCCGGGTCCGCGGCCGCTGCGTCGACGTATGCCAGTCGGTCGTCGTCGTCCGGTGTCGCGGGGCGAATGGTTCCGTTTCCGGTCACTGCGGCACGATAGCGAGGTGACGGCCGGGTGATCGCGACGTGAAGGTCGGGGTGACCGGTGCGTCCGGCCTCATCGGCTCCGCGCTGGTCCGGTCGCTGCGCGAAGACGGGCACGAGGTACGCCGGCTGGTCCGACGCACGACGACGGCTCCCGACGAGGTGCAGTGGACGCCGGGTGTCGTGGCGCCGCACATCGTCGCCGGCACGGATGCCGTCGTGCACCTTGCGGGCGCCGGGATCGGTGATCGGCGTTGGACCGCGGCCTGGCAGGCCGAGGTACTGCGCAGCCGGGTCGACGGCACGACGGCAATCGCCGGCTCGATCGCTGCCTGCGACGACCCGCCGCGGACGCTGCTGTCCGGGTCGGCCATCGGGTGGTACGGCGACTCGGGGGAACGGCCGGTGGACGAGACCGCGCCGTCGGGTGAGGGGTTCCTTGCTGACGTCGTACGGCGGTGGGAGGCATCGACCGCGGCGGCGGAGCGGTCCGGCACCCGCGTCGTCCACCTGCGAACCGGCATCGTCCTCGCCACGAAGGGCGGCGCGCTCGGCCGGGCGTTGCCGCTGTTCCGGCTCGGCCTGGGCGCCCGACTCGGGTCCGGTCGGCAGTGGGTGAGCTGGATCTCCCTCCCCGACGAGGTCGCGGCGATCCGGTTCCTGCTCGCCAACGAGGTGGTCGGGCCGGTGAACCTCACCTCTCCGCACCCCGCCACCAACGCCGACTACACGGCGGCAATCGCCCGCGCGGTACGCCGTCCGGCGGTGCTGGCGGTCCCCGGCGCGGCACTACGGCTCGCCTTCGGCGGCTTCGCCGACGAGGGACTGCTCGCGGGCCAGCGAGGGCTTCCGGCGGTGCTCGAACGCACCGGCTTCCGCTTCGCGCTGCCCACGCTCGACGAGGCGTTGCCGGCGCTGCTCGGTTCGCGGGGCTCAGGCCCTCGACACGTCGGAGATCCGCCAGCCGGCGCGTCCGGGCAGTAGCGTGACCCGCCACGTCGCCGTCCCACGCGCGGGGCGGCGGGCGAGCAGCGTGCCGTCGGCCGCGAGGACGTCGTACGCCGGCATGCGGTCGGTCACCCGAAGCGTCACGCCTGGCGGGCCAGCGCCGTCGACCCGCACGTCGAGGAGCTCCCAGCGCAGACCACGAGCGCGCGCACCTCGATGACGCAACGTCTCGACGGCGCTCCGGTCACGCCGGAGTGCGGCCGACCGCGCCGCGTCGACCCCAAGCATCGCCGCGGCGTCGACCGAGGCGAACGCGGCGGCGCGGCGGCGGTCCAGCCGGTCGAGAAGTCCGCGCCAGGAGGCTGGTGCCGGCCGCGGGCCGAGCGAAGGGTCCCCTGCCGGCGCGGTGGCCGATGTGGGCGATGTGGGCGATGTGGGCGATGTGGGCGCGGTGGGCGCGGTGGGCGCGGTCTGGTGCGCGCCGACCTGGAGCGGTGCCGCGACCGAATGGTCGGATCGATGCGCCCACTGAACGCCGAGCGCGACCGCTGCGAGAACGGCTGCCGTAGCGGCGCCGACGACCGCCCCAATGCGACGTAACGGTCGACCGGCGGCCGCTACGTCGTGCACCATGTCCCGGAGCACCCGTGGCCCTTCAGGAGCGGCGCCGACCGTCGGCTCTCCGGCGGTTGGACCGGCCGGGACGGCGGTGAGTCGGATCGGGATGCCGGGGGCGGCACGGCGCAGGGCGGTGGCGAGACCGGCAGCTTCCGCCGGCCCGCCCTCCACGGTGTCGAGCGCGGCTAGCACCGGCGCATGTCCCGGCCCCACCTCTCCTCGACCGGCGCCGAGCGCCTGGCGGCACATGGCCACCAAGGCGCGGACATCGTCGACGGAGCCCGACAGCGATGAACCTCCATTGTTGCCGGGAAGCCCGACGTCGGCCAACAGCGGCGTGCCGTCAAGCGCCAGATGCACGGCGTCCGGCGTGACGGAACCGTGCACCAGCCCGGCCACGTGCACCACCGCGAGCGCGTCCGCCACGGCGCTGCCGAGCGTGACGACCTCCCCGGGCTCGAGCCGTTGGCGCGCCGACAGGAGACGCGTAAGGGTGCCAGCGGGCGCGTAGTCGTAGACGACGACAAGGCCGTCGGACGTGGTCACCGCCGTGTGCACCGGTAGCAGATACGGCGAAGCCAGACCGGCGACGCGGGCGATGACTCGGCGTGCCGCGTCACGCGCGGCCGGGTCCGCCGCAAGCTCTACCCGACGCAGGAGCACCGCCCGGCCAGTCGCCTCCTGGCGGGCTCGCCAGGCGCTGCCGGCGTCGAGCGGCGCCTCGACGGCATAGCCCGGCAGGGCGAGCGGGTCCATGGCCGGATGGAAGCACGGCGGCGGGCGAATCCGAAAACCGTTGTCCACAGGTCTACCGTCGCGGAGCGTGCCGACCGCCAACGCCGACGTCGACGTCGTCGTCGTGGGCGCTGGGCTCGCCGGCCTGGCGGCCGCTCGGCGGCTGACGCTGGCGGGCCGGCGGGTCGCCCTGCTCGAGGCGTCCGACGAAGTGGGCGGCCGCGTCCGTACCGACGTCGTTGACGGATACCGGCTGGACCGTGGGTTCCAGCTCGTCAACCCCGCCTACCCCGAGGCGCGCCGCGTGCTCGACTTGGGGGCACTCGACCTGCGGCCCTTGACCGCTGGCGTCCTCGTCTACGTCGGTGGCGCTCGCTACCTGCTCGCCGACCCGCGACGTCATCCCGGCGCGGTGGCCGCCGACCTGCGCGCCCCAATCGGCCCGCTGACCGGTCGCCTTCGCTTCGCGATCAGGGCCGCGTACGACGCCGCAGCACCGGCCCGCCGACTTCTCGCCGAGCGGGAGACCACCACGGCGGAGG
>JBBSIN010000068.1:0-10480 GCA_038232055.1 Mycobacteriales bacterium
ACGGCGAGCGCCGGGCTGAGCAGGAGCCCGATCCGCAGCCGCTGTCTGCCGGTCAGCTCACTTCTGGAGGACGTTGGTCTTCCAGTCCTTCTCGATCGTCGTCAGCCACGTGCTCTGCAACTCGGGGATGACGTGCTTCGCCTGCTCGGTGTACGGCAGGACCGAGGCCGGCGTGGGAAGTGTCTTGAACCGGCTGGCGATCGACGCCCTCGCCGTGTCGAGAACGGGGTAGTAGCCGAGGACGTCGGGCTTCGCCTTTTCCAGCTGTGCCTGGGGCGAGACCAGCAGGTTGGCGAGCACCAGCGCCGCGGCCTTGTGCGGGGCGTTGTACGGGATCGAGACGTAGTTGGTGTTGCCGATCATCCCGTCCGCGAAGGCCGCCTCTCGCGTGGTCTTCGGGAAAATTCCCTTGTCGACGCTGGTGGCCACGCTGCCGGCGTCGTACGTGAGGTAGAGCGAGATCTCACCGTTGCCGTAGAGCTTCTCGACGTCGGGCTGGCCCTGCGGGTACGTCTTGCCCTTGCGCCAGAGCGAGGGCTCCAGGGCGTTCAGCCGGGTCCAGAGCTTCGCGGCCGCCGGTGCGTACGCCGACCGGTCGAAGGGGCCGAGGAAGCTCTCGTACCCGCCGTTGGCGTCGTAGAAGAACCGCCGAACCGCCATCGACCCGGTGAAGTCGGGAGGCGCCGGATAGGTGAACGATCCCGGATGTCCCGCGACGTAGGAGAACATCGAAGCGACTGACCGTACGGCGCTCGCCGGCACCTTGGCCGAGTCGTAGACGACGACGGAGGTGCTGCGGTTCCAGGGCATCTCACAGTTGTCGATGGGTACGCCGAAGTCGTTCTTGATGCTGCCGTCGGAGAAGTCGATGTTCTTCGCGTTGGGCAGCTTGTCGGCGTAGCCGCAGTACCAGAGCTTGGCCTGCTTCCCGGTGGCGAAGTTCTCGCCGTTGATCCAGATCAGGTCCACCGAGCCGCTTGCTCGGCCGGCCTGCTTCTCGCCGAGGACCTTGTTGACCGCCTCGACCGTGTCCCCGATCTTCACCTGGTTGAGCTTGACGCCGCTCTTGGCGAGCTCTCGGCTGACGAAGCCGTTGACGTAGGCATTGAGGTGATCGTCGCCGCCGTACATGTACCAGTTGACAGTCTGGCCCTTGGCCTTCGCGAGCACGCTCTGCCAGTCAGCGGCGTTGAGCGAGGAGGCTTCGGTGCCCTTCGTGTCGTTGCTGCTCCCGCCGCCGCAGGCCGCGACGGCGATCGCAACGGCAGCTATGGCGAGGCCGAGGGGAAGCCGGTAGGTGAAACGCTGCGGATGACGCGACGGGGGCATGGCGGGTCCTCTCCTGGTGGCGAGAACTTCTCTTGGTGTCGAGAACTATTGCCGTAGGGCCGTCATTCTTCAACAGGCGCTGAAATGCCGTTCGCCGACGCGCCGCGCCCGGATGGGCTCAGTGGCGTACTCGCTCGCCGACCGCTTGGACAACATCGGCATAGGTGTGCAAATCGGTCAGCGACTCGTCGGGCAGCGCGATGTCGAACTCGTCCTCGAGGGCGAGGGCCAGCTCGATGGCGGCCAGGGAGTCGACCCCGAGGTCCTCGGCGAGACGCGCCGACGGCGCGACACGGTCGTCGGAAACCGCCAGGTGGGCGATTACGACGACCCGCACCCGCGGTTCGATCAGCACGGGTTGAGGTCGTCCGGGGGCGCCTGCTCGACCGCTGTGCCAACCGCACCGGCGAGCCGGCCAAGCCGTTGGTAGAGCTCGCGCACCCGCTCGCGTTCGGCGGCGTAGCAGACGAACTGGCCGGTCTGGCGGCGCGTGACGAGCCCGGCCTCAACCAGTACCGCGAGGTGGTGGCTGGCGAGGGATGGTGACATGCCGACCGCGTCGGCGAGGAAACCCGCGGTGCGCGCCCCGCGGCGCAGATGGCGCAGGACGAGGAGTCGGTGCGGCTCGGCGAGCACGCCGAGGTCGGCCGCGACACGGTCGGCCTCCTGACGGGCTGGTGCGCTCGGCACGCCCCGAAGCGTAGCCGTCAACACCGGTCGAGCAGCGTCAGCGCGGCGGGCGAACGGACCGGCATGGACGCAAGTGTTGTGGGCGTGCGGTGAAATTGCGGGAGGTGCTGCGCCGTGTGTTGGACTAGCCGCGTGCTCGACCCACACGTCGCCGCGGCGCGGCGGGTCGCCGGCGAGCTCCTCGAGCCCGAGGCGCAGCGAGCCGACGACGACGGGGTTCCGGCCTCGCATGTCGAGGCGCTCGAGGCAGCGGGTCTGCTCGGGGTCACCGCGCCGGAGGAGTACGGCGGGGGCGGCGCGTCACTGGCCGTCGGCCGCGAGGTCACGGAGGTCCTCGCCGGCGCGTGCGGCGCCACCTGGTTCGTCGCCACGCAGCACGGGTCGCCGCTCAAGACGCTGCTCCGGTCGGACAACGAGGACCTACGCGGGCGCTGGCTGCGTCCGCTCGCGTCGTCGCGCGCCCTGGCCGGGGGTGCGGTCAGTCACCTGCGCCGGCCAGGCGCCCCGATGGCCGCGACGCCGGTGGACGAGGGCTGGCGTCTCGACGGTCGGGTGGACTGGATGACGTCGTGGGGGCTCGCCGACGTGTTCCTGCTCGGCGGCGTCCACGCTGCCGACGCCGACGCTGTTCTCGCGTTGGTGCCAGCGCGCGACCAGCCCGGCCTCGCCGCGAGCGCGCCGCTGCGCCTCGCCGCCATGCAGGGCGCGCGCAACGTGTCGCTGACGCTCGACGGGTTCGTGGTACGGCATGTGGACGTGGCACTCGTCCAGCCGCTCGAGCAGTGGCGTGCCGCCGACCGGCTCGTCACCGCCAACGTCACGCCGGCCGTCTTCGGCCTGCTGTGCACGATCCTCGGGCGGCTGCGCGACGTCGTCGAGCGGCGCGGCTCCGACGAGGGGCGGAGTCTGGTCGCCGGCCTCACTGCGGAGAGTGCGGAACTCCGGCAGCGCGCGTACGTCCTGCTCGACGACGTGCCGGCCGAGGAGCGCCTGGACGAGCGGCTCGCCGTACGCGCTCACGCGCTCGAGCTGCTCAACCGGGCCGCGGTCGGGCTCGTCGCCGCCGGCGCCGGCATGTCGATGCTGGCCGGCAACCCGGCGCAACGGCTGGCCCGCGAGGCGCTCTTCCACCTCATCCAGGCTCAGACGCCACCCGTCCGGGAGGCGACCCTGCGGCGCCTCGGCGAGCAGACCCGCCCGGTCTGACCCGACGCCGGCCGCAGGCAGACGGTACGACGGTACGCCGCCGCCCTCAGCCGACTCGGCCGCGACGGTGGCGCAGCACCTCGAAGGCGACGGGCAGCAGCGAGACGATGACGATGACGATGACGGCCGGCAGCAAGTACTTGTCGATCCCCGGGATGCTCGAGCCGAGCGTGTAGCCGAGTAGCGTCACACCGACCGACCACAGCAGCCCGCCGACGACGTTCCAGAGCGTGAACCTCCTCGCCGGCATCTCGAGCACGCCGGCCACCGGGTTGAGGAACGTTCGAACGATCGGGATGAACCGGGCGAGGACGACCGCCTTCGCCTCCCCGAAGCGCTCGAAGTAGTGCTCGGCGCGCCGTACGTTGGCCGGGTTGAACAGCCGCGAACGCGGCCGGTCGAAGAACAGCGGCCCGGCCCGCCGGCCGATCAGGTAGCCGACCTGTGCCCCCGCGATGGCAGCGATCGCGACTCCGGGCAGGATCACCGCCAAGTTGAGGTGGACCGTCGACCGGGCGGCGTTGGAGCAGAAGAACCCCGCGGTGAAGAGCAGCGAGTCGCCGGGCAGGAAGAAGCCGATCAGCAGGCCGGTCTCGGCGAAGATGATCGCGATGACGCCGGCGGCGCCGAACGCCTCGATGAGCGACTTGGCGTCCAGCGGGTTGACCGCGAGGTGCTCCACCGTGGCCACGTTACCGGCGGGCGTTCGCCGTACGGCCTGCCTGATGCCGCGACGCCCGCCACCGCAGGGTCGCCTCGACCGCCGACCAGCCGACGAAGAGCGCCGCCACCGCGAGACTGATCCGGCGGAGTGCCGGAATCTCGGCGGCGTAGTAGCCGAGCACGATGAGCCCGGCCGCCCACACCAGGGCGCCGGCGAGGTTCGCCGTCCAGAACCGCCGGGCCGGCATCCGCGCGGCGCCCGCGAGCAGCGGCGCAAGCGTGCGTACCCACGGGATGAAGCGGGCGGCGACCAGCGCCACCCAGCCGTACCGCTCGTAGAAGCGTTCGGCCCGCTCGAGGTTGGCCGGGTTGAGGAAACGCCCGGCGCGCCGCTCGACGAGCGGCCGGCCGAGTCGGCGGCCCACGGCGTAACCAAGCGCCTCTCCGAGCACTGCGGCGACGAAGGCCCCCGGGGCGAGAGCGGCGACGGAGACGTCACTGGCGGGATGCGCGGCCAGCAGGCCAGCGGCGAAGAGCACCGTGTCGCCGGGGAGGAGGAAGCCGATGAGCAGCCCGCACTCGGCGAAGACCAGCCCGCAGACCACCGCGTAGACGGCCACGGCGGTCAACGAGCCGAGGTCGGGCATGCGTGCGACCCTACGGCCGTAGGCTGCGCCAATGCCCGAGCGGCTCGTGGTGATCGGCGGTGATGCGGCCGGGATGGCGGCGGCCTCCCAGGCGCGCCGCCGGCGTGGCCCGGACGACCTGGAGATCGTGGCCGTCGAGCGGGGACGGTTCACGTCGTACTCCGCCTGCGGCATCCCGTACTGGGTGGGCGGTGACGTCGACGGGTCCGACCAGCTCGTCGCCAGAACGCCGCAGGTCTTCGAGCGCGACTTCGCGATCCGGGTGCGGTTGCGCACCGAGGCGGAGGAAATCGACCTCGACCGGCGGGAGGTCGTCGTACGCCGGCTCGACGGCGGCGGCACCGAGCGGCTCGGCTTCGACACGCTGGTGGTCGCGACCGGCGCGCTTCCGGTCCGCCCGCAACGGCCCGGCGCCGACGCGACGGGAATCTACGGCGTGCAGACGCTCGACGACGGCGTCGCCGTCCGCCAGGCCGTCGAGGAGGGCGCCCGGCGCGCCGTCGTCATCGGCGGCGGCTACATCGGGGTGGAGATGGCCGAGGCCATGGTCCGGCGTGGGCTCTCCGTCGCGCTGGTCGAGCAGGCTCCAGAACCGATGACGACGCTCGACCCGGACATGGGCCGGATGGTGCGTGACGCGATGACCGGCATGGGCATCGAGGTGTTCTCCGGCGAGGCGGTCGTTGCCTTCGAGGAGGCGGACGGCCGGGTCCGCGCGGTCGTCACCGAGGAGCGCACGCTGCCGGCCGACATCGTCGTACTCGGCATCGGGGTCCGGCCCAACACCGAGCTGGCGGGTGCGGCCGGCCTGGCGCTCGGCGTCGCCGGCGCAGTGTCCGTCGATCGCCGCGGGCGCGTGCCGCGGGCCGACGGAGTCTGGGCGGCCGGCGACTGCGTGGAGACCTATGACCGCGTCTCCCGCCGGCCGGTGCACGTCCCGCTGGGCACGCACGCCAACAAGCAGGGCCGCGTCGTCGGCATCAACCTCGGCGGCGGGTACGCCACTTTCCCGGGCGTCGTCCGTACGGCGGTGAGCAAGGTCTGCTCGCTGGAGATCGCGCGCACGGGCCTGCTGGAACGCGATGCCGACGCCGTCGGCTTCGGCTACCTGACGGCGACGGTCGCCTCGACGACGCGGGCCAGCTACTTCCCTGGCGCCCGCCCGATCACGACCAAGCTGCTCGCGGAGAAGCGCTCAGGCCGGCTGCTGGGCGCGCAGATCGTCGGCGAGGAAGGCGCGGCGAAACGGATCGACGCGCTCGCCGTCGCGCTCTGGAACGAGATGACGGTCGAGGAGATGACCGGGCTCGATCTCTCGTACGCCCCGCCCTTCGCTCCCGTGTGGGATCCGGTGCTGATCGCGGCGCGTAAAGCATCGGAAGCGGTCGAGGCCGACCTGATGCGCTGATCGGGCGCGTACGCCCACCTGTCGTGCGGGATACTGACCGGCACGCGCAACGAAGGAGCGAGGCCGATGCCGATCGCGACCCCCGAGGTCTACGCCGAGATGCTCGACCGGGCGAAGGCCAACCAGTTCGCCTACCCAGCCATCAACGTGACGAGCAGTCAGACGCTCAACGCGGCGCTCCGCGGCTTCGCCGAGGCGGACAGCGACGGCATCGTGCAGGTCTCCACCGGGGGTGCGGAGTTCCTCTCCGGCACCACCGTGAAGGACATGGTCGCCGGTGCGGTGGCGCTGGCGGAGTACGCGAAGGTCGTCGCGAAGAACGACCCGGTCACGGTCGCGCTGCACACCGACCACTGCCCGCCCGACAAGCTCGACGGCTACATCCGCCCACTCATCAAGCTCTCGCAGGAGCGCGTCGGCGAGGGTGGCGAGCCGATCTTCCAGTCGCACATGTGGGACGGCTCCGGCGTCGAGCTCGAGGAGAACATCCGGATCGCCGACGAGCTGCTCGCCGAGTGCGCCAAGGCGCACATCGTGCTGGAGATGGAGATCGGCGTCGTCGGCGGTGAGGAGGACGGCGTCTCCAACGAGATGAACGAGAAGCTCTACACGTCACCGAAGGACATGGAGCGCGTCGCCGAGGTGCTGGGCACCGGCGAGAAGGGCCGCTACCTGCTCGCCGCGGTCTTCGGCAACGTGCACGGCGTCTACAAGCCCGGTGCGGTCAAGCTGAAGCCCTCGATCCTCAAGGAGGGTCAGGAGTACGTCGGGCAGAAGCTCGGCAGGTCCCAGCCCTTCGACCTGGGCTTCCCCGGCGGTTCGGGATCGAGGCTCGACGAGATCACCGAGACGCTCGGCTATGGCGTGGTGAAGATGAACGTCGACACGGACACGCAGTACGCGTTCACCCGACCGATCGTCGACCACATGTTCACCAACTACGACGGTGTGCTGAAGATCGACGGCGAGGTGGGCAACAAGAAGGTCTACGACCCACGGTCCTACGGCAAGAGCGCCGAGGCTGGGATGGCGGCCCGGGTCACCAAGGCCTGTCAGGACCTTCGTTCGGCCGGCCGGAAGCTGACGTAGCAGACGTCGCTGTCCGCTTCCTGGCGACGACAACGCCATAGCCGGCCGCGCCCGCGAGCACCGCGTCCTCCACGCGACGGGCTGCGTCGTGCCACGCGTTCGCCGTCGGCGTGACCGCCGCGGCAGGTGCCAGCAGCCGTCGGATCCGGCGTACGGCGGTCAGCGCCTCCGCCGGCCGGTCTTCGACGAGCACGACGTCGAGATCGGCCTCGCGGATGGTTTCGGCGTACCAATGCAGCGGGCGCGCTGTGGTGAGCCCGTCGAGGACGGTCAGGGTTGCCGCGTCTATCCCGTGGCGGTCGGCTGTCACGTCGGAGACCGCCAACCCGCCGCCCGGCCGAAGGACGCGGGCCATCTCGGCGATCGCGGCGCGAGGATCGTGCATCGTCGATAGCGCGCACTCGCAGATCGCGGCGTCGTACGCCGCCGACCGAAGTGGCAGCCGGTGTGCATCGGCGACGAGTGCCAGGCCGTGGCGGCTCGCCGCGCGTACGGCGCCCACCTCGACGTCCACGCCCAACCCCGCGCACCGCGCGCGGCGCAGCAACCGCAGGGTGGCACCCGAACCGCAGGCGACATCGACCACCTCCGCGCCCGGCGTGAGACCGAGGGCAGCGAACAGGTGACGGGTGAGTCGGGAACCGCCCGGGTGCGCATCGGCGCCCAGGATCCGGCCAAGGGTCCTACGACCTAAGGACACTGGCGGCCCGCCCTTCTTCGGCGTACGGCGGTGGGCGTCCTCGCCCTCGGGCTCGGATTCGGCGCCGCCCCTATGGCGACCGCGTCCGCATCCCACGGTGGCGGTGGCGGGGGCGTCCAGTGGATCGGCATGTGCAGTGGTTCCAGTGACTGGAAGCTCAAGGCCAAGCACGACGACGGTCGGATCGAGGTCGAGTTCGAGGTCGACTCGAACCGGGTCGGCCAGAACTGGCGGGTACGTCTTGCCGACAACGGTACGACGTTCTTCACCGGCACCCGCCGTACGACCGCGCCGAGCGGTGCGTTCGAGGTCCGCAGGTTCACCGGCAACCGCGCTGGCATCGACCACATCGTCGGTACGGCGACCAACCCCGCGACGGGCGAGACCTGCCGCGGCGCGCTCAGCCTCTGAGCAATCCCGGGGCTCGCCGTACCGGGTCGACAACTCTGCCCGGCTCTCGCGACACTTCGTCGAGGAGACGGAGGAAGCCATGGCGGGCACCACGACGCTGCCGGTACGACGCGCGCTGCGGCGACTCGATGTCGGCTCCCGAGACGGGCGGTGGGTCTCACCGGCCCGCGCGCTGACCCAGTTCGCCGCTGCAGGGCTGGTCGCGCTCGCCCTGCTCGCCGTGGGCGGCGCCGTGGCGAGCCGGCAGGCCGCTCGGTGATTCGCCAGCGGGTGTTGGGCAACGGCATCCTTCGGGTGAAAATTTGGCGGCGGGACGGCCGGATCCTCTACTCCGACGGGCGACGGCTTCTCGGTTCCTCGTTTTCGCTCAGCGCCGAGGAGCGGGAGGCGATCGCATCCGGAACCGTGGCGGCCGAGGTGAGCGACCTCACCGCGCCGGAGAACCGCTTCGAGCGGGACCCAGGGCAAGCTGTTGGGGTCTACCTGCCGGTCCGAACGCCGAACGCCGAACGCCGAACGCCGGGCCGCTGCTCTTCGAGACCTACTCCCGCTACAGCCAGGTCACCGCGCACAGCAAGGCGATCTGGTGGCGGTTCGTGCCGATCACAGTCGGCCTGCTGCTTCTCCTGCAGTTGGTGCAACTACGGCTCGCGGCATCGCTGGCCCGGCGCCTCGAGCGGGGCCGCCGAGAGCGTGAAGCTTGTTGCGCAAAGCGATCGCTGCCTCCGAGATCGAGCGCCGCCGCATCGCCAGCGACCTGCACGACGGCGTGGTGCAGGATCTGGCCGGCGTGTCGTACGCGCTGGTGGGGTGTGCGGACCGAATCTCGAAGAGCGACCGTCCGCACGACGCGGAATGTCTGTACAACGCGGCGGGCGGCGTCCGGCAAAGCATCCGCACGCTGCGGTCACTGCTCGTCGAGATCTATCCACCGAGCCTGCGCTCGGCCGGGCTGGCCGCCGCCCTCACCGACCTGCTCGCGCCGCTGACCGGACGCGGCGTCGCCGTCGACCTCGACGTGCCATCGACGCTCGTGCTGCCGGCGGACGCGGAGGCGCTCGTCTTCCGCGTCGCACAAGAGGCGGTGCGCAACGCCCTCCTGCACGCCGATCCCCGAAGCGTCGGCGTACACATCAACACCGGTCGGAGCGGCGTCGCGCTCACGGTGCGGGACGACGGCACGGGGTTCGATGTGTCCGCAGCGCCAGAGGAGGGGATCCTCGCGAAGGACCCCGGGATCCAGGTGGTCATCCTCACGTCGTTCTCGGACCGCGAGCGCATCCTCGACGCGCTCGACGCCGGCGCCGTTGGGTACCTGCTCAAGGACGTCGAGCCCGAGGAACTGCTGCGCGGCATCCGGGCGGCGGCACGGGGCGAGTCGCCACTCGACCCGAAGGCGGCTCGCACGCTGTTGTCGGCGCGAGGCCAGCGCGCGGAGTCCAACGAGCTCACCGACCGCGAGCGTGAGGTACTTGGGGCTCGTCGGCCGCGGGCTTGCCAACAAGCAGATCGCGCGGTCACTGGGGATCAGCGAGCGGACGGTGAAGGCGCACCTGACCAACGTCTTCCAGCGCATCGGTGTCTCCGACCGGACGTCGGCCGCTCTTTGGGCGCAACGGCGGGGCCTGCCCTGAGACGTTGAGGGGCCGCGGTTCGCGCGGCTAGTCCGCCGCCGCCTCCTGGACGTCCTGCCTGAGGTGCTCGAGGAGCGGAGCAAGCCGAACCAGCTCCTCGAGGTGCGACCGCGAGAGTCGACCGATCAGCTGCCGCCCTCGGTCGGTTGCCGTCACGCGGGTCACTCGGCCGTCCTGTTCATCGCGTCGTCGCTCCACCAGGCCCGCCACCTCCGCCCTGTCGACGAGCCCCACGGCGCTGTGGTGCCGAAGCAGGAGGTAGTCCGCAAGCTCGCCGACCGTCGGGCCGCGGTCGTCTCCGTGGCCCTGGATCGCCAACAGGAGCTGGTGCTGCGCGGAGGTGAGACCCGCCTCGGCGGCGCGCTCCTCGCTCCACCGGAAGAACCGGCGGAGGGCGACGCGGAAGGCCAGCAGTTCCGTGTACTGCTGCCTGTTCAACTGGCCCATCGCAGCCAAGGGTATCGGTCGGGGCACATCATGGGCCGCGAACGGACGCCTTGGCGGCACGGCAGGATGGGGGGATGACGCTGTCCGGCAACCTGCTGCCCGAGCCACCTCCCACGCTGCTGCCGGCCGACGCGTCGGCTGCCGCCCTCGGTCGGTTGCCGTCACGCGGGTCACTCGGCCGTCCTGTTCATCGCGTCGTCGCTCCACCAGGCCCGCCACCTCCGCCCTGTCGACGAGCCCCACGGCGCTGTGGTGC
>JBBSIN010000069.1:0-10344 GCA_038232055.1 Mycobacteriales bacterium
CGAAGGCGACACCGAGTCGGGCGACCACGTCACAGCGAGGAGTACCGGAGCGATTGAGTGACGCAGCATCCGCAACATCGGCATGGCCCGTGACTTTGATCACGCTAATGCGCATTGGCCTGGTCGTGCGTTTGCGCAGGCGTTGTTGCCGCGGAAGACCTCGACCCCTATCCAGGGGCCGCCGCGCCCGCCCTCTTACACCCTCAACTGCGATGAGCCGGTTTCGGAAGCGCGCGGTGCCGGAGTCCAGACCCGTCATGCGGGAGGCGGTGCGCCTCGGGTGCGCCTCGGGAACGACGCCCGGCGCGACGTCCCATCCACGATCATCGCCTGCTCGTATCCGTCCGAGATGATGACGCAGACAGCTGGTCGGCCTCCCGACCGGGCACTGGCCGACGTGGAGCCGACCTGCTGACGTGGCCTCGGCGATTGCGAGCGCGGCTGCCTATTGAGAGGAATGTCTTCTGCTGAGGAGTTCTCGGCTTCCGCTGTGGACGGGCACGGACGATTGCCCGCAGGGTGGTCCTCTAAACGGCGATGACCTCGAGGACGTCGTCGGCTCCGACCAGGTCTGCGGCGTTGCGGGTGTACAGGCGGGCATCGTGGGCGTGGGCGGTGGCTGCGATAAGCAGATCCATCGCGCGAGGCCGGGGTCGTCGGCCGGCGGCTACCACCGCGGCGGCCAGTCGTCCATAGCTGGCTGCGACGGCGTCATCGACGGGCAGGGCCTCGAACTGACGTTGCAGAATTGACAAGCGGCGGAGCCTCTCAGCGCGCACTGCAGGCTCGGCGGCCACTAGGACGCCGAAGTGGAGTTCGGCGATGGTGGCGGCGCTGACGGCCAGCTCTCCGGGCAGTGGTTCCACGTCAGTGGCGATCACCACGCTGGTGTCCAGCACGCCCCTCATCGAGACCCCCACGGATCGGTGACCTCATGGCTGATGCGATCGCGGTCGCCGGTCCACTCGGTGTCGGCAGGGCCGGTGAACAGCTCGGCCACCTCGCCCCATTTGCGCCACGAACGGGGGGAGACCGGGACCAGGCGGGCGCTGGGACGACCAGCGACGGTGATCGTCACTTCCTCACCGGCCTCGACTCGACGCATCAGGTCGGAGGCTTGCTGGCGCAGCTCTCGCAGTCCAACGACGGTCATGCTGGTCAATGTAGCACAAGAGCTACACGCTAATGGAGGAACGTCAACGCGCCTCGATCGCCATTGGTCAGCATGCGGCGGCCCCAGCAGACACAACGAGTTCAGAAGCGACGGGACCGTCGGGTAGCTGGTCGGGTACGGGCATGATCGGTAGATCTCGTCGAAGTTTCTCGGCGAGGCCTCACCTGCGAAAACTCTGATCGGGTGCCCCCGGCAGTGTCCTGCATCAGGACATAGGCGACAGGTCTTCACGACATCGGCGACACATCTGTCCGGTGACCGGCGACAGCGGGGTGTCCGGGTGATGCTCGCCGATGTCGAAGGCTCGCCTTAGTTCTTACTGCCCTGATCGTTGAGCACCAGAGCCCCGCCGAGGTGGCCGCGAGGTACGGCGTGCACCGGACGTGGGTGTACAAGCTGAGGACACGCTACGAGGCCGAGGGTGAGGCGGCGTTCGAGGCGCGCTCTCGGCGGCCGCACACCTCACCGAACGCCACCCCGGACTCGGTCGTTGACCTCATCGTGCGGCTGCGCAAGGAGCTGCCGGGCAGGGCCTGGACGCCGGCCCGGACACCCTGGCCTGGCATTTGCAGCACCACTATCAGGTGACCGTATCGGTGGCTACCATCGCCCGGCACCTGCACCGGCTTGGCCTGGTGGTTCCGGAGCCGAAGAAGCGACCCAAGTCCTCCTACCTCCGGTTCGAGGCCGAGCAGCCCAACGAGTGCTGGCAATCCGACTTCACCCACTACCGGCTCACCCGACCCGACGGCCGACCCGGCGCAGACACCGAGATCATCAGCTGGCTCGATGACCACGCCCGGTTCGCATTACACGTCAGCGCCCACGTCAGCGCCCACGTCCGGATCACCGCCCCGCTGGTGCTGGCCACCTTTACCGCCGCCACCGCGGCACACGGCTATCCGGCGTCCACGCTGACAGACAACGGCATGGTCTACACGGTTCGGTTCTCCGGCGGCCGCGGCGGCCGGACCAGCCTGGAACACGAGCTGCGCCGGCTCGGGATCAAGCAGAAGAACTCCCGCCCCAACCACCCCACCACCTGCGGAAAGGTCGAACGCTTCCAGCAGACCATGAAACAGTGGCTGCGCGGCCAGCCCGACCAACCCCGCCACCATCGACGCGCTGCAGGCCCGCCTCGACGTCTTCGTCGACCAGTACAACCATCATCGGCCGCACCGCTCACTCCCGCACCGGGGCACCCCAGCGACCGTCTACCACGCCCGGCCCAAGGCCGCGCCCCGAGCCGACCGGGCCGGTGACACGCACGACCGCGTCCGCACCGACCGCGTCGACGGCGCCGGCTCGGTCACCCTGCGGGTCAACGGCCGCCTGCACCACATCGGCGTCGGCCGAACCCACGTCCTGCTCCTCGTCCACCACCTCGACGTCCGCATCGTCAACGCCGCCACCGGTGAGCTCCTGCGCGAGCTCACCATCGATCCCACCCGCGACTACCAGCCCACCGGAGCACCCAGAGGACCCACCCGACGCGCCACCCCCACCGACGCCCCGCCGCCTCAGCCCTGAGACGGCGACAGCCGAACCTGCACAATGCAGGCCCAGCTGTCGCCGATGTCCCGAGAGATCACACTGTCGGGACGACAGGATTTGAACCTGCGACCCCTTGACCCCCAGTCAAGTGCGCTACCAAACTGCGCCACGTCCCGGCCCGCCGACGAGCGGCAAGCGCCACCTACCGTATCGCAGCCGGCCGCTACCTCGAACCGCGCTTCTCGCGAACCCGGACGCTCAACTCGATCGGCGTACCGGCGAAGCCGAACTCCTCCCGAAGGCGGCGTTCGAGAAAGCGCCGGTACGACGCCTCGATGAAGCCGCTCGCGAAGAGCACGAAGCGCGGCGGCCGCGTCGATGCCTGGGTGACGAAAAGCACCTTGGGCTGCTTGCCGCCCCGGACCGGGGGCGGCGTCGCGGCGAGTACGGCGGACATCCACTGGTTGAGCTGGCCGGTCGGTACCCGCTGCCCCCAGCCCTCAAGGCAGGTCCGCAGAGCGGGCGCGAGCCGGTCGACCCCGCGCCCAGTACGCGCCGAGACGTTGAACCGTGGTGCCCACATCACTCGGGCCAGGTCGCGCTCCATCTCCTTGCCGAGACGCAGACGACGATCCTCGTCGAGGAGGTCCCACTTGTTGAAGGCGAGCACCAGCCCACGACCCGCCTCGATCACCAGCGAGATCACCCGCTGGTCCTGCTCGGCGATCGCCTCGCTGGCGTCGAGGAGAACGATCGCCACCTCGGCCGCCTCCAGCGCGGTCGCGGTGCGCAGGCTCGAGTAGTACTCGCTCCCGCTGGCCTGCCTGACCCGCCGACGGATGCCGGCGGTGTCGACGAAGCGCCAGGTCTCCTCGCCCAGCTCGATGAGGCTGTCGACCGGGTCGCGCGTCGTACCCGGTACGGCGTCGACGAGCGCCCGCTCCTCGCCGGCGAGCCGGTTGAGCAGGCTCGACTTGCCCACGTTGGGCCGACCGATCAGGGCGACGCGGCGCGGGCCCTCCTCGTCGTCCACCACCTCGGGCGGGGCGTCCGGGAGTGCCAGGAGGATGGCGTCGAGCAGGTCACCGCTCCCCCGCCCGTGCAGTGCGCTGACGGTGTAGGGCTCGCCCAGTCCGAGCGACCACAGGCTCGCGGCGTCGGCCTCGCCCCGCTCGTCGTCGACCTTGTTCGCGGCGAGGACCACCGGTTTTGCCCCCCGGCGTAATACGCGCGCGACGGTCTCGTCGGTCTCGGTGGAGCCCAGGGTGGCGTCGACCACGAGGAGCACGGCGTCGGCCGCGTCGGCGGCCAGCTCCGCTTGTTCGGCGACCCGCGCGGCGAGTCCATGCGCGTCGGGCTCCCAGCCGCCGGTGTCGACCACGGTGAACCGACGACCGTTCCAGGTCGCGTCGTACGCCACGCGGTCGCGCGTGACGCCCGGCACGTCCTCGACGACCGCCTCGCGCCGGCCGAGGATCCGGTTGACGAGCGTCGACTTGCCGACGTTGGGCCGGCCGACGACGGCGAGCACCGGAACACTGGACAGGGACGTCACGCCGTGGCGATCGGGCATTGGGCCACGACGGCGGCCACGACTTCGTCGGCGGTCATCGTCGTGGAGTCGAGCTCCAGGGCGTCGTTGGCGCGAAGCAGGGGCGATGCCTGCCTTGAGGAGTCCAGCTGGTCCCGGCGCTCGATCTCCTCCTGCGTGTGCGCGAGGCCGGCCACGGCATCGCCCGACGGCTCGTCGATCTCGCCGAAACGCCGAGCTGCACGGGTGGCGCTCGACGCGGTCAGGAAGATCTTGACAGGGGCGTCGGGGGCCACCACGGTGCCGATGTCGCGGCCCTCGACGACGATGCCCCCCGCACCGATGATCTCCCGCTGCAGGCGGAGCAGCCACGCGCGTACGCCAGGCGCGGCGCTCACCGCGCTCACTGCGTTGGTCACCGCGCGGGTGCGGATGGCGTCGCTGACGTCGACGCCATTTGCCTTGATCCAGAACGCCATGGGGTCGGTCCCGACGTCGAGCGTGGTGCGCTCGGCGAGGGCTTCCAGCGCCTCCGGATCCTCGAGATCGAGCCGCTCGTCCAGGGCGCAGCGGGTGACCGCGCGGTACATCGCACCGGTGTCGAGGTAACGCAGGTGGAGCCTGCGGGCGACGTCGCGCGCCACAGTCGACTTGCCCGACCCGGACGGGCCGTCGATCGCGACGATCAAGCGGCGCGCGGGATGACCGCGCAGCGGCACCGCCTGCGGGGGGTGGGAAGGCGACGTCGGCACGAGCAACCTCCATCCAGATTTTCCGCGGGGGCGCTGCCAGGCTAGTCCGTTGCCGGCCTCGCACCGGACGCACCGGGCAGGCGTGCCCGGCCGACGGCCCCCCGCACCAGCAGCTCGGTGACCGGTCGGTCGTCGCCGGCCCGAAGCGCCGCCGCGACCTCCGCCAGGCCGGCGGAAACCCGGGCGAGGACGTCCGCGAGGGGCTCGGCGTTGCCGGTGGCGATCTCGGTCCACAGCGCCGCGTCGGACGCGGCGATGCGGGTGACATCACGCAGTCCCTGCCCGGCCAGCGCGAACACCTCGTCGTCGGCATCCTCGACGTCGGCGAGCAGCGCGGCGAGGGCGCTGGCCGTCAGCTGCGGGGCGTGCGAGACGAGCGCTAGGGCGCGGTCGTGTGCTTCGGAGGTCATGATCACCGGTATCGCGCCGCAGCGTTGCGCGATCTCGCGCGCGTCGGCGAGCACGGCGGCGTCGGTCTCCCGGGTCGGGGTGAGCACCCACTGACGTCCGCGGAAGAGGTCGGCCAGCGCCGCGGCGGGGCCGGACCGCTCCAGGCCGGCCACCGGGTGCCCGCCGGTGAATGCCGACAGGTCGCAGCCCAGCGCCGCAGCCGCCGCGAGCGGCGCGGACTTGACACTCGCGACGTCACTCGCCCCTGCAGCCAGCTGGTCCCGCTGGGTGCGTAGCAGTGCCGGCGCGACCTGCCGCGGCGGCACGGCGAGCACCGCGTGATCGGCCGGTGAGTCGCCGGCGTCGTACGCTCGGCCGGCCCCCATGTCGACGGCGACGTCCAGGTGCCCCGCATCGGCGTCGGCGAGCGTCACGTCGAGGCCGCTGCCGCGGAGGGCCAAGGCGACGGAGGTGCCGATAAGCCCGGTGCCGACGACGAGGACCCGCCGGAGGGTCACCGCGTCAGGTCGGTGCGCAGCGCGGCCGCGCCGCGCAGGTAGACGTGCCGGATGGCGTCGCGCGGCCGGTCCGTCTCGGCGTGCGCCAGCAACCGCAGCACCCGCGGCATGGCACCGGGGACGTCGATCTCCGTGGCGCACAGTAGAGGGACGTCGGTGAACCCGATTTGCCGCGCCGCGTACGCCGGGAACTCCGAACGCAGGTCGGGGGTGGCGGTGAAGACCACGCTGATCAGGTCCTCCCGGGAGAGCGCGTTGTGCTCCAGTACGGCGAGGAGCAGCTCGGTGACGGCGTCGAGGATCAGCCCGCGCTCGTCGGCGTCGACCTGGGTAGCACCGCGCACCGCCCGAACAGCCACAGCAAGGCAGCCTAACCGGGCCAGCTCCTCAGCGACGCAGTCTCACCCGCCCCGCCGCCCTTTCGTGCCTTCCGTGCCTTCCGCGCCTTCCGCGCCTTCCGCGCCTTCCGCGCCTTCCGCGCCGATCATGGGGTTGGGCCGCACCGGCAGGGCGTGTCGCCCGGCCAAACCCCATGATCGCGCGGCGGGCGGCGGGATCGCGCGGCGGGCGGCTGGATCGCGCGGCGGGCGGCGGGCGGCGGGATCGCGCGGCGGGCGGCGGGATCGCGCGGCGGGCGGCGGGATCGCGTGCGGCGGCGGGATCGCGCGGCGCGGGCGGGGTGCCGGGCTACAAGCCGACCAACAGGTAGAGCTGCGCGATCTCGGCCTGGCTGAGCCGCCTGGTGCGCCCCGTCTTGAGGTCGCCGAGCCGGATCGGCCCGACCTGGGTTCGGACCAGCCGTTGTACCGGGTGTCCGGCGGCTGAGAGCAGGCGGCGTACGACGCGCTGGCGTCCTTCGTGCAGCATGACCTCGACGAGCGCCTTGCGGGCCGTCGACTCGACCATGCGGAAGCCGTCGACGGCGACCGGCCCGTCCTCCAGGTCCACCCCGGCGCGCAGCCGGCGACCGAGGTCGCGCGGCACCGGGCCGGGCACCTCGGCGAGATAGGTCTTACGGACGGCGTAGCGGGGATGGGCGAGGCGGTGGGCGAGCTCGCCGTCGTTGGTGAGCAGCAGCAGGCCCTCCGTGTCGACGTCGAGCCGGCCGACGTGAAAGAGCCGCTCCCGCCGGTCGCCGACGACGTCGGCGAGCGAGCGTCGCCCCTGCGGGTCGGCCATCGTGCTCACCATCCCTACCGGCTTGTTCAGCGCCAGGTAGACGAGGTCGGGCGATGTCGCCACCCGCTGCCCGTCGACCGCGATGGTCGCCGCCGACGCGTCGACCCGTAGGCCCAGCTCGGTGACGACCCGGCCGTCGACGGCCACCCGGCCCGCTGCGATGAGGCCCTCACAGAGCCGGCGGCTGCCGACACCGGCGGCCGCGAGCACCTTCTGCAGACGTACCGGCTCAGCCATCGCCGACCGCGTCCGCATCCGGCACCAGGGGAGCGAGCGGCGGCAGCTCCTCGACGCCCGAGATGCCGAGCCGTTCGAGGAAGTACGGCGTCGTCCGGTAGAGCACCGCGCCACCCTCCGGATCGGTTCCCGACTCCTCGACGAGGCCTCGGTTGAGGAGGGTGCGCATGACCGCGTCGGAGTTCACCCCGCGGACGGCGGTCACCCGCCCGCGGCTGACCGGCTGGCGGTAGGCGACGACGGCGAGCACCTCCAGCGCCGCCTGGGTGAGCCGGGCCTGCTGGCCGTCGAGCACGAAGCGCTCGACGTACGGCGCGCAGTCGGCACGGGTGTAGAGCCGCCAGCCGCCGGCGACGGCGCGCAGCTCGAAGCCACGGTCCTCGCTCGCATAGCCGCAGGCCAGGCCGCGCAGGGTCTGTACCACCTCCTCCGTCGGCCGCTCGACAACCTGGGCCAGCACAACCTCGGAGACCGGCTCGTCGACGACGAGGAGTACGGCCTCCAGGGCCGCCCGCAGGCTCGGTCCCCCACCCGGGGGCTCCGGCGGTTCCTCGGTCACTGCCGCACCCAGCGGACCGTCAGCTCGCCGAGCGGCGACGCCTGCTCGAAGGCCACCTGGCCGTCCCGGTAGAGGTCGAGCAGCAGGAGGAAGCGGGCCACGACCACGACGACCGACCCCGCGTCGCCGGCGAGGGCGGCAAATGAGGCGGCGCCGGTACGGCGTACCCGCTCGACCAGGATCGCCTGTTGCTGGGCCATGTCGACCCGCGGCGCGTGGACGTGCTCGGTGTCGACCTCGGGCGCCGTACGGGGCGCGAACGCCCGGGCCGCGAGCGCCGCAAAGGCGGCCGGTCCGATGCCGAGGATCACCTCCGGCAGCAGGCTCGCGTACCGCTCCTCCAGCGCCACCGCGCGGGGATAGCGACGGCCCTCGGCCTCGAGCCGACCGGCGACCCAGGCGGCCACCTCCTTGTACGCGCGGTACTGCAGGAGCCGGGCGAAGAGCAGATCGCGTGCCTCCAGCAGGGCCAGGTCCTCCTCGTCGTCGACCTCCCCCCGGGGCAGCAGCCGGGCCGCCTTGAGGTCGAGCAGCGTCGCCGCGATGACCAGGAACTCGCTCGCCTGCCCGAGGTCCCAGGCGCCACCGAGCCGTTGGATGTGGCCGATGAACTCGTCGGTCACCTGTGAGAGCGCCACCTCGGTGACGTCGAGCTTGGACTTGGCGATGAGACCGAGCAGTAGGTCGAACGGCCCGCTGAAGTTCTCGAGGTGCACCTCGAAGGCCGGTCGCGCTGCGGATTCGGTACTCACAGCCGGGCCACGTCCAGCAGCGGGCGAAGAATCGTGTCGAGGAGAAACAGCAGCAGCGGAACGCCGCCGGCCAGCGGCAGGAGAAGCAACACGAGCAGGATGCCTACACCCCAGTTCTGCTCGGCGAGGCGGTACTCCGCCTGCTGCCAGCCGATGGATCGGGGCGCGAGCAGGAAGAGCAGCCGGCCGCCGTCGAGCGGCGGGAGCGGCACGATGTCGAGCAGGGCCATCGCCACGAGCTCGACGCCGGCGAACAGCAGCAGTGTCTGGCCGGGGTTGGCGGCAACGAACGAGCCGTGCAGCGTGGCGGAGAGACCGAACGCGCTGACCAGTGCGGGGCCCCCGGTGGCGACGTAGCCGGCGAGCAGGACCGCGCCGGCCACGACCATTGATACCGGGCCGGCGACCAGGACCGCGATCAGCCGGCCGCGACCGCCGAGGCGGGGCACGACGGCCGTGCGTTCCCATGGGATGCCCCACCCGGCGCCGCCGATGGCCGCGGCGATCGCGCCGAACGGTTCGAGGTGCTTGCGCGGGTCGAGCCGGCCGCGCCCGTACGCCACGGCCGAGCGGTCCCCGAGCCGCTGCGCGAGACGGGCCTGGACCACGCCCCGCACGGTGACCCCGATCAGGAACCCCAGCAGCAGCGCGATCAGCGCCACCGGGTGGCGGAGGGCGTAGAGCACCGTGCCGTCAGCGGCCCGCGAGGACGGTCGCGAGGACTTCCTTCGCCAGCTCCCGGTAGGCGACCGCACCGGCCGACGACGGGGCATAGGTGGTGATCGGCTCGCCGGCGACCGTCGTCTCGGGAAAGCGCACGGTGCGGTTGATGACCGTGTGGAACACCTTGTCGCCGAAGCCGCCCACGAGGCTTCGCAGCACCTCCCGGCCGTGCAGCGTGCGGGCGTCGTACATCGTCGGCAGGACGCCGTAGAGCTCCAGCTTGGGGTTGATGCGATCGCGCACCTTGTCCATGGTGTTCGTGAGCAGCGCCACGCCGCGCAGGGCGAAGTACTCGCACTCCAGCGGGATGATGACCCCGTCGGCGGCGGCGAGCGCGTTGACAGTCAGCAGCCCGAGCGAGGGCTGGCAGTCGAGGAGCACGACGTCGTACGCCGGCAGCAGCGGCGCCAGGGCACGGGTCAGCGCCTGCTCGCGGCCGACCTCGGTGACGAGCTCCACCTCGGCCCCGGAGAGGTCGATGTTGCTCGGCAGCAGGTCGAGGCCGTCGATGTCGGTGCCCTGCACAATGCCGGCCGGGTCGGCGACGCGCTCGAGCAGCAGGTTGTAAACGGTGCGTTCGAGCTGTGCCGGGTTGACGCCCAGACCGACCGAGAGCGCGCCCTGGGGGTCGAAGTCGACGAGCAGGACGCGGCGGCCGTACTCGGCGAGCGCCGCACCGAGGTTGATGGTCGTCGTCGTCTTGCCAACGCCCCCCTTCTGGTTGCACATGGCAAGCACGGTCGCCGGTCCATGCGAGTCGAGCGCGGTGGGCTCGGGGAAGTGCAGTCTCGGTCGGCCGGTCGGTCCCATCGCTGGCGCTTCGGGCTGCGCCTCCGCCGGGACGACTCCCAGCTCCAGGGCGATGCCCGGCGACTCCGTGCTCGGCGTGGTCATGGCTGTTCACGGTAGTACGCGGCACGGTAGTACGCGGCACGGTGGTACGCGGCACGGTGGTACGCGGCACGGTGGTACGCGGCGGCCTGCCGTGCCGGCCTGTGCGTCAGGTGCCCGGAAGCGGTTCGGCGATGTGCTGCG
>JBBSIN010000070.1:0-9560 GCA_038232055.1 Mycobacteriales bacterium
GCGCGCCGGCTGCCCCGAGGACGGGGCGTCCGGCGGGCCGGGGGGGCGGGCCGTCCCGTCCGACCCCGAGGACGGGTGGCGCTCCTTCGTGCCGGCGGTCCCCGGAGACGTCTACGCGATCCTCGGATACCTCTTCGCCATGCGCCGGCAGGCGGCGATCGACGCCGGCGGGCCGCACCCCAAGGCCCGCTTCTACCGCAACGCCGACATCGAGTTCTCCTTTGCGCTACGCGAAGCCGGCCTGTCCGCCGGACGGAGCCGACTCGTCGTACCGGCCGGCGAGCTACCCATCAGGCAGGGCCGGCATCGCGGCTACTTCGACTCCGAGCCGGCCTTCCGAGACCGGGAGTCGAGGCGCACCTACGACCGGTTCCTGCAGCGCTTCCGCGGCCGCACCGAGCTGCTGGCGTCGCGGGGGAGGTGAAGCGCTTTTAGGTGGCCTCGCCGAGCAGCTTCCCGAGCCGCGAGACGCCCTCCGTCAGGTCGTCGTCGCTCAGGGCGTAGGACAACCGCAGGTAGCCCGGCGTGCCGAACGCCTCGCCCGGTACGACGGCGACCTCCGCCTCCTCGAGCGCCAGCTCCGCCAGCTCGGCCGACGTCGCCGGCCGCCGGCCGCGAATCTCCCGGCCGAGCAGTTCCTTGACGGACGGATAGCAGTAAAAGGCGCCGAGCGGCTCCGGGCAGGTCACGCCGGGGATTTCCGACAGCATCCGGTGCATGGTCCGTCGGCGGCGGTCGAACGCCGTGCGCATCTCGGTCACCGCCGACAGGTCGCCGCCGACCGCGGCCAGGGCAGCCGCCTGCGAGACGTTGGCGACGTTGGAGCACAGGTGCGACTGCAAGTTGGTGGCGGCGGTCACCGCGTCGGCGGGTCCGATCAGCCAGCCCACCCGCCAGCCGGTCATCGCGTAGGTCTTGGCCACCCCGTTGACGACGAGGCAGCGATCGGCGAGCTCCGGCGCGAGGACCGGCAGCGACGAGGCGACCGCTCCGTCGTACACCAGATGTTCATAGATCTCGTCGGTGACCACCCAGATGCCCGTCTCGAGGGCCCACCGAGCGATGTCCGCCGCATGGTCGGGCGGGTAGACGGCGCCGCTCGGGTTGGCGGGTGAGCAGTACAGGAGCAGCTTCGTCCGGTCCGTGCGCGCGGCCGCCAGCTGGTCGACGCTCGCCAGGTAGCCGGTCGACTCGTCAGTGGTGACCGGCACTGGTACTCCGCCGGCGAGCCGGATCGCCTCGGGGTACGTCGTCCAGTACGGCGCCGGCAGCAGCACCTCGTCGCCCGGGTCCAGCAGCGTCGCGAACGCCTCGTACACGGCCTGCTTGCCACCATTGGTGATCAGCACCTGCGACGGCTCCACGTCCAGGCCGGAGTCGCGTCGGGTTTTCGCCGCAACGGCAGCCCGCAGGTCCGGGAGGCCGCCCGCCGGACTGTAGCGATGCATCCGCGGGTCCGCGCACGCCGCCTGGGCGGCTGCCACGATGGCGGCCGGGGTCGGAAAGTCGGGTTGGCCGGCGCCGAAGCCGATGACGTCGTGGCCAGCGGAGGTAAGCGCCTTGGCCTTGGCTTCGACGGCCAGCGTGGCCGACTCGGCGATGCCGCCGACCCGCGCGGAGATGCGTCCCATCCCGCGATGCTGCCCCACCGGGCGGGCAGCGGTCCACCGCCCACGCGGCGTACACTTTCCCGGCATAGGGCAGTAGCTCAATTGGTCAGAGTCCCGGTCTCCAAAACCGGTGGTTGGGGGTTCGAGTCCCTCCTGCCCTGCCAGCGCAGCTCCCCCATCGCACAGCTCATCGCCCAGCCGCCAGCCCTTCGCAGGATTCGGATCGAGGACCAGTGACCGAGACGCGTGGCAGCATCGCCACGACCGAGCGAGAGCTGCAGCCGGCTCCGGCAACCGGCGGGCGTGGCAGTAAGGGCCGCGGCCCGATCAGTCGCACTGGCCTCTACTACCGCCAGGTGGTCGCCGAGCTGCGCAAGGTCATCTGGCCCACCCGCAGCGAGCTGATCATCTATACGATCGTCGCGCTCGTGTTCGTGTCAGCGATGGTCGCGATCATCGCCGTGATGGACATCGCGTTCGCCAGGGCCGTCCTCGACGTCTTCGGATAGGGACGTCTTCGGATAGGGACGGCTCCGGATAGGACCGTCTTCGGCTAGGCTGGCCAGCCGACCCCATCCGTTCGTCCCGAGGAAACCTGTCGTCGTGTCCCAGTCGCCCCATCCCGACCTGCCCGTCGACCGCCCCGAGACCGACGGCGACTCCGGCGACTCGGCGAACGAGCCGCTCTCGGAGCAGGAGGAGGCCATCGAAGTGGCCAACGGCGGACCGGCCCCTTCGACCGCAGCCGGAGCGGCGGCCTCCGGCCCCGATGAGATGGGCCTCGGCACGACCGACGACGACTCGCCCGGTTACCTGGAGCCCAGCTCCGACGACGACGGCATGCCGGAATCGGCGACTGAGCCGATCGGGGCGGTCAACGATGGCCAAGTCGCAGCACAGGCCGAGGAAGAGGACGCGAACCCGGCCGAGACGTTGCGGCGCGACCTGGTCACCAGACCCGGCGATTGGTACGTCGTGCACTCTTACGCCGGCTATGAGAACAAGGTGAAGACCAACCTCGAAAGCCGCGTCACCTCCTTGAACATGGAGGACTTCATCTTCCAGATCGAGGTCCCGACGCGCCCCGAGGCTCAGATCAAGAACGGCAAGCGGCAGGTCGTGCAGCAGAAGGTGTTCCCGGGCTACCTCCTCGTGCGGATGGACCTCAGCGACGAGTCCTGGTCGGCGGTACGCAACACTCCCGGCGTCACGGGCTTCGTCGGGGCGACCAACCGGCCATCGCCGCTTTCGGTGGACGAGGTGGCCAAGATCCTCGCCGACGAGGCCCCCGCGGAGCGCAAGGCCAAGGAGGCACCGAAGGTTCTCGACTTCTCGGTCGGCGAGTCTGTCACGGTCATGGACGGCCCCTTCGCCACCCTCCCCGCGACGATCAACGAGATCAACGCCGATGCGCAGAAGCTCAAGGTGCTCGTCACGATCTTCGGCCGCGAGACGCCGGTCGAGCTCGCCTTCACCCAAGTCAGCAAGCTCTAGGAAAGATTTCAGATGCCTCCCAAGAAGAGACTCGCCGCCGTCGTCAAGCTGCAGATCAACGCGGGCGCGGCTACTCCCGCGCCGCCGGTCGGCCCGGCGCTCGGCCAGCACGGCGTGAACATCATGGAGTTCTGCAAGCAGTACAACGCAGCGACCGAGGCCCAGCGGGGCAACGTGATTCCGGTCGAGATCTCGGTCTACGAGGACCGCTCGTTCACCTTCGTCACGAAGACCCCGCCGGCCGCCCGACTCATCCTCAAGGCCGCCGGCGTCGATAAGGGGAGCGGGGAGCCGCACAAGACCAAGGTGGCCTCGCTCACCCGCGACCAGGTCCGGGAGATCGCGCAGAGCAAGATGCCCGACCTCAACGCCAACGACATCGACGCCGCCGAACAGATCATCGCCGGAACCGCCCGCTCGATGGGCATCACCGTCAAGGACTGACCCGGCACCACCTGCTTGTTACGTGGGAGGGCCGCCCGGCCCGCCGACCACGACCTGTCGCGAGGAGACAGAGATGCCCAACGGCAAGAAGTACCGCAACGCGGCGGCCGTCATCGACCGCGACCGCCTGCACACGCCCCTCGAGGCGGTCCGCCTCGCCAAGGACACGTCGACGACCGCGTTCGACTCGACGGTCGAGGTCGCGATGCGGCTGGGCGTCGATCCGCGTAAGGCCGACCAGATGGTCCGTGGCACTGTCAACCTGCCGCACGGCACCGGCAAGACCGCACGGGTTGCGGTGTTCGCCACCGGCGACAAGGCGGAGGAGGCTCGAGCGGCCGGAGCCGACGTCGTGGGGGCCGACGACCTGGTCCAGCGGGTGTCCGACGGGTTCCTCGACTTCGACGCCGCGGTCGCGACGCCGGACATGATGGGCAAGGTCGGTCGGCTGGGCCGGGTGCTCGGGCCGCGTGGGCTGATGCCCAACCCGAAGACCGGCACGGTGACCACCGACGTCGGTAGGGCCGTCAGCGACATCAAGGGTGGCAAGATCGAGTACCGGGTCGACCGGCAGGGCAACCTGCACGTGATCATCGGCAAGTCGTCCTTCTCCGAGCAGCAGCTCGTCGAGAACTACGCCAGCGCGCTCGACGAGATCATCCGGGCGAAGCCGTCGGCGGCCAAGGGCAAGTACCTGCGGAAGGTCACATTCGCCACCACGATGGGCCCCGGCATACCGGTCGATCCCAACCGCACCCGCAACCTGCTCGAAGACCCCAACCAGCCGGCGGCGGCCGGTTGACCGATCGCTCCGCTTTGACCGCGTTACGGCGTACGCCGTAGCCTGACCACTGCTGAAGACCGCCGGTCGTCGCCCGGAAGGGCGACCGAAGGTCCCGCGCAAGCGGGCGACCTGCGCAGGCGAGGATCGTAAGCGCGCGTTCGCGTGCTCTCGACGCCCCGGCCTGCGCCGGGGCGTTCCGCTTTCCGGGCCGCCGGCTATAGCCGAAGGAGGCCCATGGCGAACGCCGAGAAGACCGCCGCCGTGACGGAGATCACCGAGTCGTTCCGCGACTCATCGGCAGCCGTCCTCACCGAGTACCGCGGGCTGACCGTCGCCCAGCTCAAGGAGCTGCGCCGCTCGCTGTCGGGCAGCGCGACGTACGCCGTAGTGAAGAACACCCTCACCAAGATCGCCATGCGCGACGCCGGAATGCCGGACATCTCGGACCGGCTCTCCGGGCCTACCGCGATCGCGTTCGTGACGGGCGATCCGGTCGTCGTCGCGAAGGCCATTCGCGACTTTTCTCGGAGCAACCCGCTGCTCGTGGTCAAGGGTGGCGTGCTGGAGGGGAAGGCGCTCTCCACGGACGAAATCCGCCGCCTTGCCGATCTGGAGTCGCGGGAGGTGCTGCTCGCCAGGCTGGCCGGCGCCATGACCGCCTCGCTGTCACAGGCAGTGAGCCTGTTCTCCGCGCCACTTTCGCAGGTGGCCCGACTGGCCGCGGCGCTTCAGCACAAGGTCGAGGCATCAGCACCGGAGGAAGCACCAGCACCGGAGGAAGCACCACCACCGGACGAGGCGCCGACGACCACGGATGGTGAGGACGCCGCCGAAGCGGGTCAGGAGCAAGCGGAGAGCGAGTCACAGGAGGCGACCGATCCGCAAGGCTGATCCAGCGCCACCTCCAGCACGACGTTCCCCTCGATCACGATGACCAGCCACAGACAGGACAGGAAGGACGACCCATGGCCAAGCTCTCCACCGACGAGCTGCTCGATGCGTTCAAGGAGATGACGCTGCTCGAGCTATCTGAGTTCGTGACGCAGTTCGAGGACACCTTCGGCGTGACCGCCGCCGCGCCGGGCGCCGCCGCGGCCCCGGCCGCCGCCGGCGGCGGCGCGGCTGCCGAGGCCCCGGACGCCGAGGAGCAGGACGAGTTCGACGTCATCCTCGACGGTGCCGGCGAGAAGAAGATCCAGGTCATCAAGGAGGTGCGCACGCTGACCAATCTCGGCCTCAAGGAGGCGAAGGACCTCGTCGACGGCGCGCCCAAGCCAGTGCTCGAGAAGGTCACCAAGGAGGCTGCGGACAAGGCGAGAGCGGCCCTCGAGGGCGCCGGCGCAGCGGTGACGGTGCGCTAGCCGGTCCAGTCAAAGCCTTTTGGGGCCGGCGCTTCCCGGGCCGGCCCTTCCGGTGCGGCAATCCGGTGCGGCAATCCCGGGGGCGGCGCTGCGGGCTGGCAGCCGTCGCCTCGGGCCGCACAGTCGTCATCAAGATTGCCCGAGGATTGGTCCGAGGAGCTACCACCCCGTCTCCCCAGGTGGGCGCCCCGGCCTCCCTCGGACGATCGGCGCGCTCAAGCGCTCCAGTCCAGCATCCTGCACCGAACGCCGTAGCGCGGGGCCCGGCGCAGCGCTTCCCCGGGCGAAGCTTCCCCGGGCGAAACGCCCGAATGGACCTTGACGGCACGCGGCCGGGAGGTCATCCTTCCGACAGCGGTGACAACAGAATCTTCGTCGTTCGGCGACGGCCTCGACAGCAGTGGGCTTTCGGGCTACACTGCTGGTTTGCGCTGCCTTGAGACGACCCCGAAATTTGTCCGGGGTCATCCGGCGTGCGCGCATATGACCGTTCGAGCGCTCGGAAGGACCCCTGTTGGCCGCTTCGCGCACCAGCTCTGCCACACCGACAACTAGAACATCAGCCCGCGACAGCACGCCCGCCAGTTACAACGGTATCCCCGCCGCCCCGCCCCGTATCTCTTTCGCCAAGATCCGCGAGCCACTTGAGGTTCCGAACCTGCTCGCCCTGCAGACCGACTCCTTCGACTGGCTGGTCGGTAACGACGCCTGGAAGGCGCGGGTTGCCGCGGCCCGCGACGCCGGTCGCACCGACGTGCCCGAGGCATCCGGCCTGCAAGAGATCCTCGAGGAGATCAGCCCCATCCAGGACTTCGGCGAGAAGATGTCGCTGGAGTTCCGCGAGCCGCGGTTCGAGCCGCCCAAGTACTCCGTGGAGGAGTGCAAAGACAAGGACATGACGTACTCGGCTCCGCTGTTCGTCACTGCCGAGTTCACCAACCACGAGACCGGCGAGATCAAGAGTCAGACCGTCTTCATGGGCGACTTCCCGCTCATGACGCCCAAGGGCACCTTCGTCATCAACGGCACCGAGCGGGTCGTGGTCAGCCAGCTCGTGCGCTCGCCGGGCGTCTACTTCGGCCGCGAGCCGGACAAGACATCGCCGGACAAGGACGTCTTCAGCTGCAAGGTCATCCCAAGCCGTGGCGCCTGGCTGGAGTTCGAGGTCGACAAGCGAGACACGGTCGGCGTACGGCTGGACCGCAAGCGCAAGCAGGGCGTCACCGTTCTGCTCAAGGCGCTCGGCTGGGACGAGGCGCGCATCCTCGAGCGCTACGGCGACTACGACTCGATGCGCGTGACCCTCGACAAGGACCACATCAACACGCAGGACGAGGCCCTGCTCGACATCTACCGCAAGCTGCGGCCGGGCGAGCCGCCGACGAGGGAGTCGGCGCAGACCCTGCTCGAGAACTACTACTTCAACCCGAAGCGCTACGACCTCGCCAAGGTCGGCCGGCACAAGCTCAACCGCAAGCTCGGACTGGAGCTGCCGCTCACCCAGGGCACGCTGACCGAAGACGACATCATCGGCGCGATCGACTACGTCGTACGCCTGCATGCCGGCGAGGCTGGCCGCGACGTCGACGACATCGACCACTTCGGCAACCGTCGACTGCGGACGGTCGGCGAACTGATCCAGAACCAGGTTCGGCTGGGGCTCGGCCGGATGGAGCGGGTCGTCCGGGAGCGGATGACGACACAGGACGTCGAGGCCATCACGCCGCAGTCGCTGATCAACATCCGGCCGGTCGTGGCATCGATCAAGGAGTTCTTCGGGACGTCGCAGCTCTCGCAGTTCATGGACCAGACCAACCCGCTGGCCGGGCTCACCCATAAGCGCCGGCTCTCCGCGCTCGGTCCCGGTGGTCTCTCCCGGGAGCGCGCCGGCTTCGAGGTCCGCGACGTGCACTCCAGCCATTACGGCCGGATGTGCCCGATCGAGACCCCCGAAGGTCCCAACATCGGCCTGATCGGCTCGCTGTCCACCTATGGCCGGGTTAACTCCTTCGGGTTCGTCGAGACGCCCTACCGCAAGGTCGTCCATGGCGCCGTCACGGACCAGGTCGACTATCTGACGGCCGACGAGGAGGACAAGCACGTCATCGCGCAGGCCAACGCGCCGATCGACGCACGCGGCGGCTTCACCGAGGCCCGGGTTCTCGTCCGCAAGAAGGCTGGCGAGGTCGACTACCTGCCGCCGGAGCAGGTCGACTACATGGACGTCTCACCGCGGCAGATGGTCTCGGTGGCGACGGCGATGATTCCGTTCCTCGAGCACGACGACGCCAACCGCGCCCTGATGGGCTCCAACATGCAGCGGCAGGCGGTGCCGCTGCTGCGCAGCGAGGCGCCACTCGTCGGCACCGGCCAGGAGCTGCGGGCCGCTATCGATGCCGGCGACGTCGTCCTGGCCGAGAAGGCCGGAGTGGTCGAGGAGCTCTCCGCGGACTTTGTGACCATCGGCCATGATGACGGCACGCATCGGACCTACCGGATGGCGAAGTTTCGCCGCTCCAACCAGGGCACCTGCATCAACCAGCGGCCGATTGTCGAAGAGGGCGACCGGATCGAGGTTGGCCAGGTCATCGCCGACGGTCCGTGCACCGACGACGGCGAGATGGCGCTCGGCAAGAACCTGCTGGTGGCGTTCATGCCCTGGGAGGGCCACAACTACGAGGACGCGATCATCCTCAGCCAGCGATTGGTCCAGGACGACGTCCTCTCCTCCGTGCACATCGAGGAGCACGAGGTCGACGCTCGGGACACGAAGCTGGGACCGGAAGAGATCACCCGCGACATCCCGAACGTCTCCGAGGAGGTTCTCGCCGACCTGGACGAGCGGGGCATCATCCGCATCGGCGCCGAGGTCACGACCGGCGACGTCCTTGTCGGCAAGGTGACCCCGAAGGGGGAGACAGAGCTCACGCCCGAGGAGCGGCTGCTGCGAGCGATCTTCGGCGAGAAGGCGCGCGAGGTCCGCGACACCTCGCTCAAGGTGCCCCACGGCGAGTCCGGAAAGATCATCGGCGTCCGTGTCTTCAGCCGGGAGGAGGGTGACGAGCTCGCCCCCGGGGTCAACGAGCTGGTCCGGGTCTACGTCGCCCAGAAGCGCAAGATCACCGAGGGTGACAAGCTGGCCGGCCGGCACGGCAACAAGGGTGTCATCGCGAAGATCCTGCCGATCGAGGACATGCCGTTCCTCGACGACGGCACCCCGGTCGACATCGTGCTCAATCCGCTCGGCGTGCCGGGCCGCATGAACGTCGGTCAGGTGCTCGAGACCCACCTCGGGTGGATCGCCAAGGCGGGCTGGCAGGTGCAGGGTGACGACGAGGACTGGAAGAACCGGCTCACCGAGATCGGCGCCCACGAGGGCGCGCCAGACACTCTTATCGCGACCCCGGTCTTCGACGGAGCCCGCGAGGAGGAGATCTCGGGTCTGCTCGCGTCGTCGCTGCCCAACCGGGACGGCGTCCAGCTGGTCGGCGGCAATGGCAAGGCGCACATGTACGACGGGCGCACCGGCGAGCCGTTCCGGAAGCCGATCTCCGTTGGTTACATCTACATCCTCAAGCTGCTGCACCTCGTCGATGACAAGATCCACGCCCGGTCGACCGGCCCGTACTCCATGATCACTCAGCAGCCGCTGGGTGGTAAGGCGCAGTTCGGCGGCCAGCGCTTCGGCGAGATGGAGGTGTGGGCCCTCGAGGCCTACGGCGCCGCGTACGCCCTGCAGGAGCTGCTGACCATCAAGTCGGACGACGTCCTGGGCCGGGTCAAGGTCTACGAGGCGATCGTCAAGGGCGAGAACCTCCCTGAGCCCGGCATTCCCGAGTCGTTCAAGGTTCTCATCAAGGAGATGCA
>JBBSIN010000071.1:0-9500 GCA_038232055.1 Mycobacteriales bacterium
AAACTATCATAGATTGGGGGTGGGGTGTCGGGTGTTTATTTTCTCTCTCTGTCCGCCACAGCCCTTAGCCCGCCCCGGCCCCGGGCGTGTAATCCCCACCCCCCCCCGCCCCCGACTGCTGTGGAGAGGATTTTCGGTGTTCGACTCGCTCGACGATCTCCTCGCCGAGCACGCCGACCTGGAGCGGCGGCTCGCCGACCCGGCGATCCACGCCGACCAGGCCCAGGCTGCGGCACTCGGCAGGCGCTACGCCGAGCTGAGCCCGATTGTCGATGCGCTCCGCGCCTACTCCCGCACCGGCGAGGACCTCGAGACGGCGCGCGAGCTGAGTGCGGAGGACGAGTCGTTCCGCGCGGAAGCGACGGCTCTCGAGAGCCGTCGCAGCCAGCTGGCGGACGAGCTGCGCCGGCTGCTGCTACCCAAGGACGCCAACGACGACAAGGACGTCATCCTCGAGGTCAAGGCGGGCGAGGGCGGCGAGGAGTCGGCCTTGTTCGCCGGTGACCTGCTGCGCATGTACTTGCGTTATGCCGAGCGCCAGGGGTGGCGTACCGAAATCCTCGACGCCGTCGAGTCCGATCTCGGCGGCTACAAGGACGTAAGCGTGGCGGTCAAGAGCCGGCGTGGTGGAGTCTGGCCCCGGCTGAAGTACGAGGGCGGCGTGCACCGGGTGCAGCGGGTGCCGGTGACCGAGTCGCAGGGACGCATCCACACCAGCGCCGCAGGCGTACTCGTGTTCCCCGAGGCCGAGGACGTCGACGTCAGCCTTGACCCTAACGAGCTGCGGATCGACGTCTACCGATCGTCCGGACCCGGTGGCCAGAGCGTCAACACCACCGACTCGGCGGTGCGCATCACTCACCTGCCGACCGGTGTCGTCGTGTCCTGTCAGAACGAGAAGAGCCAGCTGCAGAACAAGGAGCAGGCGCTGCGCATTCTGCGGGCACGACTGCTCGCGCTCGCGCAGGAGCAGCAGGCGGCGGAGGAGTCGGCGGTACGCGCCAGCCAGGTGCGCACGGTTGACCGCAGCGAGCGGGTGCGCACCTACAACTTCGCGGAGAACCGGATCTCCGACCACCGCGTCGGCTTCAAGGCCTACAACCTCGACCAGGTGCTCGACGGCGACCTCGACGCGGTCATCCAGGCCCTCACCGACGCCGAGGCGGCGGAGAAGATGGCCGCCGTCTCCGGATGATCCGCGTGCGAGACGCCGTACGGGACGCCACCGGCCGCCTGGCCGCCGCCGGCGTCGCCTCGCCGCGGCATGACGCGGAGGCCCTTGCCGCGCACGCGCTCGGAGTCGACCGCGCCCGGCTGCTGCTCGTAGAGGAGCTGCCGGACGTGCCGGCTGCGGCGTACGACGACATGGTGGCGCGGCGGGTCGCCCGCGAGCCGCTGCAGCACATCACCGGTCGAGCCGGTTTCCGCCACCGCGACCTCGCCGTAGGGCCCGGTGTTTTCGTGCCGCGTCCCGAGACCGAGATGCTCGTGGAGTGGTGCCTCGGCGTGCTGCCCCGGCGGGCGACCGTCGTCGACCTCTGCGCCGGCTCCGGCGCGATCGGGCTCGCCATCGCCGACGAACGCGACGACACCAGCGTGTACGCAGTCGAGCGCGAACCGGCGGCGTTCGGGTGGTTGGCGCGCAATGCGAGCGGCAGCGGCGTCCGATGTGTCCTGGCCGACGCGGCCGACGCCGCTGACGCACTGCCACTAGCCGACCACCGAGTCGACCTGGTGGTGAGCAACCCGCCGTACATCCCGGAGGGCGCGCGACCGCTCGAGCCGGAGGTCGCCGAGCACGACCCGGCTGCCGCGCTGTGGGGCGGTCCGGACGGGCTCGACGTGGTCCGGGTGGTCGAACGGACGGCACGTCGGCTGCTTCGGCCGGGCGGCCGGCTCGCCGTCGAGCATGCCGACACGCAGGGCAGCAGTGTGCCCGCTCTGCTCCGGGCGCGGGGTTGGGCCGACGTCGAGGACCATCGCGACCTCGCGGGTCGCGATCGCTTCACCACGGCGGTCATGGCGCCGTGCGGCAGACTGCGCCAGTGATGACCAGGTTCGACTGCTCGCACGAGCAGGAGCGGGCCGACGGTCTCCGGGAGGCGGCCAACGCATTGCGTTCCGGCCTGCTCGTCGTCCTGCCGACCGACACCGTGTACGGCGTCGCCGCCGACGCCTTCACCCCCTCCGCCGTCGACGTGCTGCTCACCGCCAAGGGTCGCGGCCGGGAGACGCCGGTGCCGGTGCTGGTCGACTCCCGGCGGATGCTCGAGGGCGTGCTCGACTCGCTGCCGAGGGTCGGCACCGAGTTGGCCGACGCGTTCTGGCCGGGCGCGCTGACCCTCGTCGTCAGGCACAGCGCCTCCCTGGCCTGGGACCTGGGGGACACCCGGGGCACGGTGGCCGTCCGCATGCCGCTGCATCCGGTGGCCCTCGACCTCATCGCGGCCACTGGGCCGCTCGCCGTCTCCAGCGCCAACCGCACCGGAATGCCGCCGGCCACCACGGTCGACGAGGCGGCGGACCAGCTCGGCGCCGACATCGCCGTCTACCTCGACGCCGGCGCCTGCCCAACGTCGGTGCCGTCGACGATCGTCGACCTGACCGGGTCGTCGCCGCGCGTGCTCCGCGTCGGGGCGATCTCGGTGGACCAGCTGCAAGAGGTTGTGCCTGAGCTCACCGGCGGGGAAGCGCGGGCTTCGCCGGACACGCGCCGGGGCGACCGATAGCGGCGCCCGCAGGCGAGCGGCAATACAGTGAACGGAATCGGCGAGCGGGAGGAGAGGACGATGGCCGACATCCCGTTCTGGGGGCCGGACTTCGGCGAGCTGCAGGAGACCGACCCCGAGATCGCCGACGTCGTCCTCGGCGAGCTCGAGCGGCTGCGCGGTGGGCTACAGCTCATCGCGAGTGAGAACCTGACCTCGCCCGCCGTGCTCGCCGCTCTCGGGTCGACCTTGTCGAACAAGTACGCCGAGGGATATCCGGGGCGTCGCTACTACGGCGGCTGCCAGCAGGTCGACCGGGCCGAGGAAATCGGTATCGCCCGGGCGAAGGAGCTCTTCGGCTGCGACCATGCCAACCTCCAGCCGCACTCGGGTGCTAGCGCGAACCTGGCGGCGTACGCCGCGGTGCTCGATCCCGGCGACACCGTGCTGGCGATGTCGCTGCCGCACGGGGGTCACCTCACCCACGGCAGCAAGGTGAACTTCTCCGGCAAGTGGTTCACGATCGTGCCGTACGGCGTCCGCCAGGAGACCGAGCTGATCGACTACGACGAGGTCCGCGACCTCGCTCGCCGGCACCGGCCCAAGATGATCATTTGCGGCGCGACGGCGTACCCGCGGCTTATCGACTTCCCGGCGTTCCGTTCCATCGCCGACGAGGTGGGCGCGGTGCTGATGGTCGACGCCGCGCATTTCATCGGCCTGGTCGCCGGCCAGGCGATTCCGAGCCCGGTGCCGCACGCCGACATCGTCACCTTCACGACCCACAAGGTGCTGCGCGGCCCGCGTGGCGGCATGGTGGTTTGCACGTCGGAGTGGGCGCAGAAGATCGACAAAGCGGTCTTCCCGTTCAGCCAGGGCGGCCCGTTGATGCATGCGGTTGCCGCCAAGGCGGTCGCGCTCAAGGAGGCGCAGCAGCCGGCGTACCAGACCTACGCGCGCCAGGTGATCGTCAACTGCCAGGCCCTCGCCGACGGGCTGGCCGCCGAGGGCCTGCGCCCCGTCGCGGGGGGCACCGACACTCACCTGGCGCTGCTCGACCTCCGCGAGGCGGGGGTGACCGGCAAGGACGCCGAGGCCCGCTGTGACGCCGTACGGATCACGCTGAACAAGAACGCCATTCCCTACGACCCGCAGCCGCCGATGGTCGCCTCCGGCATCCGGGTCGGCACGCCGTCGGTGACGACGCAGGGGATGACCGAAGGCGACATGAAGGAGGTCGCCTCCCTCATCGGCCGCGCCGTACGCAACGGCGACGGGTCAGCCGGCGCGGACATTACCGGGGCAATCGAGGCCCTCGTCCGCCGCTACCCCGCGTACCGCCGGTAGCCGGCGGCTGGGGGCGGCGACCGGTGCGGGAGTACGCGCTCACGCTGGCGATTGCGGCGGCGCTGACGTACCTGCTGACGCCGGTCGCGCGGCGACTGGCGGTTGCCCTCGGTGCGATGGCACCGGTTCGGGACCGCGACGTGCACGCCATCCCGACGCCGCGGCTCGGCGGGCTGGCGATGTACGCCGGCTTCGGCGGCGGGATGCTCGTGGCCAGCCGGCTGCCGCACCTGGGCGCGACCTTTCGCGAGTACCAGGTCCCCCTGCAGGCCGTCATCCTCGCCGCCGGCGTCATCTGCGCGCTCGGCGTGGTGGACGACCGCTGGGGTTTGGACCCGGTGTCCAAGCTGGCCGGCCAGACGCTCGCGGCCGGGGTCATGGTCCTGCAGGGTGTGCAGATCTCCTACCTGCCCAACCTGGTTCGCCCGGACGGCTACATCTCGCTCGGCGACTGGGGCGTGCCGCTGACCGTCCTGCTCGTCGTCGTCACCATCAACGCCGTCAACTTCGTCGACGGGCTGGACGGGCTCGCCGCCGGTGTCGTCGGCATCGCGGCGTTGTCGTTCCTCGCCTACACCTACCAGCTCGCGGTCGTGCACGGCCTCGAGCGGCTCACCCCGCCGGCCCTCGTCGCGGCCGCGCTCGCCGGAGCCTGCGTCGGCTTCCTGCCCCATAACTTCAACCCGGCCCGGATCTTCATGGGCGACTCCGGCTCGATGCTTATCGGGCTGCTTCTCGCTGCTGCCACCATCGGCGTCACCGGCAGCGTCGACCCCACGGTGATCCGTGGGCTCGACCTCTTCCCCGCGCTGCTGCCGTTGCTCCTGCCGCTCGCGGTACTCGCGGTGCCCGTCGTCGATCTCGTGCTCGCCGTCGTCCGGCGGACCCGACACGGGCGCTCGCCCTTCTCGCCGGACAAGTTGCACCTGCATCACCGGCTCCTGAAGCTCGGCCACTCCCAGACCCGCGCGGTGCTGATCATGTACTTGTGGACGGCACTGGTCGCCTTCACGGCGGTCGCCATGTCGATCACCCGCCTGCCGATGCTCGTGCTCTCCGTTGCCTCGGCGGTCGGTGTCGTGGTCGCCGTGGCCAGCAGCGTGCCGCGGTTGCGCGCGGTGCGCCGGCCCGGCGGCTGATTCCGTGAGCTCAATGGGACCGGCCGCCATGCTGCGGGCCGGGGGGCTCGCGCTCGCCGCGCTCGCCGTCGCCGCCGTCGGGGTGGGTGTCGGGATCTCCGGCGCGCGGGGTGCGTTCGGCGCCCTCGTCGGCGTGGTGCTCGTCGGAGTGTTCTTCTCGGCCAGCCTGCTCGTCGCGGCAGGCGCCATGCGGTGGCTGACGAACGACGTGCTCGTCCCGGTCGTGCTCGTGGCGTACGTCGTCAAGGTGGCGGCGCTCGGCGCGCTGGCCTTTGCTCTCGCCGACGTCTCCGCCCTCGACGGCGGCGTGCTGGCGGGTACGGTCGTCGCGGGCACCCTGCTCTGGAGCGCTGCGCAGATTCGGCTGGTGGCTGCCGGCCAGTCCACGCCGGCTGCGCGCGACTCGCACGGCCGGGGCGACTGAGGAAGGGCCCGCCGAGGACTGTTACCCTCCCTTTGCGATGAGCGCGCAGCCGACGGGCAGTCCGTCCAGCGAAGCCAACGCCGGCTGGGCGGTGTTCGGAACGCTTCTCGCGGGCCTCCTGGTCTGGGGTGGGGTCGGCTACCTCCTCGGGCGCTGGCTCGACGTGGCCGCACTCTTCCCGATCGGGCTGCTGCTCGGCGCAGCCGCTGCCACCTATTCGGTTTACGTGCGATACGGCAGGAGTTCATGACCGTGCGGGTGCGGACGTGCTGACCCGGCTCGGTGCGGCGGGCGAGGGTTACGTGGCGCCCTCCCTCGGGGCCTTCCTGTTCGACCCGTGGGTGCATTGGACGTCGTTCGGTCACGAGTTCTACATCAACAAGGTCATCGGGCTGCTGTTCTTCGGCTGCCTCGCCGTCGGCGCGTTCTTCCTGCTCGCCTTCCGCAACCCGAAGGTCGTACCCGGTCCGCTGCAGAACGTCGCCGAGTCGTTCTACGACTTCATCCGCAACGGCATCGGTCGCGACGTAATCGGTCCCGAGGGCGTGAAGTACGCGCCGTACCTCACGATCCTGTTCTTCTTCGTCCTGATCATGAACCTGTACGGCATTCTGCCAGTTGCCCAGGTTCCGGTGACCTCGCGAATCGCCTTCCCGGCGTTCCTCGCCGCCATGTCGTGGGTGATCTTCAACTACGTCGGGATCCGGCGCAAGGGTCTCGGCCCGTACTTCAAAGAGATCGCCTTCCCGCCCGGCGTGCCGAAGGCGGTCTACGTCCTGCTGACGCCGATCGAGCTGGTATCCACGCTGCTCGTTCGCCCGTTCTCGCTCGCTGTCCGGCTCTTCGCGAACATGTTCGCCGGCCACATCCTGCTGCTCGTCTTCGCCACCGCGACGGTGTACCTGCTCAACGCGCCAAACTTCTCGAAGATCTTCGCGCTGGTCTCGTTCCCGATGGCGGTGATCCTCACAGGCTTCGAGTTGCTCGTCGAGGTACTCCAGGCGTACATCTTCACGATCCTCACGGCCGTCTACATCTCCGGCGCTCTCGCCGAAGAGCACTAGCCCAGCAAGCCCGCCCCGACCGGGGCAGCTACCTCGTTCCAGGGAGGAACTCGCACCATGATGGTTCTCGCCGCTCCCGTCTCGGGCAGCCTCGGCTCGATCGGTTACGGTCTCGCGGCCATCGGCCCCGGCATCGGCATTGGCCTCATCTTCGCCGCGTACGTCTCCGGAGTCGCCCGCCAGCCGGAGTCCCGTGGCACGCTGCAGCCCATCGCGCTGCTCGGCTTCGCCCTCGCCGAGGCGCTCGCGCTCTTCGGCCTCGTCATGCCGTTCGTCTTCGGCAAGTAGGACAGTTTCGTGTTCCTCCTGGCGGCCGAAGAGACCAACCCGCTGATTCCCCAGCTGGGTGAGCTGGTCATCGGGTTCCTTGCGTTCGCGATCCTCGTGGGCATCCTCATGCGCCTGGCCTTTCCGCGCATCGAGCAGCTCTACGCCGAGCGACACGACAAGATCGAGGGGGGGATCGAACGCGCCGAGCAGGCGCAGGCCGAGGCGCAGCGCACGCTGGAGGAGTACCGCACCCAGCTCGCCGAAGCCCGCCACGAGTCCAACCGCATCCGGGAGGATGCGCACGTCCAGGCTCGTCAGATCGAGCAGGAGTCGCGAGGCCGGGCGCAGGAGGAGTACCAACGCATCGTGGCTCGCGGCGAGGAGCAGCTCAGCGCTGAGCGCCAGCAGATCGTCACGACCCTCCGCGGCGAGATCGGCCGGCTCGCTGTCGACCTCTCCGAACGGATCGTCGGCGAGTCGCTCACCGACGAGGACCTCCAGCGTCGGGTCGTTGACCGGTTCCTCGACAGCATCGATCCCGACGTGGTAGCCGCGGGGCCCGACGGCGGTGCGGAGCCGCGCCGGTGATGCAGGGGATCAGCCGGGAGTCGGCGACCGCCGCGGAGGAGCGGCTGGAAGCGGTGCTCTCCGAGCTTCGCGACGCCGACAACCGGATCGGGCTGTCCGATGGCCTTTTCGCCGCCACCGACCTGCTTGACCGGGCGCTTCCGTTGCGTCGTGCGCTGGCCGACGCATCGGCGCCGGCCGACGCGAAGGTGGCGCTGCTCGACACCGTGCTCGGTCAGCAGCTGGCGGGGCCGGTTCGCGACCTGCTGGAGTTCCTCGTCCGGCTGCGGTGGGCCCGCCCCGGCGACCTCGCCGACACCATGGAGATCTCCGCGGCGTCGGCGGCCTTCGCCGCCGCCGAGGCGGCTGGCGCGATCGACGAGGTCGAGGACCAGTTGTTCCGGTTCGGTCGCATCGTCGACCGGGAGCCGGAGCTGCGAGCCGCGCTGGCCGGCGGGACGCTGCCGGCCGAGCAGCGGCAGGCGCTCGTCGACTCGCTGCTGACCGGCCGCGTGCACTGGGTGACCAAGGGGCTGCTCGAGCGCATCGTCGCCTCGCCCCGCGGGCGTAGTCTGGACCGTGCGCTCGAGGAGTACGCCAGGCTGGCAGCGCAACGACGCGACCGGATCGTGGCCACAGTCCACCTGGCGGTGCCGATGACGCCGGAACAGACCGACCGAATGTCGCGCGTGCTCGCCCGCATCTACGGTCGCGAGGTCGTCCTCCAGGTGCAGATCGACCCGGACGTCATGGGTGGGGTGGCCGTCCGCGTCGGCGACGAGCTGATCGACGGCACGGTCGGCTCGCAGCTCGAGACGGCAGCCCGCGGGCTGACCGGCCGGTAGGCAGGCGCCGGAAAGCCCTGGAAGCACCCGCAACAGCAAACGTCCGAGGAGACGAGAAGATGACGGAACTCACGATCCGGCCGGAGGAGATCCGCGACGCACTCGAGCGTTTCGTGTCGTCGTACCAGGCGGAGACCACCCGCGAAGAGGTGGGCCAGGTCACCGAGACCGGTGACGGCATCGCGCGCGTCGAGGGCCTGCCCTCCGCGATGACCAACGAGCTGCTGGAGTTCGAGGGCGGCGTCCTCGGCATCGCTCTCAACCTCGACGCCCGCGAGATCGGCGCGGTCCTCCTCGGCGACTCCCAGCACATCGAGGAGGGTCAGGAGGTCCGCCGTACCGGCGACATCCTCTCCGTGCCGGTCGGTGACGCCTTCCTCGGCCGCGTGGTCGACCCGCTCGGCCGCCCGCTCGACGGCAAGGGCGACATCCAGTCCAGCGAGCGCCGGATCCTCGAGCTGCAGGCGCCCACCGTCGTCCAGCGGCAGCCGGTCACCGAGCCGCTGCAGACCGGTATCAAGGCCATCGACGGCATGATCCCGATCGGTCGCGGACAGCGCGAGCTCATCATCGGCGACCGGCAGACCGGCAAGAGCGCGGTCGCCGTCGACACGATCATCAACCAGAAAGAGAACTGGGCGACCGGCGACCCCAAGCAGCAAGTCAAGTGCATCTACGTCGCGATCGGCCAGAAGGCCTCGACGGTGCGCGCCCTGCAGGGCGCCCTCGAGGACAACGGCGCGATGGAGTTCACCACCATCGTCTCCGCCCCCGCGTCGTTCCCCGCCGCCCTCAAGTACCTCGCCCCGTACGCCGGCTCGGCCATCGGCCAGCACTGGATGTACAACGGTGAGCACGTGCTCATCGTCTTCGACGACCTGTCCAAGCAGGCCGAGGCCTACCGCAACATCTCCCTCCTGCTCCGCCGCCCCGCCGGGCGCGAGGCCTACCCCGGTGACGTGTTCTACCTGCACTCCCGGCTGCTGGAGCGCTGCGCGAAGCTCTCCGACGAGCTCGGCGCCGGCTCGATGACCGGACTGCCGATCATCGAGACCAAGGGCAACGACGTGTCGGCGTACATCCCGACCAACGTCATCTCGATCACCGACGGCCAGATCTTCCTCGAGACCGACCTG
>JBBSIN010000072.1:0-9469 GCA_038232055.1 Mycobacteriales bacterium
CACCCGGCTCACCGACGCCCTCACCGCGCGCGGGTTCCGGGTGCTGGTGCCGCACCGCGTGCCGCCCAACGACGCCGGGATCAGCTTCGGCCAGGCCGCCGTCGCCGCCGCCCGCGACCGCGCCGCATCCGCCGGCTGACGGCGGCCGAGCGCTCTGGCGGCGTGTGGGGCCGCCAGAGCGCCGAGCACGAGGTGACCCAAAACCGAACGCGGGTCAGGCGCCCGACTCTTCGCCCTTCGGGGTGCCGGCGACGTGCGCCGGACCGACGCCGGGGTCCGCCTCGTAGTCCGCGTCGTCCTCCGTCTTCGGCGGCTCGCCGCCCGGCGAGGCCGACCGGCCACCCTCGGTGTCTGAGGGGCTGGGGGCCTTCATCTTGTCGTCGACGACCGGACCGGTCGCGCCGCCGACGTTGGCGCCGTCCCGGTGCGACCCGCTCTCGTCGACGTCCGCGCTCTCCCGCCGTCCTTCGTACGGCGGTACGGCGCCACCCGGTTCCTGCTTCCCGCCGACGCTGGGCGGCGGCCCGTACGAGCTGCGCCCGCCGTCGCCGCCGACCGGAGCCTGCGCGTTCTCCTGGGTCCCGTCGTCCGCGATCGACCGCAGGTCGTCCCGGTCGTCGTCTCCCTGTCCTGCCATGTCGTCTCCTTGTTGACGTTGACGGTGACGTTGACGTTGACGTTGACGTCGTCCGGCTCGGTCAGCTGCCGCTTGGCATCTCCGGCATGTCGTCGTCGATGGTTCCCAGCGGGTTCACGCCGCTGTCGGAGTCGTGGTCGGACGTGCCGGTGGGGCGGTCCGTCGGTCCTCCGCCCGGGCCTTCGCCCTTGTCACGGGACCCTGGAGCACCGCGCTCCTCCTGCGGTTCCTCCTGCAGCGCCTCACCGGGTGCTCGATCTTCCATCGCCTCTCTCCTCCTCTTGGCTGGGCCGTGTCAGCAGATGCGGGGCAAGGGGTCGCCAACCAGCATGTCGATCATTCGATGGCCGCCGAAGCCGGTGCGGCTGAGCACTCGCCCCGGCGGCTCCTCGCGGACCTCACCGATGATCGCCGCGTCGGCGCCGGTGGGATGCTCGCGAAGGGCGTCGAGGGCGGCGTCGGCCAGCTCCGGCGCGACGAAGGCAACGAGCTTGCCCTCGTTGGCGACATAGAGCGGGTCGATACCGAGGATTTCGCCGGCACCGATGACCTCCCGGCGCATCGGCACGCGCTCCTCTGCGATGATCACGCCGACCTCCGCGGCGAGCGCGATCTCGTTGAGGACCGTCGCGACGCCGCCCCTGGTCGCGTCGCGCATGCAGTGCAGGGCCGAGCCGCACGCGGCGATCAGCCCCTCCACCAGAGACCACAGCGGCGCAGTGTCGCTCCGCACGTCGGCCTCGATGTCGAGCTCGCCGCGGGCCAGCAGGATCGCGACGCCGTGATCGCCGATCGTGCCGGAGACTAGCACCTTGTCGCCCGGTCGCACCTGCTCGGGGGCGAGGACGAGGTCGTGCTCGACGACGCCGACGCCGGTCGTGACGACGTACATGGAGTCACAGCGACCCCGCTCGACCACCTTCGTGTCGCCGGTCGTCACCGCGACACCGGCCCGCTGCGCCGCGGCGGCCATCGCCGAGACCTCCGCCCGCAGGACGTCGGCCGCCAGACCCTCCTCGAGGATGAGCGCAGCCGACAGGCCGGCCGGGCGGGCACCAGAGACCGCCAGGTCGTTGACGGTGCCGTTGACCGCGAGCTCACCGATGGAGCCGCCGGGGAAGCGGATCGGGCGTACGACGAACGCGTCGGTGGTGAGGGCCAGCCGCGCGCCGCCGACGGTGAGCAGTGCCGCGTCACCGAGCTGCGCCAGCGTGGCGTTGTCGAGCAGCGGGACGATGACGCCCTCCACCAGCGCGCGGCTCGCCTTGCCGCCGGCCCCGTGCGCCATCGTGATGTGCTCGTCGACAAAGCGGGGTCGCCGGCGGCGCATCGCCTCGATGCGCTCGCCGACCTCGACCTCGGTGATCAGTTTGGGCATCCTCAGACCTCGAGGTGGATGCGCTGCTTGGCGTACTGCCCGAAGTTGTAGTACGCGGCGCAGGCACCCTCGGAGGACACCATGCACGTCCCGATCGGCGTCTCCGGTGTGCACGCCGTACCGAAGACCTTGCACTCCCAGGGCTTGAGCACGCCTTTGAGCACCTCGCCGCACTGGCACGCCTTGGGGTCCGCCACCCGGACGCCGGGGACGTCGAAGCGCAGCTCGGCGTCGAAGTCCGCGTAGCGGGAGGAGAGCTGCAGCGCCGACTGGGAGATCGAGCCGAGCCCCCGCCATTCGAAGTACGGCCGCAGCGCGAACACGTCGCCGAGCACCTGCAGCGCCACGGGGTTGCCGTTCCACTGCACGACGCGCCCGTACTGGTTCTCGACCTCCGAACGACCGTCGGCCAGCTGACGCATGATCATGTAAACCGACTGCAGCAGGTCGAGTGGCTCGAAGCCGGCACAGACCAGCGGCTTGCCGTGCTGGCGGGCGATGAAGTCGTAGGGCCGGCAGCCGATGACCGTCGAGACGTGGCCGGGGCCGAGGAAGGCGTCGAGGCGCAGGTCGGGGGAGTCGAGGATTGCCTTGATCGCCGGGATGATCGTGACGTGGTTACAGAAGACCGAGAAGTTGGTAATGCCCTCCTGCTTGGCGCGCAACACGGTCAGCGCGGTCGACGGCGCGGTCGTTTCGAACCCGATCGCGTAGAAGACGACCTGCCGGTCGGGGTTCTGCCGGGCGATGCGCAGCGCGTCGAGCGGCGAGTAGACCATGCGGATGTCCGCGCCGGCCGCGTTGGCGTCGAGGAAGGAGCCATGACTGCCGGGGATCCGCATCATGTCGCCGAAGCAGGTCAGGATGACGTTGTCGCGCTGCGCGATGGCGATGCCGTCGTCGACCCGCCCCATCGGGATGACGCAGACCGGACAGCCGGGACCGTGCACCAGCTCGATGTTGTCCGGCAGGTGGTCCTGGACGCCGTACCGGTAGATGGTGTGTGTGTGACCACCGCACACCTCCATGATCTTGTAGTGCCGGCCGGGTTCGCACAGTGCCGTGATCTCGGCGCCGAGCACCTCGGCGAGCTCGGGGTTGCGGAACTCGTCGACGAAGCGCATACCGTTCGTGCCGTTGCTCATGCTGTTGACTCCTCTGCTAGCAGCCGCTCGATCGCCACGCCCGCGTGAACGAGCAGGCGATCGCCGGGTACGACGACGCCGACCAGCTCGGTGGCGACCACCTCTTCGCGGCCTTCCTCGTCCCGGCAGCGGGCATCCGGCCCGTCGGTGGCCACCACGCGCAGCGCTACGGCGACATCGCCGCAGGTGATGCAGCCCTCCGTCACCGCACAGGCGTCCGGAAAGGGTTGAGAGTCGATCATTCGATGCTCGACTGCGCCCACGGAGTCGATCATTCGATGCTCGACTCTGCCACGGCCTGCAGCTCGTCGGTGAAGGCCTGGCCCATCATCTCCAGCATGGACAGCGCTTCTGCCGCCTCGCGCTCGTCCACCTTCGACATCGCGAAGCCGACGTGGATCAGGACCCAGTCACCGGGGTCGAGCGTGACGTTCTCGAGTAGCCCGATGTTGATCCGGCGCTTAACGCCGACCACGTCGACGAGGGCGAGCTGATCGTTATTGCCGTCGAGAAGCTCGACGACCTCGCCAGGGATCGCGAGGCACATGGCTAGGACCTTTCTGTCACGGAACGGCCGGCGGCGGCGTACGGATCGTCGTCGGAGTGCGGGTGGGAGTGTCCGGATACCGGCTCGCCCGGTTGCTCACGGTCGCCGCCCGCCGCGCGGTACTCGACCCACTCGAGGACGAGGTCGTCGCCTCCGTCGACCACCACGTCGAGGCTGCCGCAGTGCGGGCACGCGGGCGACGGGTCGGCCGAGTCGAAGCCGGCTCGGCACTCCCCGCAGCGGCCCCGTGCTGGTACCACGGTGACCTCGGTGCTCGCGCCGTCGGCGACGCCGCCCGCGGCCACGAGCTGAAACGACTGTTCGAACGCCGCCGGGACGATTCGATGCACGCTGCCGACCCGGACCCCGACGCGCGACACGGCACGGCCCGCGGCCCGGCGCTCGACGGCGTCGACGACGGCTTCGCAGTATCCGAGCTCGTGCACGGGGCGGCCTCGATTTCAGTAGGGATCGGCGCAGCGGTGCGTTCTACATCGAGCGCATCTGCAGGTAGCGCCGGATGTCCGGGATCGACCGTACGCCGACCAGGGCAGCTGCCGCGACGGCGGCGGTGACGCAGGCCGTGGTGAGGATGCCGATGAACTTCATGACTCGTGCTCCCTTTCGCGGGTGGACGGAACCGCGCCGGCGTGGACGTCGGATCGCGTGCGGGTGTCGCATTCTGCACCGGGTAGGTGCAGTTCGCGGTCGAGCAGTTCGGTGACCACGGTGGCGGCGCGCTCGACCGCGGCGGCGACCGGCGGTGACAACCCGATCCCCTCATTGAGGTCGGCCGGCTCGCAGCCCACGACGTAGGTCGGCGGCAGCTGCCCGCCGAGAACGCCGAGGCTGGCCAGCACCGCGGTCGGTTCCATCCCGTGCGCGTCGAAGTCGCCGGTGCCGATGTCGTCCGGACCGACCTCCAGGACGACCAGGTCACCAGCCGACCCACCGCGGGGGAGCGCGTCGAGGATGACGAGGGCATCGTAGCCGTCGAGCAGGTCGTAGGCGAGGTGCATCCCGCGGATGCCGTAGTCGACGACCCGAACGCCCTCCGGCAGCGGCTGTCCGGCGAGCCGTCGGGCGGTCTCCGAGCCGAAGCCGTCGTCGCCGAGGAACATGTTGCCGACCCCGGCCACCAGGACCCGCGCGGTCACGTCGGCGTCCCCGCTGCCGGCGAAGAGCGCCGGGCCTGCAACGGCTCGAGCTCCTCCGGGCCGAAGTAGTAGTAGCGGCCGTACCACTCGTGCAGGTCGCTCGCCGGGTCGTCCTCCAGCAGGACGGCGACGTGGGTCTGGCCGTCGACGTCGGAGTCGACCCGGGCGACGACGGCGGTCCGATCGGCCAGGAAGATATCCTGCGCGTCGGCGCGTCGTTGTGGCCGAAGCCGCACCCGGGTGCCCTTGGCCACGGCGACGGAGCCGATCTGCACGACGTCGGACTGCGGCGACACGGCGGCGTCCGCCGCCGGATCCCACCACGGGACCTCGGCGCCGAGATCCGCCCCGACGGCGGCCACGTCGTTGTCAAGGGTTCCGACACCGTCGTCGAAGCTGCGCACCGCGCCATGCAGGCGTTCGAGCACCTCCGGCGACATCTCGTCGCAGCGGTCGATGATCGCGGCGGCTCTCGGGTCGGTCGCTCGGGCGGCCTGCTTCTCCTCGTCGGTGAGCGTCATGATCCGCAGCGTGAGGATCTCGTCGATCTCGGTGGAGTCGTAAAGGTCGCCGGGGCTCTCCGGCGCCACCGCCGGGTAGTCGTCGAGGATGATCGGGGAGACCAGCACGACGTCGGGTCGCTCCGGCTCGCCGATCAGCACCGGCCAGCACCGGACGTTCGAACACGCGGCCGCCGCGTCGGCCGCCCACTCGGGCGGGTCCCGGAGGGAGACGAACGTCCCCTCGCGTACGGCGAGCAGCAGGTGGGTCCCGACGAAGGAGTAGCGTGCCGCGACGTCGCGTGCGCTTCCTCGACTTGCGCCCGGTGCCGCCGGCTGCCATTCCGTTCGATTCTGCAGCCGGGTCCGTAGCGTGAACAGCGCGCGGCCGCTGCCCTCTACTGGCGTCGCGACCAGCTCGAGGACGCCGGTCAGCGCCTCCCGGCTCCGGACGAGTCGCCCGGCGACGGACCCCTCCGCATCGCGAAGCAGCTCCACCTCCTCGCCGCCCACCACGTCGACCGGGAAGCTGCGACCGGCGAGCAGGTCGGCCACGGCCAGATCCTCGATCGCGACCTCCCGCTCCACCGCCTCGTGCCAACTGATCCAGCTCGCTGACCCCACCCGCAGCTCGTCGACCGGCGTGAAATGCCCACCGCCGTCGAACGTCTGCTCGACGGCGCGGGCCTGTACGTGGAGGAACCGCACGCTGACGTCGAGCCTGGATCGGTCGGCGGAGGCCACCTCCAGCAGGCACTCGCTCTGCATGCTCGGATCTTCGCCGGCCCCAGCCGCGACGGCGCCGGGGGGACCGAGGACCCCGAACTGCCAGCGCACCTGGTTCTTCGACGAGGTCGCACGGTAGGGGTAGAGGAGGTACCCCTCGTAGAGCACGGCGTCGGCCACGGTACGCGCGGCGAGCAGGCTCATGACACCGGTTCCTCGACCGGCGCGAGCAGGGCGCCGAACGCCTGCTCCCAGGTCGGCAGCCCACGGGAGGCCTTGAAGCGGATCAGCGCGTCGAGCGTCTCGCGGTCGATGCGGATCCATCCGCTGTTCGGGAAGTGGTAGTCCATGGCCTGTCGCCAGACCCGTACCGGCAGCCGGTAGCCGGCCTCGAGATGCCAGGGCACCTGTTCGACGCCGAAGCCAGTGGCGCCTCGGGTGAAGACGGTGCCGCTGAAGAGGAGGAGGAGGGGGATCTCGCCCTCGTCCAGCGCATGCAGGTACTTCGCGCCGCCCACCTCGAAGTCGTAGGTGCACGTCACCGGCAGGTCGATCTCGATGTCGCCGGTGAACCCGCGCACCATCGTTGACGCGTGCGTCCACAGGAACGGCTTGAGGGTCTCGCTCCAGCGCTCCCGACCGCCGAAGAGCTCGGTGAGCCCGTCCCGCTCCCCGTCGGTGTAGGGCCGGCGCTGTGGCTCGATCCGGATCTGGCAGCGCAGCGCGATGGCGTGGACCTGTTCGCCGGTCGACTCGGTGAGCCGCAGGCGGAACAGCAGGCTGGGCAGGGCGGAGTACTGCTCGGCCACCACGTCGAGCACGGTGAACTCGAGCTCGCTCACGGGTGTCGCCCCGCCTCGGCGGCCGACCCCACCGGGCGGCTCCTTGCCTGCACGCCGGCAAAGAAGTCCTCGAGCCGGCGGTGGACCTCCTGGCCGCCGTCGAACCCGCGCCAGAGCTTGCGCAGGTGACCGACGAGCTCGTAACACGCGTCGATCGGGACCAGGTAGCAGTCGAAGCCGCTGTCAGTGGCGCGGCTGTCAGTCGAGCGGACGAGGAGTGCCTCGACGTCGGGGCGCAGCGCGCCGAGCTCGGGATTGGCGGACACCAGCTCGTCCCACGCGCCGAGCGGCAGTTCGGACTCCGTGGCGCCCGCGGGACTGGGGTAAAAGGCGACGGTCTGGCCCAACTGCGAGTTGTGGAAGAAGAAGGCCATCCCTACCGGAATCTGCAGGTCGTCCCACTGCAGCTGGGTCAGCACGAACGTGGGAAAGGACAGGTATCGGTCGGGGACGGCCCGATAGGCGAGCGTCGCGTCGTCGTTGGTGAACAGCAGGTAGCAGCCTCGACAGGTGCACATCAGCGACCGGCTGCCGACGTTGACGACATGGGAGTGCTCGTCCGCTATCGGTTCGGCGCACATCTCGCAGGTCTCGCCGGGCGGCGGCAGCGGCCGGGCTCCTCGGATGCGCTGCAGGACGGCGAGCGGGCCGGCGGGCTCGTTCGTCACGCCGACACCGACGTGGGCGTGGGTACGGCGATCTGCAGCACACCGTCGCGCTCGAGCAGCGGCAGCGGATCGAGATGAAGGTCCGTGCCGTCGAGTCCGATGCCCGCCTGCTGCACGTCGTAGTGGCTGCGACATCCCGCACACGTGAGCACGGCCGAGTGGCGAGACCCGCCGAGCCGGCGTTCGATGGCACCGTCCGCCAGGTTCGCCGCACAGGACGGACAGCGGTCACGGTAGGCGTAGACGTCGGAGCCCAGCCGGCAGAGGACGACTCCCATGCTGGAGACGACGGCATGCCGCAGGCTCCCGGCCGGCAGGTCGGCCGCCGGGACCGGCTCCCACACCGGCGTCGAATCCAGGCCGATCGCGGCCGGCCCGGCTGGCCCAGCCGGACCGGCCGGATGCAGCCGGGCCGTCAGAGCATCGACCGGGATCACGTTGCCGGGGCTCGGCTTCGGGGTGTCGGCGGCGCCCTCGACAGCGCCCTCGACCTCGATTTTGACGACCTCCGGAGCGGCCGCCTCGATCGCGTCCTCGACCGCCAGCTTCAGGGTGATCGACGACGACGGGCAGCCGTCACAGCTGCCCAGCATCCGTAACCGGACGACGCCGTCCGACGTGACGTCCAACAGCTCGACGTCGCCTCCGTGCGATCCGAGATAGGGCCGAACCCTGGTCAGCGCCTGCTCCACCCGCTCCACCACGCCGAACGGGTGCAGCCCGTGAACAAGCAGCAGGCCCGCGACGAGCTCGTCGTCGGCGAGGCGCTGGAGCACATCATCACCGAGCGCACCGGCCTCGTCGACGAGCTCGAGGATCCGTTCGATGCCTCCTCCATAAAGCTCCACGACGACGCGGAGCAGCTCCTCCGCGCGCTGCCGAGCGACCGGTCCGGCAGCGGAACTCGCCTCGAGCAGCTGCTCGATACGTTCCCCACAGGCGCGGAGCGCAGGCCGCGCCGGTGGGTCGTCCGGCGTTGTCTCTGTCACTCCGGGATCTCTGTCACTCGGCTGCGGCCGCCATCGTGGGCGAGTGCAGCTTGTCGATCGTCTTGCCGTCGCCGAGGTACATGTGCACGCCGCACGGCAGGCACGGGTCGAAGCTGCGCACCGTACGCATGATGTCGATGCCCTTGAAATGCTCCCGGTCGTTCTCCTCGAACAGCGGCTGGTCCTGCACCGCGTCCTCGTACGGGCCGGGGGTGCCGTAGCTGTCGCGGGGGCTGGCGTTCCACGGCGTCGGCGGGTACGGGTGGTAGTTGGCGATCTTCCCGTCCCGAATCACCATGTGATGGGACAGCACGCCGCGCACGGCTTCGGTGAACCCGCAGCCGATTGCCTCCTCGGGCACCTCGAACTTCTCCCACGTCTTCGTGTGTCCGGCGCGGATCTCCGCGAGTGCCTTCTCGGCGAAGTGCAGCGCCGCCGCGGCGGCGTACGCCTGGAAGTAGGACCGAGCGCGGTTGCGCTCGAGCGTGTTGCTCCACTGTGGAATCTTCCACTCCAGGCTGACCGGACCCTTGAGAGCGGTCTTCGGCAGGTTGATCTGGACGCTGTTGCCGGTCGCCTTGATGTAGCCGACGTCTACGAGGCCGGCCAATGCGGTCGACCACAGCCGGGCGAGCGGTCCGCCGCCGGTGTCCAGCGCGAGGTTGTCCTTGCCGTCGAACCAGCGCGGCGACATGACCCAGCTGTACTTGTCGTCGAGGTCGCGCTTCTGCGGTCGCGGGTTCGTGGTCTGGTTCCACGGGTGCCGGCGGTCGACCGGGTTGCCGAGGGGGTCCTGGCGGACGAAGGTTTCCTGGTCGGTCCAGTCGTCGTAGTAGGAGCTGCCGAGCAGGATGCGGATGCCGAGGTTGATGTCGACGAG
>JBBSIN010000073.1:0-9347 GCA_038232055.1 Mycobacteriales bacterium
GACGGCTCAACGACCTGACACTTCACCGGCGAGGGTCGTTCGGCTCGTGGCCGACCCAGGTGACCATGGCGCCTCAGTCGGCGATGTCGGCGAGCACGGCGTCGGTGAACACCGGCCACGCCTCGGCCGCCCACGCACCGAAGTCGCGGTCGGTCAGGCACGCGCAGGCTGCGCTGGCTTCTGGGTCGACCCAGAGAAAGGTGCCTGACTGGCCGAAGTGCCCGAACGTCCGAGGCGAGCTGTGCCGGCCGGTCCAGTGTGGCGCCTTGTCGTCGCGGATCTCCAGTCCCAGCCCCCAGTCATTGGGCTCCTGACGGCCGAAGCCCGGCAGCACCCCGGTCAGCCCGGGGAAGGCCACGGAGGTCGCTGCCGACAGGGTGCGCGCGTCGAGGAGTCGCGGCGCCAGCAGCTCCGCGCCGAACCTCAGCAGGTCCGTGACCGTCGACGCTGCGGCGTGCGCCGGCGAGCCGTCCAGCCGGGTGGAGCTCATGCCGAGCGGGTCGAACACGGCCTCTCGTACGTAGTCGGCGAAGCCGATGCCGGTCGCCTTCTCGACGGTGTCGCCGAGCACGTCGAAGCCGGCGTTGGAGTAGATGCGCCGCGTTCCCGGCGCGGCGAACGCATGTCGCTCCGCGAAGCCGAGTCCGGACGCGTGCGCCAGCAGATGCCGCACCGTGGAGCCGGCGGGTCCGGCCGGGTCGTCGAGCGAGAGCGCCCCCTCCTCCGTGGCGACGAGGACGGCGTACGCCGAGAGCGGCTTGGTCACCGACGCCAAGGGGAAGACCCTGTCGGCGGGGCCGTAGGTCTCGGGTGCGCCGCCGCCGCGACGCACGACGCCGACCGCCGCGGTGTTCACCGGCCAGCGCTCGACGGTCCGCAGCGACTCCACGCTCGTACCGTAGCGATCTCGGGAAGAATGCCGCCGTGCTCGGCTCTCTGCAGACTTCTTTCGCACTGACTCGACCGGACCTGCTCGCCGTACCGGTCGCAGCCGCCCTGCGCGGTCAGCCGGATCTGGCGGCCCAGGTGCAGGTTGCCGAGATCGACCCGGCGTACGCCGACACCGCCGCGTTTTGCGAACGGTACGGCGTCGCTCTGGACGAGGCGGCCAACTGTGTCGTCGTCGCCGGCCGGCGCGCCGGTGAGACGCAGCTCGCCGCGTGCGTCGTCCTCGCCACCACTCGGGCGGACGTCAACGGCATCGTCCGGCGCCGCATGGGTGCCCGCAAGGCGTCGTTCGCCCCGATGGACGACGCTGTCGCCGCCACCGGAATGGAGTACGGCGGCATCACCCCCTTGGGACTGCCACCGGGGTGGCCACTGCTGATCGACAGCGTGGTCGAGGGCACGGCTCTCGTCGTGGTCGGCAGCGGGCTCCGGCGCTCGAAGCTCGTGCTGCCCGGCTCCGCGCTGGGCCGAGTGACGGGCGCAGAGGTGCTTGACGGAATGGCGACCCCGGTCGAGGGCTGACCAGCCGGCTTGCTATGGTGCGCCGGTCGGTCCTCGGGCCGACGGCGCAGCGCGCAGCGAAATCCGGTGAGAGTCCGGTGCTGTCCCGCAACTGTGATGCCCCGCGTACCGCGTGGGGACTAGCCAGGTCGCCTCGCCTGCGCCGACGACATCGACCCCTCGTGGGAAGGGGCGATCCGTCTCGGCGGGTCTCACGCTTCCCGGACTACCGGAGGACCGTATGAGGCCCGTACGCCGCGCCGTTCCGATCGCGTTGACAGCCGTCATAGCGCTAGTCATCACAGCGTGCGGGACGGCCGAGAAGACCGCTCCGCCGGCTCCGCGGTCGGCCGACTACCCGGTCACCGTCCACACCGGTACGGGCACCGTGACGGTGCCGGCTCGGCCCCGGCGGATCGTCTCGCTCTCTCCCGCCGCCACCGAGATGCTCTACGCCGTCGGGGCGGGTTCGCAGGTCGCTGCGGTCGACCAACTCTCGGACTATCCCGACCAGGCGCCCAGGACCAAGCTGTCCGGCTATCAGCCCAACGCCGAGGCGGTCATCAACTACTCGCCCGACCTCGTCGTCCTCTCCGACGACATCGGGGGGATCGTCAAGGCGTTGACCAAGGTGAAGATCCCGGTGATTCGGACCCCGGCCGCCAGTACGCTGTCGGACTCCTACGACGAGATCACTCAACTGGGCGTCGCGACCGGACACCGCAGTGTGGCGGCCCAGGTCGTCGGGACCATGAAGCAGGAGATCGCCCGAGTCGTGAGCACCACCCAGAAACCGGCGAGACCACTTAGCTATTACTACGAGCTGGACAACAATCACTACACAGCCACGTCTGCCACCTTCATCGGGCAGATCTTCACCAAGTTCGGGCTGCGCAACATCGCCGACAAGGCCGACCGTCAGGGCACCGGGTACCCCAAACTGTCGGCAGAGGACATCGTCCAGGCCAGCCCCGACCTGATCTTTCTCGCCGACGGGAAGTGCTGCAAGATCACGCCGGCGACCGTGGCGCACCGGCCGGGCTGGGACCACATCCGGGCGGTGCGGCAGCACGACGTCGTGAGCCTCGACGCCGACATTGCCTCCCGATGGGGACCGCGCGTTGTGGACCTGGCCAAGGCCGTGGCGGCCGCAGTGACCAGAGCGCAGGCTCACGCAGCTGCCCCGGTCGGGTGAGCGGACGCCGGCGGCTGCCGGTCCGCGCGCTGGCCGTCATGCTCCTGCTGTTGCTCGGCGCCTTCGGGATCGGCCTGACCACCGGTGCCGTGCACATCGGACCCGGCCAGGTCCTCCTCGCATTGATCGATCGGCTGCCTCATGTCCACCGCGGCACCGGCCTTACCCAGGTTCAAGACAGCGTGCTGTTCCAGCTGCGGCTCCCGCGGGTGCTGCTCGGCGCTCTGGTCGGTGGACTGTTGGCGATCGCCGGCGCCGGCTACCAAGGGGTCTTCCGCAACCCGCTCGCCGATCCCTATCTGCTCGGTGCGGCGGCCGGCGCCGGCCTCGGCGCGACCCTCGTCATCGACCACACTCGAGTCGCCTCGCTCGGCGGCGTGGGGATCGTTCCGCTCGCCGCCTTCGCCGGGGCGGTCGCCGGAGTCTTGCTCGCCTACCTGCTGGGTACGGCTGTCGGCCGCAGCGGCACCGGCAACCTGGTGCTGGCGGGCGTCGCGGTCGCCTCGTTCCTCACCGCCATCCAGACCTTCGTGCAGCAGAGCAAGGTGGAGGAGATCCAGCAGGTCTACTCCTTTCTGCTGGGAGAGCTGTCCACGGCCGGATGGCCGGAGCTGGCCCTGGTCGCGCCGTACGCCCTGGTGAGCACGGTTGTGCTGTTGGCGCACGGCAGGCCGCTGGATGTGCTGTCGGTGGGCGACGACGAGGCGCAGAGCCTCGGCTTGCCGGCCAGGCGGGTGCGGTTCGTCGTGTTGGTTGCCGCGTCGCTGGCCACCGCCTCCGCCGTCGCGGTCAGCGGGCTGATCGGCTTCGTCGGCATCGTCGTGCCACACGTCGTACGGCGGCTGGCCGGTAGCAGTTACCGAGTGGTGCTGCCGCTGTCGATGCTCGGCGGGGCGGCGTTCCTCGTACTCGCCGACGTGGTCGCCCGCACCGTCGTGGCCCCAGCCGAGTTGCCGATCGGCGTGGTGACCGCATTCGTCGGCGCGCCATTCTTCGCAGTTGTCCTTCGTACGACGCGCAGGGTGGGTACCTGACCGTGCCTTCCCCCGGGGTCGCGGTACGCGGTCTGGCGGTGCGGCTGGACGGTACGCCGATCCTGCGCGGCGTCGACCTGTGCGCACCGGCCGGCAGCTGGCTCGGGGTGATCGGGCCGAACGGCGCCGGCAAATCGACGCTGCTGCGGGCCGTCGCCGGCCTGCTGCGCTTCGACGGTGAGGTGCGGGTAGGCGGCGTCGCGCCGGCCGCGCTGTCGCCTCGGCAGCGGGCCCGCCGCCTCGCTTATGCACCGCAGGTGCCGGTCATGCCGCCGGACATGGCCGTGTTCGACTACGTCCTGCTCGGTCGCACTCCCTACATCGGTTACCTGGCCCGCGAGAGCCGGGCGGACCGGATGGCGGCCACCGCCATCCTGGATCGCCTGGACCTACGCCCCTTGCAGCAGCGACGGCTGGAAAGCCTGTCCGGCGGTGAGCGGCAACGGGTCGTCCTCGCCAGGGCCCTCGCGCAGGAGGCACCCGTCCTGCTGCTCGACGAGCCCACCACTTCTCTCGACCTGGGACATCAGCAGCAGGTGCTGGAACTGGTCGACCAGTTGCGCAGGGCCGACCGGCTCACCGTCGTCACGACGCTGCACGACCTCAGTCTGGCCGGTCAGTACGCCGACGAGCTGCTGCTGCTCGCGGGCGGTCGGGCAGTGGCCGCCGGCGAGCCCGTGGCGGTGCTCACCGAGGAGCTGTTGGCAGCCCACTACGGCGCGCGAGTCAGCGTGACCACGGACGGAGCCGGCCGGCCCGTCGTCCAGCTGGTCCGCCCGGGGCGATCCGACCGCGGCGAGGTCGGCGGAAACGTGGGGCGTCAGCGGCCGTCGTAGCCCGCGATCACCTGCTCGCCGAAGCGGGCCATCTCCTCGCGCTGCGGTGAGAACTGCAGCAGCATGAGGTCGACGCCCGCGCTCTCGTACGCCCGGATCCGCTCGCCGATCTGCTCGGGCGTCCCGACAAGACCGGCGCGCAGCCCACGGTTGGAGACGCTGTACTCCTCGAGCGAGACCTGCGACTCCAGTTGTGACCCGGAGACGAAGTCCTGGTACGACGCATACGCCTCCGGACTCGACCGGACGTCGAGCACCCGGTCCAGCTCGGCCTGAGCCGCTTTCTCGCTGTCGCGGCAGATGACGAAGCCGGAGACGCCGAAGCGCAGCGGCGGGCGGCCGACGTCGCTGCGGCGGGCGTTCATGTCGGCGACCTTTCCGGCGATGGTCTCCGGTGGGTCACCGTGCATGACATACGCGTCGCCGTAGGTGGAGATCACCTCCTTGGCCTTGGGCGACTCGCCACCCATGTAGACCGTCGGCCACGCCGACGGCTTCGGCTCCATGACAGCGCCCTCCACGTCGTAGAAGTCGCCGTGCGCACTGACGGTGTCGTCGGTGAGCAATCGGCGCAGCAACCCGAGCCACTCCTCGGTACGCGCGTACCGAGCGTCGTGGATGTCGAACGGCGCGCCGTACTGCGTCGCCTCGTCCTTCCACCACGAGGACACGACGTTGAGGCTGACCCGACCGGGCGCCACCGTGTCCAGGGTCGAGATCGCCTTCGCGGTGAGCGACGGGGAGTGGTAGTTCGGGCGCACGGCGAGCATGAGCTCGAGCCGTTCGGTGACGGCCGCGACGGCCGGTGCCAGCGTCCAGGCGTCGAGCGCCGGCGCCCGGTGGCCCTTGATGTCGTTGAGGTTGAGCTCCGCGATGAGCGTGAGGTCGAAGCCGTGCCGCTCGCTGTCCTGGGACAAGGAGCGGAGATAGGGCCACGCCACGCTCATGCCCTCGTCCGGCACGTTGCGCAGCCAACCGCCGAAGACGGGCATCCAGTAGCCGAACCGCATCAGCGCCGCCCTTCCTCGTCGAGGAGCCGGTGCAGGAAGCGCGCAACCTCCCGGGGACCGGAGCGCTCCGACTGAGCCTCCACCTCGGCGTTGTAGTTGGTGTTGGTGTTGATGTCGTAGGTCACCAGGCGCCCGTCCCCGCTCTCGATGAACTCGAACCCGGCGATCTCGACCCCGTGCCGCCCGGCGAAGTCGAGGTAGCGCTGCACGATCGGCGACTCGAAGTCCTTGCGCAGCGAGAAAAGCCCAGTAGTCGACCCGTCGGCCGGGCAAAGCGCCTCGTCGACCGCGCACGCGTCGGCCGGGCAGAGCTGGAACCCGCCGCGCGCCGTGTCGGCCGTGATGGCGTACACGAAACGAGAGCCGACGATCTCCACGCGGGTGATGAACGGCCGCGCCGGTTCGACGTACTCCTGCAGCAGCGTGATGCCGTCCACGGGCGGCTCGTACTCGGCTGAGGCGACGTACGCCGCCCATGCGTCGCCGCTGTCGAATCGGCGTACGCCGAGTCCCTTGCCACCCTGGTTGTGCTTCGCGACGAACGGGGTGGGCAACCGCCCCGCCGCCGCCGCGAGGTCGCGTTGCCCAGCAACCGCGATGGTCCTCGGCACGTCGAAGCCGGCCGCGCGCAGTGCCGTGAGCTGGTCGACCTTGCTCATCTCGAGTTCCAGCACACGCCGCCCGTTGACGACCCGCCGCCCGTGCGTCTCGAGCCAGGACAGCACGGCGCGGGTGTGGTCCTTTGCTCGCGGGTGCCCACGGGTGTGCGACGACGCGCTCATCCGTGACCAGAAGACGCCCGGCGGCGGCTCCGCATCCAGGTCTAGGACGCCCTCGTCGAGAAGCCACTCCTCGTAGGGCACGCTCTCCTCGGCGAGCGCGGCGGCGAACGGCGGGAACCACTCGGGGTTCTCGTGGAGCACGTAGACCCTCATGCTGAACGGCCAACGTCGGTCCGGTCACGGTGCTTCCCGGCAGGTGCGGGATTATCCTCAAGCCGTGCCCCCCGAGCGTCGTGGTGTTCTGTTCGGCGTGGCGGCATACGGGCTGTGGGGGCTCTTTCCGCTCTACTGGCCGCTCGTCGAACCGGCCGGCGCCGTCGAGATCCTTTCCCATCGTGTCGTGTGGTCGCTGGTCTTCCTCGCGGCTGCGCTGAGCGTCACCCGGCGATGGAAGGGCGTACGCCGCGTCGCGAGCGCGCCAGGTGCGCTCGTGCGGCTCTCGGTGGCGGCGACCGTCATCGCGGTCAACTGGGGCGTCTACATCTGGGGCGTCAACTCCGGGCACGTCGTCGAGACGTCGCTGGGCTACTTCGTCAACCCGCTGGTGACCGTGCTGCTCGGTGTGGTCATCCTGCACGAGCCGCTCCGTCGACTGCAGCGCGCAGCCGTCGGCCTCGGCGCCCTGGCGGTGCTCGTGCTCTCCGTCGAGCACGGGCGGCCGCCGTGGATCGCGCTGGTTCTTGCGCTCTCGTTCGGGACGTACGGCTTCCTCAAGAAGCGGGTGAACGCCGGCGCGGCCGAGACGCTCTCGATCGAGACAGCCGTCCTATTCGTGCCCGCTCTCGGCTATCTCGTGGTGTTGGGCGCTGCCGGCGACGCCACGTTCGGGACGGGACCGGCCACCCGCTCCGTCCTCCTGGCCGGCGCCGGCGTGGTCACCGCCGTACCGCTGCTCTGCTTCGGCGCCGCCGCTACCCGCGTCCCGCTCACGACGCTCGGACTCCTGCAGTACCTCACTCCGGTCATGCAGTTCCTGCTCGGCGTTTTCGTGCGGCACGAGCCGCTGCCGGCCGGCCGACTGGCCGGCTTCGCCCTGGTGTGGCTCGCCCTCGTCGTACTCACCGCCGACCTGCTGCGGACCAATCGCGCTTCCGCGCGTGCGTCCCGCCTATCCGTGGTGAATCGAGCAGAAATGGTCGCGAGCGACCGTGGTGGTCACCGGCGGCGTGTACTGGAAATCAGCGAGCAGTGACCGTGCGGTCGTGGCGGCGTAGTCCTCGATCTGCTGAGCAACTCGGTTGCGCGCGGCCTTGTCGGGCGCGTTGACGAGGCGCTCCGCGTTACGCCATGCCGTCTCCCGCCAGGTGACGAGCACCTGCATCAGGGCGGTGTAGCTCAGGCCGTACGGCGTGTTCGCGTCGTCCATGGCCGGGTCGAAACGGGCCGCCTCCTCGTCGATCAGCGGCTGTACGACCCGGTTCAGGAACACGTTGACCTTGTCGTGGTCCGGCTTGCGGCTTACTCCGTCGGGGCGCACCAAGCCGATGGCGGCGAGGACGAACGGTAGGTCGCGGTTGACGTGTGCGCTCATGCCGAGCATGAGGTCGCCAGAGCCCGAGGCTTGGCGCGTGGCGGCCGCGTCGAAGGCGATCCGCCATGCCACCGGAACGTAGGCCCGCCGGTTCGCGGCCCAGGCGTCGTACGCGCTGAAGTAGTACTTGGTGAAGACCGCGTCCTCGTGGTTGACGAAGCGCACGTCCTGAAAGAACGTCGGGTCAGCGGCCGCGCGCGCGTACTCCTGGGTCGTGCGCAGGTACGCCAACGAGAAGACCGCGTTGTGGTTGCACGCCTCGGCCAGCGGAGCGAACCGGCGCGACATCCGCCGGATGGTGGTCTGCACGCATGAGGGCCGACCGGCCGCGCACTCGTCCGCACTCGACGGGCGGTAGGCGTCCGCAAGCGGCGGCGTCGCCTGCGTCCAGCCGACGAACGGCGGGTCGTCGGCCCGGACCGGCGACGCCGTGCCGAGCGCGGTGCCGAGCGCCGTGGCGACCAGAATGGTCGTCAGCGCCATACGACTACTAAGACGACAGCCGAACCTTACCATAACGTCACCTCGCGTTGCGCTACGCTACCGCGTGGTTACTACCCATGCCGGGACTGTCAACTCCGGGACCGGCTAACCGGCTTCCGGCCGGCCGAGGTCCCTCCCCGGGCCAAGCGCGATCGTGGTGGAAGGGATCCGTGAGCGGCACGGAGCGGGATCCCGAGGACCACCGCAGCGTGGACCGCAGCGTGGACCGCAGCGTGAACCTTGCGCGAGCGTCGGCGCCGGCCGCCGAATCCGTTCTGGACAGCCTCAACGAGGTCGTCTTCCAGACCGACCCGGCCGGTAGGTGGACCTACCTGAACCGCGCCTGGACCGACGTGACCGGCTTTCCGGTGGCCACCACGCTAGGCACCAACTTCCTGGACTACATCCATCCGGACGAGCGCGACCACACACTCGCGCTGTTCATGGCGGTCATCGAGGGTGGTGGCCAGTACTGCCACCACGAGACCCGGTACCGGACATCCGACGGCGGATGGCGATGGGTCGAGCTGCGCGCGACGCTGCTCCGGGACGGCCAGGGGCAGCTGATCGGCAACGCCGGGACGATCGTCGACATCACCGAGCGCCGCCTCGCCGACGAGACGGTGGACGAGCACGTTCACCTCCTGGAGGTCGTCGCCAGAGGAAGCGGGTTCGACGACCTGCCGATCGGTATTGCGCTCTACGGCCCGGACCGCGCTCTGCGCCGCGTGTCCCCGGTCGTCGAACGCATGCTGGGCCGCTCGATGGAGATCGGAGATTCCATCGAGCGGATCTATGAGCTGCTCGACGACGATCCGGACTGCGGCAGCGTGCTGGGTGGGGACTGGGGCATGGTGTCGACCGCACTGCGCACCGGTCGGCCACAGTACGGCGACCTGCGACTGCTTCGCCCGGACGAAGGACGGCGGTCCTTCTTCCACGCATCCGTCATTCCGGTTCCGTCCGCTGGGACGGCTGGCTCGGCGGTGTCCGCCGAGACGGCTGGGACCACTGGGTCGGCTGGGAC
>JBBSIN010000074.1:0-9222 GCA_038232055.1 Mycobacteriales bacterium
CTCCTGCTCGACCGGCACGTTGGCGCTGAAGACCATGACCGACAGGCCCGCCTCGCGCGCGTCCATAGCCTCCACGAAGGCGTGTCGCCCGGGCACCGAGACCAGAGCGATGCCGCCGGTTCGCCCCGCGCCGGCGCGGCGTGCCGCGGCACCGATCGTGCGCGGCCGGAAGTCCGCTGTCGCCCGACCGGCCGGCGGCCGGGAAATCTCGTCGAGGCTTCGGCCCAGCTGCTCCCGTGCGCCGGCCAGGGCGGCGTCGTCGGAGGCCCGGATCGCGACCATCCGGTCGTGGGCGCCGGCGTCCACCGGCGCCGCGAAGCCCATCCCATCGAGCAGCTCGAGGTTGAGCTCCGTGGCCATCGCAACCAGCGCCGCCTCGACCCCAGCGACCGAGGCCACCGCCCGGCTCGCCTGCAGCAGGCTCACCGAGTCGTGGTAGCTGCCCCGGCGGAGCTCGACGACGTCAGTCACGGCGGCTCCTTTCGTTGCGGTCGGTGTGCTGGCCGGCGGGCTCCACCGCCCGCACGACGGCGAGCGCGCCCGCGAGGAGACCGTAGGCGAGGTCCGGGCCGGATGTCGCGCCGACCGTCAAGAGCCGGCGTACGGCGCCGTCGAGCGGTGCCGCGCCGGTCAGCCCACGCAGGAGATCGGCGGCTTCGGCCGAGGGCTCGCCCCGGCCGGCGTGGCGGAGCAGCGCTGCCGACAGGGTCGTCGTACGAGCACTGGCGAAGCCTCCGACGAAGCCGGCGAGGTGGTCGGCCACGTCGGCCAAGGCACCGACCGACTTCCCGGCGATCGAGCCGGCGCCGGGCGGTGCGCCGGGCAGCGGGCCGGGCGGGGTGCCGGAGAGTGTGCCGGGCAGCAGGCGGAGTGCCACGAGGAAGCCGGCGAGCATGTCGTCGCCGCTCGGGGTCAGCCCCGGACCGCGTCCCAACATCCGGCCCGCCGCGGCGACTGCCCGGACCGCGTCGCCCGCCCCCGCCGCCCGGGTCAGCGGGCGCAGGAACGTCTCGGGGTCGAGGCCGGGCGGACGGCAGCAGTCGCGAAGCACTCGGCCGCCGGCGACGACGGCGGTGGCGAGGGCGGTGCGGCCGGTAGGCGGCAGCCTGGGCGCCGGTGTCCAGGTCCGTGCCGCGCTGACGCACAGCCCACCCACGCGCAGCTCGCCGCCGCCGACGACCGCCCGATCGCGTGCCCGTATACCGGAGAAGGGCCCGGCTGCGGCCGGCGCCGCGAGCACCAGCGCGTTCGGCGGCCGGGCCGCGTCGGAGGTGACGACGGCGAGCAGGTCGGCGTCGTCCCGATCCAGGGTGACGTAGACGGCGGCCGGGAACGCGGCCAGCACCCGCCCGCGCGCCGGCGGCCCGCCGACGAGATCCGACACGGCGGCACTGACCGACGCCGGTACGACCGTGACCGGTACGGCCGAGGCCGCTACGACTCCGGCGCCCGTCCGCGCATCGGCCCGGCCGGGAGTCGGCGGGGCGAACGCCACGAGGTGCCTCTCTGTCGACTGCCTGCCGCGGACGCTACGACAGGAAGCGGCGGGTGCGGAAACTCATCGGGCAGCGATTCGGCGAGTTGCGGCGGCGAACGCACCGCCGGCGCCGTACGGTGCCGCCAAGCAGATCGAAGAACCGCACGCCACGCAGTCGTGCCGGCCGCGGACACCACGTGCCGGTCGACGGGAAGGAGGGGGCATGGCCATCGGCTGGAAGCTCTACGGAGACGGAAGGACACCGCCGCCCGGCGAGGTCGTCCGGCCGGACGAGCGGCTCTCGTGGGGTCGTACCGTCGGGCTCGGCGCCCAGCACGTGGTCGCGATGTTCGGCGCCACATTCGTCTTCCCGCTGATCATGGGCCTCGACCCCAACCTGGCCATCCTGATGTCGGGGGTGGCGACGATCCTGTTCCTGCTCATCGTGCAGAACCGGGTGCCGAGCTATCTGGGGACGAGCGCCTCCTTTGTCAGCGGTGTCATCGCGATCCGCGCGGCGGGTGGCACCGACGCCACGGTGACCGGCTCGATCCTCGTCGCGGGACTCCTGTTGGCCCTCGTCGGCGTCGCCATCCACTTCGCGGGTGGGCACGTCGTCAACCGGGTACTGCCGCCGGTCGTCACCGGGGCAGTCGTCATGCTGATCGGGTTCAACCTCGCGCCGGTTGTGGCCAACGTCTACTGGCCGCAGGACCAGTGGGTGGCACTGCTCACGATGACCGCCGTCATCCTGATGACCGTCCTGCTGCCCGGCTTCTTCGCCCGCATCTCGATCCTGCTCGGGCTGGTCTTCGGGTTCCTGCTGTCCTATTTCCTCGACCACACCGCCGGGCAGATCACCTCGATCGTGCCCGGCGCGAACAACGGGGCAGCGTTCGCCCACAACCGGGTGAGCTTCGACGGGGTCAGGAGCGCCGACTGGATCGGCTTCCCGTCCACGCACGCGCCCGACTTCAAGACGTCGGCGATCCTGCTGGCACTGCCCGCCGTCATCGCGCTCATCGCGGAGAACACCGGTCACGTGAAGGCCGTCGCCGCGATGACCAAGACCGACCTCGACGGGAGCCTTGGCCGGGCCATCTTCGCCGACGGGGTCGGTACGGCGGTCGCCACCTCCGTCGGTGGCTCGCCCACCACGACGTACGCGGAGAACAACGGCGTCATGGCCGCCACCCGCGGCTACTCGACGGCGGCGTACTACGTCGCGGCGATCGTGGCGATCCTCTTCGGGCTGTGCCCGAAGTTCGGCGCGCTCGTCGCCGCGACACCCGGCGGCGTCCTGGGCGGGATCACGGTCGTGCTCTACGGCATGATCGGCCTGCTGGGGGCGAAGATCTGGGTCGAGAACCGGGTCGACTTCGCCAACCCGGTGAACCTGGTCTCCGTCGCGGCAGGGCTGATCCTCGGCATCGGCAACACGACGCTGCGAATCACGAACGACTTCCAGCTCCAGGGCATCGCGCTCGGCACGATCGTCGTCATCCTCGCCTACCACCTGCTGTACGCGGTGGCCCCTGCCCACCTTCGCGAGTCACGCGAGGGCACCGCCCTCGCGGTGGGAGCTCCGACGTTCGGCGAGGAGAGTGACTCGGGAACCGGACGCGGCAACGTCGGCTCGCACGGCGACGGCGCACCGGACATCACGCAGCCCCGCGGCGGTCGCACCTGACCGACGTGCGAGAGGGTGGGCTAGGTGAAGCCGCCGCCGTTTGCCTACTCGGCACCCGAGACGCTCGAAGAGGCGCTCGCCGTCCTGGCGGAGACCGGCGAGGACGGCAAGGTGCTGGCCGGGGGGCAGAGCCTCGTGCCGATCCTCAATATGCGGCTGGCCGCATCGGCGCACCTTGTCGACATCAACCGCATTGCCGCCCTTGACTACGTCGACGTGGATGACGACGGCACGGTGCGGGTGGGCGCGACCGCCCGCCACGCACGGGTGGAGGGCGATGCAGCGGCGTACGCCGCGCAGCCCCTGCTCCGGCGGGCGCTGCGCCTCGTCGCTCATCCGGTCATCCGCAACCGGGGGACGACGGTCGGCAGCCTCGCGCACGCCGACCCGGCGGGGGAGATGACCGCCGTTCTCGCGCTGCTCGGCGGATCGGTGGACGTCGCCAGCAGGGACACCACCCGTACGGTCTCGGCCGGCGACTTCTTCCTCGGCCCGCTCGAGTCGGCCATCGCGCCGGGTGAGCTGGCCACGGCCGCCGGCTTCCCCGCGCTGCCGTCGCGGACCGGTACGGCGTTCGTCGAGCTGGCCCGCCGTCACGGCGACTACGCCTTGTGCGGCCTGGCGGCGGCGGTGACCCTCGACGAGGAGGGCGCGGTCGTCGCGGCCCGCGCGGCGTACATCAGCGTGTCGCCGACCCCGCTGGTTCTCGACCTGACGGCGGCCGTGCACGGCCAGCCGGGAGCGACCGCCGACGTGACCGGCGCCGGGCGCCTGGCGCAGTCGCTGGTCTCGCCGGAGGCCGACATCCACGCCGGCGCGGAGTACCGTCGCCACCTCGTCGGTGTGCTGACCGAGCGGGCGCTGCGCGCCGCCGCCCGGCATGCCCTGCCGTTGCTGGAGGCCGCCAGGTGACCGCCGAGCCGACGTACGACGTGGCGCTGACGGTCAACGGAATCCCGCGTGTGGTCACCGTGCCCGCCCGCCGCTTGCTCTCCGACGCCCTACGGCACGATCTCGAGCTGACCGGCACCCACGTCGGCTGCGAGCACGGAGTGTGCGGCTGCTGCACCGTCCTGCTCGACGGCCAACCCGTGCGGTCGTGCCTGCTCTTCGCGGTGAGCGTCCGAGGCTCGAAGATCACCACCGTCGAAGGGCTCAACCGAGCCGACGGCGAGCTGCATCCGCTGCAGCGGGCGTTCCGGGAGTGTCACGGCCTGCAATGCGGATTCTGCACACCGGGCTTTCTCATGACGCTTGCCGCGCTGCTGGCCGAGCACCCAATGCCCAGCGAGGAGGAGGTCGTCGAGGCGATCTCCGGCAACCTCTGTCGCTGCACCGGCTACCAGAACATCCGGCGGGCGGCCCTGCGCGCGGCCGAGCTGATGGCCGGCGAGGTGCCGCGGTGACGACGAAGCTCTTCGGCGAGCCGGTGCAGCGCCGTGAGGACGCCCGACTCGTCCGGGGCGAGGGCCGCTACCTCGACGACCTCGGCCACAGCGCCCTCGCGGCGGCGTTCGTGCGCAGCCCGCACGCCCACGCACAAGTGCTCGACATCGACGTGACGCGCGCCCTCGACGTCGACGGGCTGATCGGCATCTACACCTACGAGGACCTCCCGGAGCGGATCCGCGACCCTCTCCCCGTGCTCATCCCGCATCCGGCGCTGACGCATCCGCGCACCGGCTACCCGCTCGCCAACGGTGTCGTCCGGCACGTCGGCGAGCCGGTCGCCATGGTTGTCGCAACCGACCGCTACCTCGCCGAGGACGCCGCCGAACGCATCGAGGTGACGTACCAGCCGCTGCCGGCGGTCGTCGGTATCGAGCGGTCGGCAGCGGCCGAGCACCTCGTGCATTCCGACACGCCGGGCAACCGGGCGGCGGTGCTCGTCCAGCAGGTCGGTGACGTCCACGCCGCGCTCACCACGGCGCCCAACGTTTTGGAGTTCCGCCTCGACATCGAGCGCAGCGCATCCACGCCGCTTGAGGGGCGCGGCGTCTATGCGCGTTGGGACGCCGCTGACCAGAGCATGCGGGTCTACTCCTCGACCCAGACCAGCACCAGCGTGCGGGCCGCGGTCGCCACCAAGCTGCGCCTGCCGCAAGGGAAGGTCGAGGTCGTCGCGCCCGACGTCGGCGGCGGCTTCGGCGTGAAGATTATGCATCCGTGGCCCGAGGAGGTGCTGGTGCCGTGGGTGGCCCGCCTGCTCGACCGTGAGGTCAAGTGGAGCGAGGACCGCAGGGAGCACTTCGTGGCCTCCGCGCACGAACGCGCGCAGGTGCAGCACGTCCGCGTCGGCTTCGACGACGCCGGGCGCATCCTGGGGCTCGACGTCGAGATCCTGCACGACAACGGGGCTTACACGCCGTACGGCATCATCGTGCCGATCATCACCTCGACCCAGCTGCCCGGCCCCTACAAGATCGGTGCCTACCGGGTCCGTTTCCAGAGCCTCTACACCAACACCGTCATGGTCACGCCGTACCGCGGCGCCGGCCGTCCCCAGGCGGCGTTCTGCATGGAGCGCACCGTCGACCGGATCGCGGACCACCTCGGTCTCGACCGGGCCGACGTACGCGCGCTTAACTTCATCCAGCCCGAGGAGATGCCCTACGACCTCGGGCTGACCTTCCAGGACGGCCGGCCCGCGATTTACGACTCCGGCGACTACCCGGAGGCGCTGCGGATGCTCAAGGAGCTCGTCGGCTGGGCGGAGTTCCCGACGCTGCGCGCCGAGGCGGCGGCGGAGGGCCGGCGGCTGGGCATCGGCATCGCCTGCTACGTCGAAGGCACCGGCGTCGGCCCGTACGAGGGCGGGCACGTGCAGGTCGAGCCGGGCGGTCGGGTCATGGTCTCCACCGGTCTGACCAGCCAGGGCCAGGGGCATCAGACGATGTTGGCGCAGATCGTCGCCGACGAGCTCGGGGTGCCGTTCGACGACGTCGACGTCACGACCGGCGACACCCGCCGGTTCGGGTACGCCGTGGGCACGTTCGCATCGCGCGCCGCGGTCATGAGCGGCAACGCCGTCGCGCTGGCGGCGAGGATGGTGCGGGCGAAGGCGGTGAAGGTCGCCGCCGACGCGCTCGAGGCCAACCCCGACGACCTCGAGATCGTCGACGGCGTCGTCCGGGTAAGGGGCAACCCGACGGAGGGCATCGCGCTGCGCACCGTCGCGGTGCTGTCCAACCCGCTGCGGTACGCCTTCGACGAGGAGGCCAAGCGGGTCACCCAGTTCGCGCGGCCGACCTCCGACGAGGAGCCGCCGGTGCCCGACGACGAGGAGCCTGGGCTCGAGGGTCGCGACTACTACTCGCCGATCCGGTCGACGTTCGCGAGCGGGATGCACGCCGCGGTCGTCGAGACCGACCCGGACACCGCCGAGGTGAAGATCCTCCGCTACGCAGTCATCCACGACTGCGGCCGGCTGGTAAACCCGATGATCGTCGAGGGACAGGTCCACGGCGGCGTGGCGCAGGGCGTCGGCGGCGCGTTGTACGAGCGGATGGTCTACGACGAGAACGGCCAGCTGCTCAACGCCTCGTTCATGGACTTCCTGATGCCCTACGCCACCGAGGTGCCGCGGATCGAGATCGGGCACCTCGAGACCCCGTCGCCGCTCAACCCGCTGGGGATCAAGGGCGCCGGTGAGGCCGGCGTCATCCCCGGCTCGGCCGTACTCGCATCGGCGATCGAGGACGCGGAGGGCTACCGGATCGCCTCGATGCCGATCTCGCCGGACGACCTCTACCGGCTGCGCTGCGCGTGGGCGGCCGGCGAGGGCGAGCCGCTGCGCCGTACGTACAAGGAGGAGGCACCGTCGTGAAGGTCTCGGGCAGCGCGACGCTCAACGCGACCGTCCAGCAGGTGTGGTCGGTGCTGCAGGACCCGGGCGTGCTGGTCGGTACGATCCCCGGCTGCCAGCAGCTCGAGACGACCGGCCAGGACGAGTACCGGATGACGGTGAGCGCCGGCGTCGCGTCCATCAAGGGCACCTACCTCGGCAACGTCCGGCTCGCCGAGCAGCAGCCGCCGCACGCCTACACGCTGCTCGCGTCCGGGCAGGGTGCGCCCGGCACGGTCGACGCCAGAGCGCGGGTCACGCTCGTCGAGGTCGAGGACGGCCGGACCCGGCTCGACTACGACGCCGACGCCGTCGTCGGCGGCCCGATCGGCGGCGTCGGGCAGCGGGTTCTCGCCGGCGTCGCGAAAAAGATGGCGGGGGAGTTCTTCGCCGCGGTCGATCGGCACCTCGTAGCCGGTACGACGGTCAGTGCACCGGAGGTGCCAGCGGTGCCCGAGGTGCCGGCGACTGCGGCTTCCTTGACCGCAGCTCGGGCGACCGCGGCTCGGGCGATCGCCACCTACACCCGATCGGCCGAAGAACCCGCTGCCAGGACGACGGGTTCTTCGGCCGATCGGTTGGGCTGGCTGGCGGCTGGAGCGGCTGGAGCGGCCATCGCCCTCGCCGGCGTCTGGGTGGGCGCCCGGCTGTCACGACGGAGGTAGGTCGGCGGCCATACGAAGGCGAAGGCAGCGATATGCAGGACTGATATGCTTAGCTGCATGCGGACGACGCTGAACGTGGACGACGGCCTCCTGCAGGAGGCGAAGCGGCGTGCGGTCGAGGAACAGCGCACCCTGACCAGCCTCGTTGAAGAAGGGCTGCGACGCGTGCTTGCGCCGGCCCCTGCTCGTGGCGAGCGAATCCGGCTGCCCACCTTTCGTGGCGACGGGACGCAACCGGGCGTGGATCTCGCCGATTGGGAGTCGGTCCAGCAGGCCGCGTACGCCGACGAGGAGGCCGCCTATCGGTCGGCCGCTCCTAGTGCTGCTTCCTGACGTCAACGTCCTCGTCTACGCCTTCCGGGCGGAGGCTGCGTCCCACGAGCGGTACCGAGAGTGGCTGGATGGCCTGGTGAACTCGACCACTGCGTTCGGCATGAGCGAACTCGCGGTCAGCGGCTTCCTGCGCGTCGTGACGAACCCACGAATATTCCGGGTTCCCGCTCCGCCTGCCCTCGCCCTCGACTTCGCCGACCGGCTGTTCGCTCCTTCGGGCTGCATTCCTGTTCGACCTGGGAAACGCCACTACGGCCTGTTCGCGGGGCTGTGTCACGCGGTCGAGGCCAGAGGCCCTACCGTCGCCGACGCCTACCACGCCGCCCTGGCGATCGAGTCCGGCAGCGAGTGGGTTACCGCAGACCGTGGCTTCGCGCGCTTTCCGGGCCTGCGTTGGCGTCACCCGTTCGAGACGGCATAGCAAGGGAAAGCGTGGCCCGTCGCCTCCGACTCGGGGTCGACCGACACCGGCGGCACGTTCACCGGCGACCCCCAAGCGCCAATCGTTTGACATGCACGCCACGTGCGCCCGCGTGTTTCGCGCCATGCGAACGTTTCCCTCGCTATGGCGAAGATGCTGCAGGGGTCCGCAACGTCCCGGACGCGACACATTCCGAGCTTCGCGGGTGATCGTCGTCGACGCGTCGGTCGTCTTGGCGGCCTTGGTCGACGATGGCGGCAGCGGCGCGCTGGCTCGGCAGGCACTCTCGGACGGGGCAGACCTGCACGCTCCGCACCTGCTCACCTCGAGTTCGCCTCGGCACTGCGCGGTCTCGTCATCGGACGGATCGTGAGAGTCGCCCGTGCCGGGCGGGCCGTCGAAGACCTCGCTGACATCACCGTCACCCGCTATCCGCACACCGAGCTGCTGCCCCGGATCTGGGCCCTGCGAGCCAACCTGACCGCCTACGACGCGGCCTACCTCGCGCTGGCCGGGCTTCTCGGAACGCGACTGGTGACGGGTGACCGCAAAGTTGCGCGGTTGCCCGGTGTTCGATGCCGGGCGGAGGTGCTGCGCGCGTAGCGTGGCGCCATGAAGGAGTTCACCGCCGCCGCGGTCCAGGTCGCGCCCGAGCCCGGCCCGCTGACCGCCGCGAGCGTGAAGGCCAACCTCGACAAGGCGATGTGCTACGTCGAGCGCTGCGTCGCGGAGACCGGCGCCGAGCTCGTCGTACTGCCGGAGAGCGCGTCGACCGGCTTCACGCCGGGGGTC
>JBBSIN010000075.1:0-8765 GCA_038232055.1 Mycobacteriales bacterium
CTCCCACCCGCTTGTTGAACCGCCGCCACGGCTCCAGGTGCGGATCATCTAGGTCCCGGGAGAAGCGCTCCAGGTCGGCGAAGGACCGCCAGTACTGCACGATGACGGGCGTTGGCAGGAGCGCCTGTCGATAGCCCTGCAGGCCCTTCTCGGGGTGTCGCTGCAGGTAGCGAAGCATCCTCGGCATCGCGGTGAACACCGGCCACCAGCCGGAGATCTTCCACGGCTTGTTCACCCGCATGCCGATCAGGAGCACGACGATCTCGTCCCCCGCACGGCCGAGGTCGGCTATCTGCCGACCCCTATGCACCCTCGCCGTCATCATGACCTCCCGCGATCAGCCCGCCTTGCCGATGGAGATCAGGCTGCCAGTCGACACCGACGCCGTCCACGTTCCCAACGGCGGCCCTCCGCGACGCGACGGTGAGCGAAGCCTTTTCCTTGCCAGACCGGGTCAGTATGTTGACCGGAACCGGACGTGCTCAGCAATGCCCAGCCCTCTGAGGAGGCCCGAAATGGCACAGTTCATGGACGTACACACCGGTATGACCGGGGTGACCGACGACCAACTCGCAGCCGCGCATCAGGCAGACCTGGACAACCAGGGCGACGAGGGGGTCAACTTCACTCACGCGTGGGCCGATCCCGCGACCGGGCACGTCTTTTGCCTATCCGAGGGTCCCAGCGCCGAGGCCGTCCAGCGCGTCCACGAGCGCGCCGGCCACCCGGCGGATGAGATCCATGAGATCACCGTGACGGCCTGACAAGCCTCGACCCGTTACGACGGCCGGGGCGAGCTGCTGAGTGAAGCTCGCCCCGGCCGCCAGGGTGGGGTGAGCTAGGGGCGTGCCTCGAGGACGATGTTGAACGGCGTTTCCGCCGCCCGACGGAAGCGGGTGAACCCAGCGTCGGTGACGAGTTGGCGGATCGCGGCCTCGCCGGCCTGCGCGCCGAGCGCGTAGCCGCCACGCTGCGACAGCGCATTGGGGATGCAGAGGTAGATCGAGAAGTTGTAGTAGATCCGCCCGACCGGGTTGAGGTTGTCGGCCACCCCGTCGCCGGCGAACGGCTCGACGATGAGCCAGGTGCCGTCGCGGTCGAGGGACTCGCGGATGTGCCGGGCCGCCGACAGCGGGTCGCCCATGTCGTGCAGGCAGTCGAACGTCGTCACGAGGTCGTACCCGCTGCCGCTGAACGTCTGCGCCGACGCAACCTCGAAGCTCACGCGCTCGGCCACGCCGGCGTCGGCGGCGCGCTTGCGGGCGAGCTCGACCGAGTCCTCGTGGTAGTCCGACCCGACGATCCGGGTGCGGTCGTACTCGGTGGCAAGCAGGACGCTCGAGGCACCGAGACCGCAGCCGACGTCGGCGACCTTCGCGCCGGCCCGCAGCTTGGGCTCGACGCCGTCGAGCGCGGGGATCCAGCTCGGCACCAGGTTGGCGGCATAGCCGGGGCGGAAGAACTGCTCGCAACCGAGGAAGACGTCCTGGTCATGCTCGTGCCAGCCGAGCCCGGCACCGGTGCGGAAGGCCTCGGTGATGCGAGGCTCGGCCTTGAGGGCGCCGAGGGCGAGCACGAATGCACCGGGGAGGTACGCCGGGCCGTCCGGGTTGGTCAAGAGGAACGCCTGCTCCTCGGTCAACGAATAGACGTCGTCGGCAGCTCGCGTGACGTAGCCACCCGCCGCCTGTCCCCGGAGCCATTCCGTGACGTAGCGCGCGTCGGTGCCGGTACGGGCGGCGAGCTCGTCGGGCGTCGCCGGGCCCTCCGCCAACGCCGAGAAGAGCCCGAGCCGGTGGCCCGTGACGACCCCACCCGCGGCCATCGTCGCGCCGAGGTCGCCGGCGAAGCGGTTGACGAAATCGTTGATCGTGTCCATGTCGAGTGCCATCGAGGCCTCCCAGTCCAGGTGACCGGTCGGTCCGGCCACTTCTGCCACCATCGCCGGATCGGTTGCAGCCACGTTGCAAAGGCGCTGCAATGGCAGCCGCGACGCTGTCGGTCGGCAATCGCGGACGTGTGAGAAGAGGAGTGTGGCGTCGATGCGAGCGAGATACCCGGACATGGACGGCTTCGGCGAGCGCGACGGGATCAAGGTGGGCTACGAGGTCTACGGCTCCGGCCCGGCCACAATCGTCTTCGTGCCGACCGACCTCATTGTGCACTCACGCGCCTGGAAAGCACAGATCCCGTACCTGTCCCGCTTCTACCGGGTGGTGGCGATCGACCCGCGCGGGAACGGCCGCTCCGACCGCCCGCACGACCCGGCCGCGCACACCGACCTCGAGCTGGTGGCCGACACGGTGGCGGTGATGGACGAGGTGGGCGTGGACCGAGCCGTCCTCGCCGGGCTGTGCTCGAGCTCGTGGCTGGCCGCCGTGCTCGCCGCTGAGCACCCGGGCCGGGCCGCCGGGATCTTCGCGCTGGCGGCGGGCGTGCCCTATCTCGCGCCGCCACTCCCACATCGTCGCGCGGTCCCGTGGGACGAACCGCTGGACACCGATGAGGGCTGGGCCAAGGACAACCTGCACTACTGGCGGCGCGACTGGCGCGGCTTCGCCGAGTTCTTCTTCGACCAGCTGCTGCCCGAGCCGCACTCGACCAAGCAGTGGGAGGACAGCGTGGGATGGGCTCTGGAGTGCGACCTCGAGGCGATGATCGCCAGGAAATACGCACCGCTGTGCGTCGCGGACAAGACCGGTGCAGAGGCGCTCGTACGCCGCATCCAGTGCCCCGTGCTCGCCGTGCACGGTGCAGCCGACCTGTGCCAGCCACTGTCTCGCTCCGAGCGGTTCGCGGAGCTCACCGGCGGCAGGTTCGTGAGTCTCGAGGGCGTCGGCCACCTGGCACAGGCGCGCGAGCCGGTCCTGGTCAACCGGCTCCTCAAGGATTTCGTCGACAGCCTGACGCCCCGGGCGACCGCCGCGCGGTGGACACGGCCGCTGAACCGCCCGCACAAGGTGCTCATGGTCTCCTCGCCGATCGGGCTCGGACACACCCGGCGCGACCTCGCGATCGCGCAGGAGCTGCGGGCGCTGCGGCCCGGCATTCAGGTCGACTGGCTCGCGCAGCGACCGGTCAGCGACGTCGTCGCGGCACACGGAGAGAGCGTCCACCCGGCGTCGGCCGTCCTCGCCAGCGAGGTCGGGCACATGGAGTCGGAGTCGGCCGAGCACGACCTGCACGCCTTCCAGGCCATCCGTCGGATGGACGAGATCCTCGTGACCAACTTCATGGTGTTCGACGAGCTGGTGCGGACCGAGCACTACGACGCCTGGGTGGCCGACGAAGGCTGGGACGTCGACTACTTCCTGCACGAGAACCCGGAGCTCAAGTCCTCGGCGTATGTGTGGCTGACCGACTTCGTCGGCTGGCTGCCGATGCCGAACGGTGGCGAGCCGGAGCAACGCCTCACGGCCGACTACAACGCAGAGATGGTCGAGCAGGTGGCGAGGTTCCCGCGGCTGCGCGACCGTGCGCTGTTCGTCGGCGACCCGGACGACTGCGTGCCCGACGGGCTCGGCGCCGGACTGCCGTCGGTCCGCGAGTGGACGGAAACGCACTTCGACTTCACCGGCTACATCACCGGCTACCAGCCGCTGACCGACGACGAGCGGCTCGAGGCGCGCGCCGGGCTCGGCTGGACCGCCGACGAGACGGTCGTCGTGGTGGCGGTGGGCGGGACCGCAGTCGGGGCCCCGCTGCTGCGCCGCGCCATCGCGGCCTACCCGCTCGCGGCAGCCGCCCTGCCGGGCCTGCGCATGGTCGTCGTCACCGGTCCGCGCATTGACCCCGCGTCGCTGCAGGTACCGACCGGAGTGCAGGTCCACGGGTATGTACCGGACCTCTACCGGCTGCTCGCCGCGAGCGACCTCGCGGTCGTGCAGGGCGGCCTGACCACGTGCATGGAGCTCGTCGCCAACCGCCGGCCTTTCCTCTACGTCCCGCTGCGCCACCACTTCGAGCAGACGTTCCACGTCCCGCACCGGCTGGCGCGCTATGGCGCCGGTCGCCGGCTGGCCTACGAGGACACCACCCCCGAGCCACTCGCCGCGGCGATCGCGTCCGAGGTGGGCCGGCCGGTCTCGTACACGCCGGTCGCGACCGACGGCGCCGCCCGGGCGGCGAAGCGCATCGCCGAGCTGGTGTGACGATGGTCAGCCCCGGGCGAGTTCGGTCGCCCGGGCGCCCAGGCGCCGCATGCCCGCTGTTTCCGCCGCGGACAGCGCCTCGGTGGCGAGCGCGACTGCTTCGCGGTCGCCCACGGCCCGGGCGGTGACGGCCTGCTGCAGCAGCGCCTGGGCCAGCACGGGGCGCCACCCCTGGGCGCGGGCTGCGGCCACCAGAGGAGCCAGGACCTCGCGCGAGCGGGACGGGTCGCCGGCGGCGAGCCAGGCCCGCGCGACGGCGAGGTAGGACTCCGAGCCGAACAACCAGATCTGGCCCTGCGGAGCCCGCACGGCACGCAGCATCGCGTCGGCGGCCGAGAGGATCGCCGGGTCGCCGGTGACGTCGGCGAGCAGCGCTCGGCAGCCCAGGATGTAGGCATCCGAGTCGTCGTGCTGCGCCGCCGCGAGACCTTCGGCGAGCAGGTCGGCCGCCTCGGTACGCGCATCGACGTCGAGCAAGGTCCCCGCAAGCAGCAAGCAGGCGGTCGACCGCCACCACGGATGCTGTCCGCCGACGGGTGCCTCCACCGCGCGTCGTCCTATCTCCAGCGCCTCTTGGTCGCGCCCGATAAGCCGAAACAGCCATCCTAGGTGGGCCTCGAACCAGACGCCGTAGGCCAGGTAGCCGCTGCGCCGGTTGATCTCGAGTGCGGCCCGGATGCGGTCCTCGGCGCGGCCCCACTCCGCTTCGGCGACTGCCGGGTACGCAGACTCGAACACACACCACTGCAGCCGCCACAGGTCGCCGTGGCGACGCAGCTGTGGCTCAAGCTCGTCGAGTACGACGCGCATCGCATGGACGTCGCCGACGAAGGCTAACGCGGTCTTGAGCCCGTCGAGCGCGGCGACCAGTGCGACAGGGTTGTTCGACGACCGGGCGGCGGCAACGGCCGCCTCGCCCGCGGCGACGGCCTCGTCCAGCTGCAGCCGGTTGCTCGTGATCACCGCTCTGCGGGCGAGCAGGTCTGCCTCCATGCCGCGGTCGCCGAGCGATCGGGCGAGCATGAGACCACGGTCGACGTGCGGGACGCAGGAGCTCGTGCCGAGCCCGAGGGCCACGGGCACGTCACCCGCCAGCTCCCGCTGCACGGTCATCTCCAGCCGCTGGTCGCCCGCCTCGCGGGCGACCTCGGCCGCCGCGTGCAGGTCGGTGAGCGCGTCGGCGTACGCCTCCCGCACCTCGAGCGCCCGGGCCCGGACGAGCCGCGAGCGCCCGAGCACCTCCGTCGCGCCAGTCCCTTCGGCGCAGTCGGCGGCGCGCGACGCGAACGCCTCCGCGTCGCTGGCAGCGAAACGACCGAACGCCGCCTCAGCGGCGAGGAGCCAGGCCCTGGCCGAGCGGGACGTCTCACCGGCCGCCTCGGCGTGGCGCGCCATCGCCTCGTGGTTCTCCCCCGCCAGGTCGGCCGCGCGCCGGTGCCACGCCAGCCGCGTCGGAGCCGGCGTCGACTCGTAGAGCACCTCACGGATGAGGTCGTTGGCGAACTCGTAGGCACGCCCGGACACCGTCAGCAGGCGCGCGGACAGAGCCAGCTCACAACGCCGGGCTGCGTCCTCGTCTGGGATCCCAAGCAGGGCGGCGACAGTCGCCGGGTCGACCTCGGCGGAATAGACCGACGCGGCTCGCAGCAGGCGTTCGACCGGCTCTCCCGCGCGGGCGACCCTGGCCAGCACCGCCCCGTGGAGCGAGTCGGGCACCGACTCCTGACCCGTCGAGAGGCCCCGGAGGACCTCGACCACGAAGAACGGGTGGCCGCGGGTACTGCGGGCGATGGCGGCGGCCCGCTCACCCACGCCGGCCGCGGTCGCCAGCCGCGCTACCGCAGACTCGGACAGCGCCGCGGGTTCGACGACGGCGCTGACGTCGTGGAGGGTGGCCAGTGCCGTCGCGCCCTCCTCGCGGCGCACCGTGCAAACGACGAGCAGTCGCGCGCCGAGCCCGCGCCGGGCGAGGTAGTGGACGGCCTCGGTCGTCGTCGTACCCGCGTTGTGCAGGTCGTCGAGCAGCAGCAGGACCGGTGCGTCGTTGGCGACGTGGCGGAGCAGATGCAGCACCGCCTCGAAGGCGCGCCGTCGCGCCTCTTCGGGGGGAGCTGCCGTTGCGACCACCGGCCCGAGTGCGAGTGCGGCCGCCGGCACGAGCTGCGCCAGGGCATCGACATGGCTGCCAGCCATCTCACGCAGCCGGTGCGGCGGCAATGCGGCGACGGCGGGGGTTACGGCGTCGACCAGCGGCTGCAGGAACAGCGAACGTTCCGCCTCGTAGCACCGTGCCCGCAGCACACGACCACCGGCGGCCCCGACCTCGGTGGCCAGCGCCTCAGCGAGGCTGGTCTTGCCGATTCCTGCCTCGCCGACGACCAGCAGCACCGACGGCCGGCCCGTGGCGGCGGCGCCCCACGCGCTGCGCAGCTGCCCCAGCTCGCGCTCCCGCTCGACGAGACCGGAGCCATCCGGTCCCGGCGCCACGGTCGCGGCCTGCCGGCCGACCGAGCTCGCCCCCACCTGCGACACCGGATGAGGAAGCGGCTCCTCGCGCAGCAGCGCCACGTGTAGCGCTTCGGTTTCGGGCGCCGGGTTGGTGCCGAGGTCCTCCGCGAGCGCCCGCCGCAGCCGGGCGTACGCCGCCAGTGCGCGGGCAGGCTCGCCGGCGTCACGTAACGCCGTCATCAGCCAGCGGACCATCGCCTCGTCCAGGGGGTCGTCATTGACCCCCGACGTCGCGGCGGCGACCGCCCGCAGCGGCTCGGCCGCCGCGACTGCAGCGTGAATGTGCGCGAGCCGCGCCCGGCGCAGCAGCATCACCTGAGCGTGACGGGCCGGCTCCGCCCACGCGGCATACGGCTCGTCCTCGAGGATGCGGCCGCGAGCGAGCAGCGTGCAGGCCTGCTCAGCGGACACCAGCGCGACCCCGCTGTGTCCATCATTCAGCGCCTGCTCGGCTCGGACGGTCAGCCGCTCGGCCGTGCCGACATCGACCTCGACATGCGGGGCCAGCCGGTAACCCTCCCGGTCGCCCTCGACGACCGCAGGCCCGAGCCACGAGCGCAGCCTGCTCACCAACGTGGCGACGTTGTCGACCGGCCGTGCAGGCAGCCCGTCCGCCCAGAGCACGTCCACGGCGCGGTCGGTCGGCAGCAGGTGGCCTCGTTCAACCGCGAGCAGCTTAAGCAGAGTTCGCGCCTTGCGGCTCGCTGCACGCGGCACGGTCGCGGACTCCCCGTCCATCTCGACGACGAACACTCCGCAGACGAGCAGCCGCACCGCACGCCCCGAACCCGGGCTGCGCTCGGACGGTACCGACGGCCCCATGCCGCTGATAATGCCGCGCCGAGGTCTGCCCTGGTATGGGTCCAGCCCTCCGCATTGCGCGAGGCTCACGCCAACATCTCCCGATAAGCCTTCGGCCGTCTCGTCCGTTCGCGATGAACGGGCAGATCAGCCTTAGTGTTGACGCTTGACAACGAGTCTGTTGTACTATGTCCACATGGCCCGGAAGCGGCATCCCTCAAGGACATCGAGGTGGCCGTGCGCTACGCCGAGTCCAACGATTGGAACTATCGGGCAGCTGGCAAGTCCGCCCACGCGTGGGGCTTCATGGTGTGCCCCGGAGACTGCCCGCAGTTCGCCGTGTGGTCCACCGCGCGTGTACCCGAACACCACGCCCAAGCCATCCGCCGGGCCGTTTGATCGCTGCCCACACTCCAGAGGAGAACCCGTATGAACACCTACAACCTCACCCTCCTCGTCACCGGCATCGACGAGAACCACCTCGACGACATCTACAAGGCCACGAACGGCGTAGCGAACGTCGAGATAAGCAACACCTGGGCCAGCACGGTCGGATTCGATATCGAGGCCGACACTTTCGCCGACGCCGTCCTTCAGGCCATCAGTGAGGTCGAGAGGGTTCCCGGCCTGACCGTCGTCCGGGTGGAGCCGGACCAGCTGGTGTGGGCGTCGGAGATCGCCGGACGGGTCGGCCGGACACGGCAGTCCGTAGACCAACTCGTCAAGGCCCAGCGAGGCCCCGGCGCGTTCCCGGCTCCGGTTTCCGGAAACGTCCGCAATCCGTTGTGGCGGTGGGCTGAGGTCGAAGCCTGGTTCGCCGCCTACGAGGACCGTGAGGCCGACACCGAGCGGCCGGCGGTGATCGGAGCGATCAATGGGGCGCTCGAGGCCCGGCGCAACCTGCACGCCCGGCCCGACCCCGACCTAGCGGCCAAGCTCGAAGCGCTGATTAGCGCCTGACGTGCGGTGCGAGGAGCCTCACGGATATCCGCCGGCCACTCTCCTAGACGTCTGCGGCGGCTCTACCGACTGCGGCAGCGGCAGTTTCGGGCGCCGCCACGGCCGGTGGCTACAGCTGCGGCCAGGCGACGCCCTCGATGAGGTCGGCCATGGTCACGCCGAGGACGTCGCTCGACGGCTCCTGCCGGTAGCCGTCGTCGCCGAGCCACCAGCAGCGAACTGTACGGGTCGCCGGGTCCGCGACGACGATCTCGTCCACGCCGTGCCCTGCATAGAAGTCGAACTTACGGAAGGTCTCGTCATCGGAGCTCAGAACTTCGACGACGACCGCCGCGGACGGGAGGA
>JBBSIN010000076.1:0-8711 GCA_038232055.1 Mycobacteriales bacterium
AAGCAGTGGCGCGGCATCGCCACCCGCTATGACAAGAACGCCCGCAACTATCGAGCCGGCGTCCTGCTCGCCGCGACCATCCTCTGGACCCGACCGTGATCGGAGAGACAGGCCCTAGGAGGTCCGCTGATGCGCATGGTGACGTGCTCCATGGGCGTCTCCCTCGATGGCTACATCGTCGGACCTGACGGCGGCTTCGCATGGTCGGCGCCTGACGAGGAGGTTTTTCGCTTCGCGACCGACGAGGTGCGACAGGTCGGCGTTCACCTGCTGGGCCGGCGGCTGTACGAAACGATGTTGTACTGGGAGACGGCCGACCAGGACCCGTCGCTCAACGACCTCGAGCGCGAGTTCGCCGCCCTCTGGGTGTCACTCCCCAAGGTGGTGTTCTCCAAGACGCTTTCCGCTGTCGAGGGCAGCAACCGTCTCGCTACCGGGACCCTGGCGGAGGAAGTCGAGAGGTGGCGAGCGGAGCGCGGGCAGGGCGACATCGCCATCGGAGGCGCGACACTGGCTGCGGAAGCGGCCGAGTTGGGCCTGATCGACGAGTACGGGCTGCGAGTCCACCCGGTGCTGGTCGGTGGAGGAACCTCCTTCTTCCCCCGGGCGCAGCGCCGCGCAGATCTTGAACTCGTCGGCAGCCACGCGTTCAACTGTGGAGTCATGTACCTCCGCTACCGCGTGGCGGACTGAGCCGGGCGGGCCGGTTGGCGAGCTCCGCCGCGGGGACCGCAACCCAGCGAGTTCCATCGCCGCGTTTTCCCGGTTGCTGTGCGGCCGTGCTGGCCAAGGGTCGGTTCCGTCCTGCGCTCGCCGTCGACCGGTCATGCCGCTGTCCGCGCGAGGGGTCACGCCCCCGCGCCGTCCGATGGCGAGTCTCGACCGCCAAGGCAAGGGTTCGCATGGGGGCGGTTGGGCTACGCGTAGTGCCCCCGGCAGGATTCGAACCTGCGGCACACGGTTTAGGAAACCGATGCTCTATCCCCTGAGCTACGAGGGCTGACCTGCCGGTTCTCGGTTCGGGTGACGGGGATGACAGCCAAGAGACCCGCCCGCACGGCACGTCATGATAGCGACCGCTCGGTCCCTGGCCCGTCCTGGTCACGACCCTGGCCGGGTTGGTCCAGCAGGCGGCCGAGAGCCCCCGTCGCGGACTGCCTGAGCAACTGCGCGTGCTCTACCTCATCGCCAATCCCGAGCAGAACCTGCGGACCGATGCAGAGGTCCGCGGTGTTCAGGACCGAGTTCGCCGCGCGCTGCATCGAGACCTCATCACGATCGACTACCGTCCGGCAGCCACCGCAGATGACTTGATCGCCGGTCTCAACGACCTGCGCCCCCACGTCGTCCACTTCTCTGGCCACGCCGGTGATGCCGCTCTCCTGTTCGACAACGGCAACCTGGAAGACCCCGAGGGTCGACACGTGCCGTACGACCTCCTCGCCCGCGCTTTGGGCGCGACCGCCATTCCCCCGATGCTGGTCGTGCTCAACGGCTGCGACACCCTCCACGGTGCGGATGTACTGCTGCGAAGTTCTACGCAGCCATCGCCGCGGCCCAGCCCATCGCAGCCGCGGTGAACCAGGGAAGCGTCTCCGTCGACCTGGCCGGTCTCGATGAGGGCTGGAAACCGGCTGACGAGTCGTGCTCGCGCTGGCGCCAGCCTCCCCATGGTGCCAGAATGGCACCATGAAGCGGATGAATCTGCGTGATGTGCCCGATGACGTCTACGCCTCCCTGGTCTCAGCAGCCGAGGACAGCCGGCAGTCGCTGAGCGCGTTCGTCGTCGATCGCCTCGCTGAGGTGGCACAGGCAGTCCGTGTCGCTAGCTACGTGTCCACCTATCCATCACCTCGGGGAACCGGTGTCACGACCGAGGACGCGGTGGCCGCGGTACGGGAGGTGCGCGAGGCGTCGTGAGCTTGGCGGTCATCGATGCCTCGGTCCTTGCCGTCTTCTACGCCGCTGACGACGCACGCCACTCTCTCGTGGCCGAGCGCCTGAAGGCGGGCGACGCGCTGTTCGCACCCGCGCACCTCGACGCTGAGATCGTGTCCGCACTGCGTGGCATGGCCCGCAGGAGCCAGGTCCTGGACCAGGCTGTCCCCAGCGCTCTCCCGCACCTGGCGGGCTTTCCGATCCGACGCATGCCACTGCCTCCGTTGCTGGAGCGCATGTGGGAGCTGCGTAACAACGTCACGGCCTATGACGCCGCTTACATCGCCTTGGCCGAACGTCTTGACGCCGCATTGATCACCTGCGACGCCAGGCTCGCCACGGCGAACGGACCCACTTGCACGTTCGACTTGATCAGCTGACCGGTCGAGGATCCCGCTGCGGGACGGTCTCGTCGACATGGTCGGGATGCCGGTCCCGGCCAGCCTGTAATGACAGCCGACCTGACAGCCAAGTGGACGGTTGGATGCGCCGCGGTGCGCACGGAGGCGGACGTCCTCGCGCTGACGACCTGCACATATGCACCCGCGCAGAAGCGGATGGCCGACCAAGATCGAGTTAGGAAACCGTTGCTCTATCCCCTGAGCTACGGGGCCGGCGCTCGGCGCAAAGCCCGTCAGACGCCGGCGAGCGGCGGCCGTCGCGTTCAGCCGGACACGCCACCGTCCCCACCGGCTCGCCGGGGCGGAGCCACGCGTCTCCGTCGGGGCAATCGGGCAAATCGACCACACGACCTCGCAGAATCGCACTACCGTCTCCCGTGAGCGCGCTGGCCCACGACGCGACAGGCGTCGGCAGCACATCGGGGGAGTGAGCAATGCGTCGCCTGCTGCTTGTGGTCGTGCTCCTGGCGAGCACGATGTTCGCTTCGCCGGCATCCGCCCTGCCGGGCGACCCGCTCGTGCTCGGGGCGGCGCAGCCGGCCAACAACGGGTTGACGGCGCAGCAGGCGGTGCAGCGGCTCGAGTCGAGCCTGGGACGCCCGCTGGCCGCCGTACGGATCTACGACAAGTGGAACACCGCGTTCCCGACGCCATACATCACCTGGTTGAAGAGCACCGGGCACGCCCTCGTCCTGTCGGTCAAGGCGTCGCGCACCAACGGCACGCCCATCCTCTGGCGGGACATCGCGACAGCAGGACCGGCGGACCCGCTCTACGACGACATCGTGCGCTGGGCGCACTCCGTCAGCGACTACGGGCTGCACGTCTACTTCATCTTCAACCACGAGCCGGAGAACACCGGGAACGCGGGGTCGGGCACCGCTACTGACTTCATCGACGCCTGGCGGAACGTCGTGACCGTCATGCGAGCCAACGGGGCGACCAACGCCGAGTTCGTGTGGACGACGAGCGGTGGGACGTACGCCGTACCGACGACCGACAAGCGTTATGCACCGAGCTTCTATCCGGGTGACGCCTTCGTCGACGACATCGGTGCGGACGTCTACAACATGTACTGCCTGCGCCGCGACGGCCGCTACCAACAGCCGTGGAAGTCGCTGCAGGAGAGAATGGCGCCGATGATGACGTTCGCGCAGGACCATCCGACCGTGGGGCTCATGCTTCCCGAGTTCGCCGGGCCGGAGGACGCGGCCGTGCCGGGGCGCAAGGCGGACTGGCTCTCCGAGGCTCGCGCACTGTTCCAGCAGCCTGGGTACGAGCGCTTCAAGGCGATCCTCTACTGGAACGAGAAGTCGCCGAAGGTCAACGGATGCGACTTCCGGGTGACGTCGAGCACCTCCTCGTTCGACGCCTTCAAGGCGATGGCGAACGATCCCTACTACACGGCGTCCGCCCCCTGAGTCGGGACACGTGGCGCCGACGAGCGGCCCGGCTCTTCTCAGTCGCGGTCGCCGCCGTACTCGGCTGGCTACCGCTGGGTTGGCTAGCACCCGGCACGGCGGGGGCCGCCACCCCGACGGAGCGGCTTCGGCTCCCGGCGGTCGACATGCCGGTGTCCGCCCTGCCCGGCGTCGGCCTGGCTCCCGACCGGCTGCTGACCTCGCACACGCCGGGACCGGTGACCAATCGCGAGGCGATCACCGTCGCCCTGGCCCCGGACGGTGCTCCGGTTGTGGTCACGCTCGACCAGCGGCTGCGCCTCACCGGGGTCGGTGACTACCAGGTGCGTGAGCGGGGACCGGCCCGTCAGGTACGCCGCGTCGGCGACACCGTCGCTCCGGTGCTCAAACTCGGCACGGTGGTGTGGCTGGGCTTCAGCCCCGGCCACCGAGAGCTCGCCGCGCGGCTCACGCTCGACGCTGGCCTCGAAGCGCCGCGGCTGCCCATGGCGGTGCGGCTAGTCTTTCGCGACGCGGCCGGCCAGCGCCGCGCGCTGCTGCCCGGTGGGCGCGCCCCCAGCCCGGGGACCTTGACGGTCACCCTGGTCAACCAGTCCGCCGCCACCGTGACCGTGCCCACCGGACGGGCCGCGGCCGCCGACCTTGCCGGCCCGCTCACCACCTTGCTCGCGGCCGCACGCCACCCGCGCGCGGGTCCGCTTCCCACCGGCGGCGCGGGGCTGCCGGCAACGATCCCGGCCACCCTGCCCGGGCAGCGCCGGATAGCGGTGGTCGCCCCGCTGCGCGTCACCGGAACGATCCGGGCGTCGCAGGGGCGGGTGACCGGGCCGGGGACGACCCCCACGACGGGCGGCGCGCGGGTCACCGGAGTGCTCACCGGCTCGGCCGCGTTCACCGTCGAGCTGCCGCGGCCCGGAGCGGTGGCGGCGTTGGACCTCTCGGTCCGGCCGGCGCTCGACCCACGGGTGCTCGCGCCGCCGGCACCGTTCCCGACGTGGCGGGCTTGGGCGTCGGCTGGTCCGTCGCCGGCCGCGCGCGCCGCCGCCACGGCCCGGCTGGTCGGGCAGGCCGCCGCGGCCGCCCGCGCGGCGTCGTACGTGCCCTATCTCGGTGCCGACCTGCACGGTCCGTCGACGACGACCTTCCGGTACGTCGTCGCGCCGCCACCCGCCGCCGTATCCGTCTCGGCGACCCGCGAGGTCAACCCGCACGCTGTCGTGGCGGCCCTCGCGGCCCTCGTCGGGGTGGTCGTCAACCTCGGGCTGCTCTGGCGGGCGTCCTGAGGGTTACCGAGTGGACAGTTCGCCTTCTGGCATCGTTTCTCATGAACACTGAGCGAAGGAACAGGATGGTGCAGGTGCGCGTACGACGAGCCGCAGCGGTCGGTCTCCTGCTCGTGCTGCCCGCCTGCTCCGGGTCGAAGAGCACGCCGCAGGCCGCACCGTCCCCCTCGACCGCAATGCCGGCGACCCCCTCGGACTCCCCCTGCCCGACACCGTCGCCGTCGTCGAAGGGCCGCAGTTGGCCGGCCGAGGTGCCGAGCGACCTCCCGAAGCCACCAGGCATCGCGATCACCAGCACGCAGGCGGCGCAGAACGGGGTGCACATCGTCCGGTTCACCACACCAACGTCGCTCCGTGAGTCCGTCCTCTTCGTGATCAAGAAGCTGCCGGCCGCCGGGTTCGCGATCGGCCGGGGGGACGCCGAGGCGCGGGAGGCCGACGCGCCCTTCGCTCGCGGCGACATCCGCGGCGTGCTGCGCCTGTTGGCGACCGACACGTGCGAGACGACGTGGCTGCTGGCATTCATCTCCAAGGGCATGGCGCCGACCGGGACGCTGCTGCCCAGCCGTTCGCCGTCGCCGTCGGCCTCGTCGCTGCCGTTCGGCTGAGCCGGGCGTGGGCGTCGTCCTGCAGACGGTCCCCCGGGCTCTCGGTGGGAGCGGTCTACGGGCTGGTCGGGTTCGGCTTCAGCCTGGTCTACCGGCTGACTCGGGTGCTGGCCTTCGCGCACGGCGACATCGTCGTCGGGGGCGTCTTCCTCGGGGTGCTGGCGGTGGTCGGCCGTACGCCGGTCGCGGCGCCGCTCTCGCCGGCCGCCTCGGTCGAGCTCCTCGTGTTGGCGCTGGCGGCCGGTGCAGCACTGTCCGCCGCCGGCTACCTCCTCACCGTGCGCCCGTTCCGGCACGACGCCGTCGGGTGGGTCGCCGCCGGAGTCGCCGCCGGCCTTCTCGTGCGGGCGGGGCTCGGCCTCGCCCTGCCGGCGGGGGCGTACGCCGTCCCCGACCCGCTGCACCTCGACGCGCTGTCGCCCGACGGGGTGCTGCGGCTGCCCGGCGGTGCCACGCTGCCGGTGCGGGTGCTGGGCGTCCTCGCCGTGGGGTTGGCGGTCGCGGTGCTCGCCGAGCGCTTCGTCGTCCGCTCGCGGGTCGGCCTGGCCATGCGGGCCGTGGCCGACGACAGCGACGCGGCGACCCTCGTCGGCGTGGCGACCGGCCGGGTCGTCCTGGTGGCGTTCGTCCTGGCCGGGGCGCTGGCGGGGCTCGCCGGCGTCCTCAACGCGCCCGGCCGCGCGCTCAGCCTCGACGCCGGCGTCATCCTCGGTCTCAAGGGGGTCGCGGCGGCGCTCCTCGGCGGGCTTGGCTCCGTCCGGGGCGCGCTGGCCGGCGGGCTCGTGCTCGGCGTCGTCGAGCAGGCGGCCGTCGCGCTGCCGGCGCTCGGCGCGGCGTACGTCGACGTCGTCCCGCTGGCGATCCTCGTGGTCGTCCTGGCGCTGCGGCCGCAGGGGCTGCGCTCGGCGTACCGGGTGCCGGTCGAGTGACCACCCTCGCTGCCGACCTCTACCTGCTCCTCGCCGCGCTCGGGCTCGCGCTCTCGGTCGGCTATGCCGGCCTGCCGATGCTCGGGCAGGGCGCGTTCGTGGCCGTCGGCGCCTTCGGCACGGCGCTTCTCGACCGCGCCGGGCTGCCGCTCGGTGTCGCGGTGCTCGCCGCGGTCGCGGTCGGCGGCGTCACCGGTTACGTCGTCGCGTACGGCGCCGCCCGGCTCGAGGGTGCGCTTCTCGCCCTCGCCACCTGGGCGCTGGCCTGGCTCGGGTACGCCGTGCTGGTCGGGTTTCCGGGGGTCTCCGGCGGGAGCCAGGGACTCGTCCGGCCGGCACCGACCCGGCTGGTCTCCCCGTCGTTGGGTGTCGAGCTGACGCTTACCCCGCTCGTGCACATCGTGGCCGCCGGGGTGCTCTGCGTCCTGGTCATGGCCGCTCTCGCCCGCGTCGAGCGCGGGCCGGGCGGGCTCGACCTGGCGGCCCTCCGCGAGGGGCCGCTCGTGGCCGACGCGCTCGGCGTGCCGGTGGCGCGCCGCCGCCGGGTCGTGCTCGCGACGACGGCGGCCCTCGGGGCGCTGGCCGGCGCCGGTACCGGTGTCCTGCAGGGCGTCGTCGCGCCCGCCGACTACTCGCCGCTGCTGTCGCTTGAGCTGCTCGTTGCCGTGCTGCTCGTCGGCGGAGCGCGGTGGTGGGGACCGGTCGTCGGCGTCGCCGCGCTCGCCGCCCTGCCGCCGGTCGCCGACGCCCTCGCCCGGACGTCGGGCGCCGACCCGGGCCGCTCGCGGGGGGTGCTCACCGCCGCGCTGCTCGTGGCCGTCCTGGCCCTACGTGGGCCGCTACGGCGTCGGATCGGGCGCCGCCGCCGCAACCCTGCCGAGTTACCCGGCTGCTCGGCGGGGCTTGGGGCGGTGCGGCCGCCGGTCATGGCAGCCCGCGGAGTCGTCGCGTCGTACGGCGCCCTGCGCGCGCTCGACGGCGTCGACCTCGATATCCGGGGCGGCGAGGTCCACGCGCTGGTGGGCCCCAACGGCAGCGGCAAGTCGACGCTGCTGCGGGTGCTGGCCGGTGCGCTGCCCGCCGACTCCGGGGCGATCACCCTCGACGGCGCGCCGGTCCCGCGCGCCGGTTCGCAGGCGGCCCGGGTCCGCGCCGGCGTCGTCCGCACCTACCAGCGGACCGCACTGCTCCCGGGGCTGTCCCCGCTCCGCCAGGCGCAGATCGGCGCGCGGCGCCCGTCGCCATACGCCGTGCTGCGTCACCTGCTGGCGACGCCGTCGTCGCGCGGTGAGACGTCGGCCCGCGAGGCGGCCGGCGCGGTGGCGCTCGCGTCCTGCGGCCTGGCGGCCCGCGCGGACGCCGTCGCCGTGCAGCTGCCCGCCGGCGAGCAGCGGCTGCTCCAGGTGGCTCGCGCTGTCGCGACCGGGGCTCGGGTGCTGCTGCTCGACGAGCCTGCGGCCGGCATGTCCGGTGCCGAACGCGCCGAGCTGGTCACCGTCGTGCACCGGATAGCGGGCTCCGGGCGGGCGGTTCTCGTCGTGGAGCACGACATGGCCCTGGTCGGCCGGATCGCCGACCGGGTCACGGTCCTCGCGGCGGGGCGCGCGATCGCCAGCGGTCCGCCGGCCGCGGTGCGGGCCGATCCCGTCGTACGCCGTGCCTATCTTGGGAACGACCGACAGGAAGTGCCCCGATGAGACGTGCGACGGCGATGGCCCTCGCTGTCGTGCTCGCGGGTTGCAGCTCGGCCGGCAAGACCCGGGGCGATTCGGTTCTGGTCGTCGTGAGCGCGCCGGTGTCGTCACAACCGTGGATCGGCGAGTTCGTCAGCCGGGGAGCGGAGCTCGCGGTCGACGAGCTCAACAAGGCGGGCGGCGTCGATGTCGGCGGCTCCCGGCGACAGCTGCGCCTGCGCGTGCTCGACAACGCCGGTTCGCCGGAGACGGCGGTCGCGCACGCCCGCGCGGCGGTCGCCGACAAGGCGGCGCTGCTGATCACCGACGGCACCGGCGCAGTCGCCGTCGTGGGGGTGAGCGAGCCAGCGGCGCTGCCCGTCTTCGTCACGCTCGAGGGTGGTGCCGGTCTGATCGACCCCGAGCGCCGGTGCAGCGTCTTTCGGATGGCCCCGGCC
>JBBSIN010000077.1:0-8405 GCA_038232055.1 Mycobacteriales bacterium
GGAGCCGGCACGACCGCCTTCGCCTATGTCGCCTGGTACGCCTGCCAGCGCGTCCTCACCGGGGCGCAAGCGGGTTTGGTGCAGCTGGTGATCCCGGTGCTGACCACCGTGGGTGCGGTCGCCCTGCTCGGCGAGCCGCTGTCAGCCCGGTTGCTCGTCGCCGCCGCGCTGGTGGGCGCGGGCATGTTCCTGGGGCGCGCGGCTCCCGCCTCGCCCTCCTCGGTCAACCGGTCCGCCACTCCAGCTCACGGGCGCCTTCGCCGCTAGCCGGCCGGCGTGGCGGATCGCAGCTAGGCGCAGTCGCAATAGCTGACAGCTCGTCTCGAAGAGGGCTAGCACGCCCGCAAGCTCTCGGGGCGAGGACCAGGGTGGAAGGCGAAGTGTTCGAGCATGGCCATGGCCGCTGGGAAGCCGCTGGCGAGGGCCTCGGGGACCGTGGGCGTCGCTACCGAAGGACACTGCCCGGCCGCCCTGGCCGCGGGCCGGCAACCGAGCAGCACACGACTCGGCGACGCCTCCTACCTACTGCGCAGCACCGCGTTCTATGGCAACGGCAAGTTGGGAACCCAGGACTTCGGCGGATACCCGCCGGGACATCCGCTTGCGGTTCCGTGCCGAGCGCAGATGCTCAGTGCGTGGCTCCTTCGCGAGTTCAGCTACGACCTGGTCGAGCACTGCGCGCGTCATCGCTCGACCTCTGCTGTTGGGTTCGACAACGAATGGCGGAGATTCTTCGGGCTCGGCAATGCCACGGGGCTCGGGCTGGTTCCCTACCTGATCAACCACCCGATGATCATGGACGCATGGGTGGCGATGCGGGAGCTCGCATTGGCCCACGCACTCGGCCAGGACGCCACTCGAGACTCAGCGACCGTCCGCCGTGTGAACGACGTACTCAACCGCGCCGAACGGTACTTCGCCGAACGCGGTGCTCTCCAGACAGCTCCCTACACCTCCTACCCCGACCTCGCCACTGGGCTCCGTCAAGTCCAGGACGCAGTCCGGGAGTATCTCCGGACGGGGAGGCTCGACGGCGCACTCACCGAGCGCTTCGCCGAAGACGTCCACGCCCTCGCGGCCGGGCTGGGAGACGACGTACGCCAGATCGTCGCTTCGATACTGGTGGAAGTGAATCCCGAGATCGACGACGAGATCGAGGATCTGCTGTGGTGCGACGAGCATCGACCTCCGATTCTGGCGCAGTCGTGCGGCACGCTCAGGACCCGGGTTCTAGCTACCGGTCGCCTCTAACGCCACCTGATCGTCGGCGCGCAGCCCGCCAGCCCACGAGCGCAGCGCCTCCGGCGTCACCCCGATGCGTCCCTCGTCACGGACCAAGCCGTCTTCCAGCACCGCGAGCTGCGCGAACTCGCCGTGCACGTCCCCTCTTTAACTGGCTCTCGAATTTCGTCGGAGACCGTGATGACCGTGTCCGGGATTTCGACCAGCTTGCCATGCCGGTAGGTGTAGCTCGGCATCCGAATCTCCCTGATCAGGTCGTCGGCGCCAAGTGAAGAAGTGGCCGAAAGCGAGGGCCGTGGCAAGGGGGTGCTTCTCGCTCAGAGCAGCTTGCGGATCTCCAACGCCATCGCCAGGGCCAGCCGGGTGCCCGGGTCGTGCAGGTCGGCGTCGGTGAGAGCGACGATGCGTCCGAGCCGGTGCTTCATTGTGTTGTAGTGGATGAATAGTCGTCGCGCGGCTTCGGCGGCGTTGCCCACCCCGAGGTAGGCTTCGAGGGTACGACACAGGTCCCCGTCGGTGTCGCGGTCGTGGTCGAGCAACGGGCCGAGCTCGTGGTCGACGAACTGCCGGAGGTCCGACGAGGGCACAGCGAGCAGTAGACGCTCCAAGACCAGGTCGTCGTGGCGCACGACGGAGCGACCTGTGGCGTCGGCGATCTGCAGGGCGTGTCGGGCGGCTGTGTGGCTCGCCGCGATCTGCGCCGGCGTCGTCGCGACGCAGCCCGTCGACACCGTGACTGGCTGCCCGGTAAGCTCATGCAGTGCGTCGTGCCACGCCTGGTCCGGAGCGGCACGTCTACCCTGGTTCTTGCCACAGCCCCACGTGTCCGCGCCGGTGGGCGTGACTGCGACCACTTCGTGCCCGCGTGACCAGGCCAGCGTGCCGCGCGGGAGGATGCGATGGGCTGCCGCGAGGAGGGCGCCGTCGCCGAGCTCGACGCCGCATCGGGCCAGCACCACGGTGTGGTCGCCGGTGAGGTCCCACCCGAACAGCCGGGAGCGCTGGCGCAGCCACGGCTCGTCGATGCTCGGGCCGGTGACGAGCTCCTCCAGGAACAGCACGCGCAGGCGTCGGTCGAGCTCCAGGCTCGCGAGTGCCTGAGCGATGTGCATCCCGGCGGCGAAGCACGCCTGACGGATCAGTCGACGCTGCCCGAGGGTCGGTTCCCCCCGGCCGCCGACGGCGATACACCCTCGTACAGCGCCGCCCACGGTGATGGGGAACGGCCACGGCTGAGCTCCCGGTGACGGGTTCTGAGCAGGCGGCGGGCCCGCCGCCGCAGCTGGCGCGTCGGCAAGGCCGACACCCAGGACGACACCCTCCTCGTCGAAGATCGACAGGTCGCGGCTCAGAGCACCGGCGAGGGTCCTGGCGATCTCCTCAAGCCCGCCGCCGGCGAGGGCGACCCCGGTCAGTCGTTCTCGGATTGCCTCTGCCCTGCCGGGCTCAGCGCCGTACTCCGCGAGCACGACGGCGAGGACGGCGCCAATCACGTCGCTGAACGAAATGCACGCCGGGACGACGAGGACCGGGAAGTCGAGCCTGTCCGCCTCGGCGACCAGCCGTTCGGGGAGTTCAGTCAGGTAGCGCAGCGGCTTGATCGCGAGTGCGGCCAGGCCGCGCGCCGCCAGCTCGGGCACCAGCTCGACGAGGCGCTCGGGCCGTTCCCGCACCGGGTAGGCGGTGGTCAGGAGGATCTCCCCTTCTCTGACGAAGGCCTCGATGTCGGGAACCTCCATCACGTTCACCCCGGTGACCCGCCGGCCCAGGCCGCTGCCACCGGCCAGGACGTAGGTCCCTTGCCACACTGCGAGCGTCAGGATCTCGCGGACCGTCACCGCCGCCATCGCGTCTCCTCCTCGTCCAGATCAGACATGGCCGCTGCTCAAACACGTCCAAGCAGGACGATGCCAATCCCGACGCCGCCGTCTAGCGTCTTGCTCGTGAACAAGGAGCAGACGCCGGCGCCGAGCCGGGTCCGGGTCCCCCTCGGCCCAGTTCCCTGGGCCTCCGGTTCGCACGAGATCGTCCATGTCGGACAGTCTGCTCTCCTGCTCGCTCGTCCCGCGGGTGCAGCCGGCGGGGACCTGCTGCCCGTGACCTCCCGTGCGCGCGGCCTGGTGCCCGGCGGCCTCTGCATTCCCAACGAGCAGGAGTTCGCCCGGCTGGTCCGCGCGGTCACCCACGCCGGTCACGCAGAGTTCTCGCACTGGCAGGCAGCGCCTCCGGCAGACGTCATGGTGGTGGACCTGCGGGTCCGCCCGCAGGTGGTGCAGCCCGAGGCCGTCGCCGAGCTGGTCCGGCTCGCCGCCGGTGACGCGCCGGCCCGCACCGTCTCCCGGCTGATGGACCCCCGCCCGCTGCGACAGCTGGCCGGCCCGCTGACACGGGCCGCCCTGCGCTGCGAGACAACCCAGCTCGGCCTGCTGCTCCAGCGTCTGGTCGGCGCCGGGCCCGGCGCCACCCCGACTGGAGACGACGTCATCGTCGGGGTGCTGGCCGCTCTCCATGCCGCTGAGGGGAGCGCCGCGCCGCGCCAGCGCGCTACCGCGGCACGCGAGCGGCTGTCCGCGGCGGTACTGCCCCTGCTCCCACGGACGACCCGCGCCTCGCGGCACGACCTGACCGCGGCGGCGCACGGCGTGTTCGGCGAGCACGTCCACGCGCTGCTCGCCGCGCTAGTGGACGCCACACGCGTGCCGGCGACCTTCGCCTCGGCCACTGGCTGGGGAGCGACCTCCGGCGTCGACCTCGCCTGCGGCCTGGCTGTCTCGGCCAGCACCGCATTGCGGCACCGCCAGCTCATCAAACGGCGCCCCGTCTCGTCCACCGACACCACCGACAGGAGAAGCGCGTGAACGCACCGGACAACACAGCGCTGGGCGCACGGACGATGAGACGCCTGTACCGCGACTCCGTCGCGCTCATGGCGCTGGCCTCGACCGTCGAGAAGCGGGAGGGCGTCCTGCGGGTCGGCGCGGTCATGGCGACGCCGGCGAACCTCGAGATCCTCGACAGGTCCGGCATGAAGCCCGCCGACCTGGTCGCCGCACCGGACGACCTGCTGCTCGTCGTGCGCGCCGTCGACGAGGCGACCGTGCAGGAGGCGCTGGACGCCGCCGAGGCGGGGCTCACGTCCACGGACAGCGGCGCCCCCCGCACCGAGCGCGCCCCGCAGACCGTCTTGGAGGGGCTCGCCGTCGGCGACCGGCCGACGGTCGCCGCGGTCTCGACGCCCGGCACCTACGCACCGATCGTCGTCGAGCAGGCGCTGCGCGAGGGCCTGCACGTTTTTTGCTTCTCCGACAACGTCGGGCTCGACGACGAGGTCCGGCTCAAGCAGATGGCCGTCGAGCGACGCCTGCTGCTCATGGGCCCCGACTGCGGCACCGCAGTGATCGACCGCGTGCCGCTGGGGTTCGCGAACGTGCTCGCCCCGGGACCAGTGGCGATCGTGGCGGCGTCGGGCACCGGCGCCCAGGAGATCGCCTGCCTGCTCGACCGCGCCGGCGTCGGGGTGTCGCAGCTCGTCGGGGTCGGCGGCCGGGACCTGTCCGCCGCCGTGGGAGGTCTCATGACCAACCTCGCGCTCGACCTGGTGGCGGAGGACGAGACGACCGAGGTCGTCGTCGTGGTCTCCAAGCCGCCGGCCGAGGAGGTGGCTCAGCAGCTGCTGGCTCGCCTCGCCGCACTGGGCAAGCCGGTCGTCGCGTGCCTGCTGGGCCTGGAGGACACCGAGGCTCCGGTCGTGGTGCGCGGCACGCTCGAAGGGGGCGCCGCCGCTGCGGCCGAGATGCTCGGCCGCAGCGTCGAGATCGACGAGGCGTCGGTAGCGGCGGCGCGGGACGCGGGAACGACGGGCGGACTTGGGAGTGTCGTCGGGCTGTACACCGGCGGCACACTCGCGGCCGAGGCCAAGATCATCCTCACCCGGGCCGGGGTCGCCGCCGAGATCCTGGATCTGGGCGATGACCAGTACACCGCGGGACGCCCACACCCGATGATCGACCCGGCCGCGCGCACCGAGCACCTCGTCCGCGCCGGAGCCCGCCCCGACGTCGGCGTCGTCCTGGTCGACCTCGTCCTCGGGCATGGAGCGTCGCACGACCCCGGGACTCCGCTGGCCGACGCCGTGCGGGAGGCACGTGCCACGGCCGCCGCCGACGGACGCGAGCTCCTCGTCTTGGGATCGGTCTGCGGAACCGCCGCCGACCCTCAGGGCATCGACGGGCAGCGCCGGATCCTGCGGGACGCCGGCGTCGGGCTCTTCCCCTCCAACGCCGCCGCTGCCCGGCACGCGGCAGCTCTCGTCAACGACCAGCGCACAGCACAGGAGATCGCGTGATAACCGGAGGCGTACGAGTCCTCAACGCAGGACTCCCTATCATCGTCGAGGGGGTTCCTTCCGTCGACGTCGTCCAGCTCGACTGGCGCCCGCCGGCGTTCGGGGACCCCGACCTGGCCCGCCTGGCCGTCACACTCGACGACGACGCGACGCACGCGGCGAACCGCATCGCCCTCGCCGCGGTCCACGCCGCCCGCCCCCGGCTGCTCGCCGTCCGCCCGGCGCGCGAGGTCGTGCCCGGCCTCGCAGACGGCCGGATCCTCCTGCACGCCGGGCCACCGATCGAGGCGAAGCGCATGTGCGGGCCGATGCGCGGCGCTCTGGTCGGCGCGGCACTGTTCGAGGGCTGGGCGCAGAGCCCGGAGGAGGCGGAGGCGCTGCTCGACGCCGGAGTCATCGCCGTCGACCCGTGCCACCACCACAGCGCCGTAGGGCCGATGGCGGGCGTGCTCGCCCCGTCGATGCCCGTCTTCGTCGTCGAGGACGAGGGGCGGCGCGCGTACGCCTCGCTCAACGAGGGCCTCGGGCGGGTGCTCCGCTTCGGAGCCTTCGACCAGGAAGTGCTCACCCGGCTCGGCTGGATGCGCGACGTCCTCGGGCCGGTGCTCGACGGGGCGCTGCAGGCGTCCGGTCCCGTCGACGTCACCTCGCTGGTCGCCCAGGCACTCACCATGGGCGACGAGGGGCACAACCGCAACGTCGCCGCGACGAGCCTGCTCGCACGCCGGCTCGCTCCCGCGATCGCGCCGCTGCCGCACGCCCTGCCGGTGCTGGAGTTCCTCGCCAGCAACGACCACTTCGCGTTGAACGTGTCGATGGCAGCGGCGAAGCTCGCTCTCGACAACGCCATCGGCATCGAGGGCTCGACGCTGGTGACGGCGATGGCGCGCAACGGCGTGGAGTTCGGGCTGCGGGTCGCCGGGACCGGCGAGCAGTGGTTCACCGCTCCGGTCGGCCCTGCCGACGGGCTGTTCTTCCCCGGCTACGGGATCGAGGACGCCAACCCCGACCTAGGCGACTCCGCCATCACCGAGACACTCGGCATCGGCGGCTTCGCCATGGCGGCGGCGCCGGCCATAACCCGGTTCGTAGGGGGGACGCCGGACGATGCCCTGGAGATCACCCGGTCCATGCGGCGCATCACCCTGGCTCCGCACCCCGCGTACCCGCTGCCGCCGCTGAACTTCAGCGGCGCCCCGAGCGGCATCGACGTCCTGAAAGTCCTCGACACCGGCGTCCTTCCGGTGATCAACACCGGTATCGCACACCGGCAAGCGGGAGTCGGTCAGATCGGGGCCGGCATCGTCACCGCGCCGCCGGAGGTCTTCGGCCAGGCGGTGCGGGCGCTGCACGCGCGCAGGAGCGCACGATGACCCCCACGACGCCCCCCGCCGCGACTCGAACGGTGTTCGTCGCCATCGGCGGCAACGCCCTGGTCCTGGACGGCGAGCCCGGCTCGATCCCCCAGCAGCAGCAGCGGGCGGCGCACTTCGCCGAGCAGATCGCGGACCTGATGGACCAGGGCTGGACGGTCCTGGTCAGCCACGGCAACGGCCCGCAGGTCGGGTTCATCCTCCGACGCGGGGAGCTCGTAGCGCCAGAGGCCAGCATCGAGGGTCTGCCCGAGCTGCCGCTGTGGCTGGCCGTGGCCGACTCGCAGGGCGGGATCGGCCACCTACTCGCCGTGGCGATCAACAGCGCCCTGAGCCGGCGCGGCCGGTCCGCCACCTCGGTCGCCGTGCTGACGCACGCCGAGGTCGACCCGCAGGATCCGGCGTTCGACAACCCGACGAAGCCGATCGGCTCCCAGATGACCCGCGAGGTGGCGCTTGTGCGCGCCCAGCAGGAAGGCTGGTCGGTCGTCGAGACCTCCCCCGGCGCCTACCGCCGGGTCGTGCCCAGCCCACGGCCGCGCCGGATCGTAGAGACCGACCAGATCCGGGCCCTGGTCGCCACCGGCGCGGTGGTCATCGCCGCCGGCGGCGGTGGCATCCCGGTCGTCCCCGACGGCAACGGGTGGACCGGCATCGACGCGGTCGTCGACAAGGACCGGGCCTCCGCCGTGCTCGCCGCCAGCATCGGGGTGGACGCGCTAGTCCTGGTCACCGGTGTCGACCAGGTCTACGTCCGGTTCGGCACCCCCGAGCAGAAGGCGCTCGACGAGCTTGACACCGAGACCGCCCGCGGCTACCTGGCTGGCGGCGAGTTCCCCGCCGGCTCAATGGGACCCAAGATCGAGTCGGCCCTGCAATTCGTCGAGGAAAGCGGCGGCCGAGCCGTCATCACCTCTCTGCCCCGGCTGAGCGACGCTCTCGCCGGCCGGGCCGGGACGCACATCACCAGCCGGACCCACGGCGCTGCCCACCACTCTCCGGGAGCTGCACGATGAGCACCACGCGCACATCCACCATCTCCGTTCCGAGCCACCCCTTCCCATTTTCGTTCCACCCGGCGACCGTCGCCCTGCTGTGCATCGACTTCCAGCGCGACTTTATGGAGGCCGGGGGCTTCGGGGAGTCGCTGGGCAACGACGTCGCCCTGCTGCGCAGCACCATCGAGCCGACCCGCGCCGTTCTGCAGGCCTTCCGAAAGCGCGGCTGGCCCGTAATCCACACCCGGGAAGGCCACCGGCCCGATCTGTCAGACCTGTTCCCCGCGAAGCGCGACCGGGGCACTCCGTCGATGCGCATCGGCGACGAGGGGCCGATGGGGCGGCTGCTCGTCCGCGGTTCCAAGGGCCACGACATCGTCCCCGAGCTGGCACCGCAGCCGGGCGAGGTCGTCCTCGACAAGCCCGGCAAGGGTGCCTTCTACGCGA
>JBBSIN010000078.1:0-8302 GCA_038232055.1 Mycobacteriales bacterium
ACTCCATGACGGAGTAGCGCGACTCGGACGAGGCTGCGCGCTTGGGGTTGTTGCGGTCAACTGCGGGCATGACCCTAGTCTCGCACATATGTCCTATACAGTCAAGGGATAGTTACCCCGTATGGTCACATGCCAACTCGTACGCCGCCGGCCGCGGCGCCGCCGCCAGCACGCCCGCCAGGGCGCTGCCGCCGCCAGCGCGCCGGAAGATCCCGCACTTGCGAGCTAATCCCCGACTGGACGAGGCCGGCGCGGAGAAGGACGCCGGCAGCCAGCGGCGGGCGTGACACCCTCCCGGGTCACGCCCGCCCACCGGGTTCCTGCCGAGTCCGGGACAGCTCTGCAGCGTGTCCCCCTTGTCGACCCGGCAGTGTCTTCCTAGATCCACGAGGCGGGAGGAGATGCGGTTCAGCGCGCCTCGGAGGTTCCTGCCGAACGAAGGTTCTCGCAGGCGAGGGCGACCCGTGCGGCCATCCCGGCCTCCGCCGCCTTGCCGTAGGAGCGCGGGTCGTACACCTTCTTGTCACCCATGTCGCCGTCGACCTTGAGCACGCCGGCGTAGTTCGTGAACATGTGGTCGACGATCGGGCGGGTGTAGGCGTACTGGGTGTCGGTGTCGACGTTCATCTTGACGACGCCGTAGTCCAGCGCCTCCCGGATCTCCTCGAGCAGCGAGCCGGACCCGCCGTGGAAGACGAGGTCGAACGGCAGCGCGTCGTCGCCGAGACCGTGCTCGCGGGCGACCGCCTGCTGGGCCTGCTTGAGGATCTCGGGACGCAGCTTGACGTTGCCGGGCTTGTAGACGCCGTGCACGTTGCCGAACGTCAGCGCGGTCAGGTATCGGCCACGTTCCCCGAGCCCCAGCGCCTGAGCGGTCGCGACCGCGTCCTCGGGCGTGGAGTAGAGCTTGTCACCGCTGCCACCCTGTACGCCGTCCTCCTCGCCACCCACGACCCCGATCTCGACCTCGAGGACGACGCGTGCCGCCGCCGCCATCTCGAGGAGCTCGCTCGCGATCGACAGGTTCTCGTCGACGGGGACCGCTGACCCGTCCCACATGTGCGACTGGAAGAGCGGCAGCTCGCCCTTGTCGACGCGCTCCCTCGACGCCACCAGCAGCGGCCGCACGAACGCGTCGAGCTTGTCCTTGGGGCAGTGGTCGGTGTGCAGCGCGACGTTGACCGGATAGGACTTGGCCGCCTCCTGGGCGAACGCCGCGAAGGCGAGCGAGCCGGCGACCATGTTCTTGATCGACGCGCCCGACAGGAACTCCGAGCCACCGGTCGAGATCTGCACGATGCCGTCGCTCCCGGCGTCGGCGAACCCGCGCAGCGCCGCGTGCAGGGTCTCCGACGACGTCACGTTGATCGCGGGATACGCGTATTTCTCGGCCTTCGCCTTGTCGAGCATCGCGGCGTAGGTCTCGGTGGTGGCGATGGGCATGTCACGCTCCGTCGGAGTGGGCTCGGACCTGAGTGGCTGGCGGGCCAGGAGTCCCAGTATCCCTGTCCGGGGGTACGACGTGCTGCCGCACCCAGGTGTGCATGGCGATGGCCGCCGCTGCGCCGGCGTTGATCGACCTCGTCGACCCGAACTGGGCGATCGACAGGGTGAGCGCGCATGCCGTCCGCATGTCCGCGCTCAGCCCGGGACCCTCTTGACCGAGCACCAGCACGCAGGCGGGCGGCAGGTCCGCCGACTCGATCGGCACGGCCTGCGGCAGGTTGTCGACGCCGATCATCTCGACTCCGGCGGCAGCGGCCCATTCCGCGAACGCGTCGACGCTGGGGTGGTGGTCGATGTGTTGGTACCTGTCGGTGACCATGGCGCCGCGCCGGTTCCAGCGCCGGCACCCGACGATGTGCACGCGCGCGGCCAGGAACGCGTTGGCGGTGCGCACGACCGAGCCGATGTTGAGGTCGTGCTGCCAGTTCTCGATGGCCACGTGGAAGGGGTGCCGCCTCGTGTCCAGGTCGGCCACGATCGCGTCGTGGCGCCAGTAGCGGTACCGGTCGACGACGTTGCGCCGGTCCCCGTTCGCGAGGAGGTCGGGATCCAGGTGGCCGGCGACCGGCCAAGGGCCGACCCACGGGGCGACGCCCACGTCGTACCCGTCATCGATGGTGCGGCCGTCGCTCATCCTCGAAACCCTAGAAGAGGGCCGCCCTGTGGTGGCATCTCCTCAGGTTTCCACCGCGACCTAGGCTCGCAGTGTGCTCCACCTGACGCAGAGTCCGGCCCTGTTGGGTGGCTTCCTCGACCCGAAGACCTTGATCGATGCCTTTGGCGCGTACGCGTTGTGGGGTGCGCTGCTCGTGGTGTTCATCGAGTGCTGGCTGTTTCCCTTCCTTCCCGGCGACTCCCTGCTGTTCACGGTCGGGCTGCTGATCTCGCAGCACGAGCTGAACACCCCGATCTGGCTGGCTTGTGTGCTGCTGTCGGCGTCGGCGGTCCTGAGCAACGTGGTCGGCTATCTCATCGGCGCCCGGGTGGGCCCGGGGCTTTTCGACCGGCCGGACTCCCGGTTCTTCAAACAGCAGTACGTCGAGAAGACCCACGCCTTCTTCGACAAGTACGGCAACCGCGCCATCGTGCTCGCCCGGTTCGTCCCGATCGTGCGGACGCTCATCACGCTGGCGGCGGGCTTCGGCCAGATGACCATGCGGCGCTTCGTCGTCTACTCGGCGATCGGCGGCGTGCTGTGGGCTACCGGCGTCACCCTGCTCGGGTACTTCCTCGGCCAGATCGGCTTCGTTCGCAACCACATCGAGCTCATGCTGGTGGCGATCGTGGCGTTGTCCCTCGTGCCGGTCGCGGTCGAGGCGCTGCGCGCCCGGCGCGCCGTACCCGCCGGCGAGTAGCTCCCTCGGCGCTCCCGCTGTCCTCCGCGCCAAGATCCGACGCTCAGGCCGTTCCAGCGACCCGTACGTCGGATCCTGCCGCCGCTGCTGTGCCAAGATCCGACGGCCAGGTTGTTCCAGCGACCTGTACGTCGGATCCTGCCGCCGCTGCTGTGCCAAGATCCGACGGCCAGGTTGTTCCAGCGACCTGTACGTCGGATCGTTCCGCCGCTCCCCGCCGGGCCCCGCGCCCTGACGCCGCCGACGAGCCGGCTCAGGGACGCGGAGCAGCGGGGTCGGCGTCCTCGAGGAACGAACGGCAGCGGGCCGCCTCGTCCTGCTCGCCGATCCGGTCCGAGCCCACCGCCAACGCGGCCAAGCACCGAAGAAACCCCTGGTTGGGCTCGTGCGACCAGGGGATCGGGCCGTGCCCCTTCCAGCCGCTGAGGCGCAGGGCGTCGAGCCCCCGGTGGTAGCCGACACGGGCGAACGCATAGCCGGTCAGCGTGTCGCCGGAGCCCAGCCGCTCCTCCGCGAGGATCGCCCAGGCGAGCGACGACCGGGGATGAGCGGTCGCTGCCTCGACCGCCGAGGAGCCGCCGCTGAGCAGGGCGGCCGCCGGGTCCTCGGGAAGCAGGGTAGGAGGCGGGCCGCCGAGGAGGTTGTCGAAGGTCATGGCTCCATCCTGCCCGCTGCGCCCGCCCTGCGCACCGCTGTGCCCGCTGCTCCCGGCAAGCGCGCTCGCGCCCGTTCCTCTCGGCTACCATGAGGCCGCAAGGGCCCCCGCTTGCAGCGCAAAGCAGGGGGCTGTCCTCATGTCCGAGGCGCGTGGCCGCCGGGATGCTGTGGAAGGGTGCGCGGATGCCCGCGATCGTGATCGTCGGGGCACAGTGGGGCGACGAAGGCAAGGGCAAGGCCACCGACCAGCTCGGTGAGTCCGTCGACTACTGCGTTCGCTACCAAGGCGGCAACAACGCCGGCCACACGATCGTCATCGGCGGCGAGAAGTATGCCCTCCATCTGCTGCCCTCCGGAATCCTCACGCCGGGGTGCATCCCGGTCATCGGCAACGGGGTGGTCATCGACGCCGGGGTGCTCCTCGACGAGATGAAGGCCCTGGCCGACCGTGGCGTCGACACGTCGCGGCTGCTCATCTCCGCCAACGCGCACCTGATCGGCAGCTACCACGCGGCCATCGACAAGGTCTCGGAGCGGTTCCTGGGCAAGAACAAGATCGGTACGACGGGACGCGGCATCGGACCGGCGTACGCCGACAAGATCTCCCGGCTCGGCATCAGGGTAGGCGACCTCTTCGACGAGAAGATCCTGCGCGAGAAGGTCGAGGGCGCCCTGGAGCAGAAGAACCAGCTGCTGGTGAAGGTCTACAACCGCCGCGCCGCCAACGTCGACGACGTCGTGTTCGAGTTCCGCGGGTACGCCGAGGCGCTTCGGCACTACGTGGCCGATACCTCCCTCGTCATCAACCGCGCCCTCGACGCCGGCCAGACGGTGCTGTTCGAAGGAGCGCAGGCCACGCTGCTGGACGTCGACCACGGGACCTACCCGTTCGTCACGTCGTCGAACCCCATCGCCGGTGGGGCGTGCGTGGGCGCCGGGGTTGGTCCGACCCGGATCGACAGGGTGGTCGGGGTCATCAAGTCCTACACGACGAGGGTGGGCTCCGGGCCGTTCCCGACCGAGGTGTTCGGCGAGGACGGCGAGCGGCTGCTGGCTGAGGGTGCCGAGTTCGGCACGACCACGGGCCGCGAGCGCCGCTGCGGCTGGTACGACGCCGTGGTCGCCCGGTTCGCCGCGCGCATCAACGGGTTGACCGACCTCTTCCTGACCAAGCTGGACGTCCTCGGCGGCTGGGAGACCGTCCCGGTGTGCGTGGGGTACGACATCGACGGCGTGCGGCACGACGAGATGCCGATGACGCAGTCCGAGTTCCACGCGGCCAAACCCGTCTATGAGCATCTCGACGGCTGGGGAGAGGACATCTCCGCGTGTCGCACGTTCAGGGACCTGCCCCGCAACGCGCAGACGTACGTCCGGGCGCTCGAGGAGATCTCCGGGGCGCCCTTCTGCGGTATCGGCGTGGGGCCGGGGCGCGAGCAGTCGATCGTGCTGCGGGAGCTGGGCTGAGGCAGCGGTGACGGGAAGCAGGGCGTGAAGGTGCTGCTGCTCGGCGGCGGTGGCCGCGAGCACGCCCTCGCGGCCGCGCTGGCCCGCGACCCCGAGGTCACGGAGCTGCACGTGGTTCCCGGAAACCCCGGCATCGCGTCGGTCGCGACGCGGCACGACGGTGACGTGCTGGACGGTACGGCGATGGCCGGTCTGGCCGAGCGGCTCGGCGTCGACCTGGTGGTCGTCGGGCCCGAGGCGCCCCTGGTGGCGGGGGTCGCCGACGCTGTCCGTCAGCGCGGCATCGCCTGCTTCGGGCCGGACCGGGAGGCGGCTGTCATCGAGGGGTCGAAGGCCTTCGCGAAGGAGATCATGGCGGCCGCCGCGATCCCGACCGCGATGTCGCGGGTCTGCGACACCCCGGCTGAGGTCGACGTGGCGCTGGACGCCTTCGGACCGCCGTACGTTGTCAAGGACGATGCTCTGGCCGCCGGGAAGGGCGTCGTCGTCACGGCTGACCGCGAGGTGGCGACGGCTCACGCCCGCTCCTGCCGGCGGGTCGTGATCGAGGAGTTCCTCGACGGGCCGGAGGTTTCCCTGTTCGCGATCAGCGACGGCAGGACGCTCCTGCCGCTGCTGCCGGCGCAGGACTTCAAGCGGCTCCTCGACGGCGACGCCGGCCCGAACACCGGGGGGATGGGCGCCTTCGCCCCCCTCGGCGGGCTCCCGGAAGGCTTCGTGGACGACGTCGTCGACCGGGTGCTGCAGCCCTGCGTGGACGAGCTGGCCCGGCGCGGTACGCCGTTCGTGGGGCTGCTGTACGCCGGCCTCGCGCTGACCGGGCACGGCGTACGGGTGGTGGAGTTCAACGCGCGGTTCGGTGACCCCGAGACCCAGCCGCTGCTCGAGCTGCTCGTGTCACCGCTTGCCCAGGTCCTGCACGCCGCAGCGCTCGGCAGACTCCGCGAGCGACCGCCGCTGACGTGGCGGGACGGAGCGGCAGTGACCGTCGTGATGGCGGCTGAGGGCTACCCGACGTCTCCGCGCAGGGGCGGCTCGATCCACGGCCTCGACGAGGCCGGCCGGGTCGACGGCGTGACGGTGGCACACGCCGGCACCGCGCTGGGCGAGGACGGCTCGGTCGTCACGGCTGGGGGACGCGTGCTGGCCGTCACCGGGACGGGCGTGTCGGTGAGGGAGGCTCGACGTTGTGCCTACGACGGCGTCGCGCGGATCTCGTTCGCCGGCGCCCACTGGCGCACCGACATCGCCGGCGGGCTTTAGGTGTCGTTCGCGAGCGCAGCTCGTTTGCACCGCTTGGCGGTGGTTCTCGCCGGCACGGGTGTTTGAGGTGTTCGGGTCACCGGGGCAGCCCAACCGCCTCGAGAGCTGTTGGTGCCGCGCCGCGACCCCCTGCCAGGACGGATCTCGAGGTATTGAGGACGCCGGGGCAGCCCAAAGACCTAGAGATCCGTGGGTATCGCGCCTCGACCGCCCTTCCGTCGGCGGCGAGCCGTCAGGAGCCCTCGTGGCCGGCGCGGCGATGGCGTGAGTTCCTGACGGCTTCATCGTGCGGGAGGATAGGAGCGTGAGCGACATCGCCAACGTGCTGGCGCAGCGCTATGCGTCCGCCGAGCTGCGCGACATCTGGTCCCCCACCCGCAAGGTGGTGACCGAACGCCGCCTCTGGATGGCGGTGCTCGGCGCCCAGCGCGAGCTCGGCGTCGCCGTACCCGACGGTGTGATCGAGGACTACGAGCGCGTCCTCGAGGACGTCGACCTCGACTCGATCGCCGCTCGCGAACGCCGGACCCGCCACGACGTCAAGGCCCGGATCGACGAGTTCTGCGCGCTCGCCGGCTCACAGCACATCCACAAGGGCATGACGAGCCGCGACCTCACGGAGAACGTCGAGCAGCTGCAGGTCCGTGACTCCCTCGTCCTCGTCCGCTCCAAGATGGTGGCCACGCTGGCCCGGCTCGCGGAGCTGGCAGCGCAGCACCGCGAGTTGGTGGTGACCGGCCGAACGCACAACGTCGCGGCGCAGGCCACCACGCTCGGCAAGCGTTTTGCCAGCGCAGCCGACGAGCTGTTCGTCGCGCTCGAGCGGCTCGACGACCTCCTCGTCCGATACCCCCTTCGCGGCATCAAGGGCCCGGTCGGCACGGCGCAGGACCAGTTGGATCTTCTCGACGGCGATCTTGACAAGCTGGCGGAGCTGGAGCGACGGGTGGCGCGTCACTTGGGCTTCGGCCGGGTGCTGACGAGCGTCGGCCAGGTCTACCCGCGCTCTCTCGACTTCGACGTCGTGTCCGCCTTGGTGCAGGCGGGAGCCGCGCCGAGCAGTCTCGCGACGACGATCCGCCTGATGGCGGGGGTGGAGCTGGTCACCGAGGGCTTCCGCCCTGGCCAGGTCGGGTCCAGCGCCATGCCGCACAAGATGAACGCCCGGTCCTGCGAGCGCGTTCACGGCCTGGCGGTCGTGCTCCGCGGTCACCTGTCGATGGTCAGCGAGCTGGCCGGGGACCAATGGAACGAGGGCGACGTCTCCTGCTCGGTGGTACGACGGGTGGCGCTGCCGGACGCCTTCTTCGCGACGGACGGCCTCTTCGAGACGATGCTGACCGTGCTGGCCGAGCTCGGGACCTTCCCGGCGGTCATCCATCGCGAGCTCGAGCGCTACCTGCCGTTCCTGGCCACCACCAAGGTGTTGATGGCCGCCGTACGACGTGGGGTCGGCCGCGAGACCGCGCACGAGGCGATCAAGGAACACGCCGTCACGGTGGCGCTCGAGATGCGCGAGACCGGCGCCGCCTCCAACGACCTGATGACCCGGCTGGCCGCCGACGAGCGGTTGCGGCTGAGCGTCGGCGACCTCGCCTCGTTGGTGGCTGAGCCGCTCACGTTCACCGGCGCAGCCGTCGACCAGGTCGATTCGGTCGTCGCGCGCGTCGAGAAGCTGGTCGCCGAGCATCCCGCCGCGGCGACGTACCGACCGGCGGCGATTCTCTGAGTCGGTGATCGGGCACTGCCTGCAGAATCCGAAGCAACAGGAAGGACTCAGATGAAGATTGGCCTGCACCTGGCGGACTTCACGTGGCCCGGCGGCCCAGCGGCGCTCGCCGACAACCTCACCAGGGTCGCCACGGCGGCCGAGGACGCCGGGTTTGCCAGGCTGAGCGTCATGGACCACGTCTGGCAGATCGGTGTGGTCGGTCCGCCGGAGCACGAGATGCTCGAGGCGTTACACCACCCTCGGCTATCTCGCCGCCCGCACCTCACGCGTCGAGCTCCTGGCGTGGGTGACCGCCGTCGTCTACCGCGAGCCGGGCATGCTG
>JBBSIN010000079.1:0-7901 GCA_038232055.1 Mycobacteriales bacterium
GGCTGCCCGAGCACGCGGTCGGGCAGCCCCAAGCTCGACGCGATCCGCGCTGCCTCGGCCTCGGCCGCATAGCCCCCCGCCGCCTGGAAGCGCTCCTCGAGGCCGGCGTAGCGGCGGATCGCCCGCTCGGCAGCGCTGCCGGTGCCGGCCATCCGCTCCTCGGTGAGCCGCAGCTCGGCGACCAGCACGTCGAGCCCGCGCGCCGACAGGACGCGGTTGCGGGCCAGCATGTCGAGATCGCCGGTGCGTGGGTCCTGCGGCAGGTAGCCGACGCTGCCCGAGCGCGTGACGGTGCCGCCCGCGGGTGCCGCCTCGCCGGCGAGCACCCGGGTCAAGGTGGTCTTGCCGGCTCCGTTGCGGCCGATGAGGCCGACCCGCTCGCCGGGGGCGATCCGGAAGGATGCTTGGTCCAGCAGGAGGCGCGCGCCCGCGCGCAGTTCGACGTCGGTGACGGTGATCATGGTGAGGACGGCTTCCGGCTCGAGACGGCAGGCTGGCGCAGCCGCGGTCCGCAAAGGCGGACGGCGGCACAGGGCCGGTCAGTCGAGCAACAGCACGTTGGCGAGTCTATCCGAGGAGCCGCCCGCCGGAATCCTCTCGAAATCCCCTTGGACGAATACTCGTACCGTGGAGGGCCGCCTCCGGCGACTGCCGGGCGAGGTCACGATGCGGAACCGACACCGAACCGTGACCGGCGACGTCTGGAAAGCCGGCCTCCGGCATCGGACCCTGGGAGGCGATGCGCGACCCGTGGATGATCCTGGTGCCGTCGGGTCTGCCCGCCCACCGGCCGGCGGACCCGGACGGCAATGTCCTGCGGGTCGACGCCGACGCGATCTGCCCGCGCTGCATGCGCTTCGTCGACTCCACCGACATCGTCCGGCGTACGGCGTACGGCCTCGTCCAGCACGAGCACTGCCCGGAGGTCTCCGTCGCACCGGTCCTCCCCGTGACCAACGCCTGACGAGGCGGTTCGGTCGACGGCAGCTTCGGAACGACACGAAGCTGGAATTTGCCCCTACCGGGTCGGGTAGCGCCGTCGGAACACCACGTCGGTTTCGCGGGTTGCCGCCTGGGTGACCGCGGCACCCACTCTCGCTGGCCGCCCGCGGCTCCTTTCCGGCGAGCGTCGCCTGCCGACGCTCGGGCTGCTCCTGGTCGTCACCCTGGTCGCCTTCGAGGCGCTCGCGGTGGCGACCGTCATGCCGACCACTGCCCGTGCACTGCACGGGCTGAGCCTTTACAGCTTCGGCTTCACCGCGTTCCTCGTGGCGAGCCTCGTCGGCATCGTCGACGCAGGTGCCCGCACCGATCGACGCGGACCAACCGGCGTTCTTGTCGCCGGCCTGGTCGCCTTTGCCGTCGGCCTCGTCATCTGCGGCCTGGCACCGTCGATGCCGGTCTTTATCGCCGGTCGCGCGGTCAGCGGTTTCGGCGCCGGAGCCATCATCGTGTCGATTTACGTCGTGGTGGCGAGGGCGTACGACGAAGCGCTGCGGCCTCGGGTCTTCGCCGCGCTCTCCGCGGCCTGGGTGGTGCCCGCCCTCGTCGGGCCGGCGATCGCCGGCGCGGTGACCGAACATGTGGGTTGGCGATGGGTCTTCGCCGGCCTGCCGCCGTTCATCGTGCTCGGCTCGCTGCTCCTCGCCCCGGCGCTGGCGAGCCTGCCGCCCCGGGTAGCTCCGGACGTCGTACGGCGCGCCCCGGTCGGCGCGGCCCTGGTGCTGGCGTCCGGCGTCGTCCTCGTCCAGCTCGCCGGTACCCGGGCTACGCCCGTCCGACTGCTGCTCGGCCTCGCCGGACTGGGCCTGCTGGCTGCGCCGCTGCGACGGCTGCTGCCGCCAGGCACCATGCGTATTGGGCGCGGGTTGCCGGCGGCCATCGCCTTCCGCGGCCTGCTCGCCGGTGCCTTCTTCGGCGCGGAGGCGTTCCTTCCGCTGACGCTGACCACCGTGCACGGCTACCGTCCCACGCTGGCCGGCCTGCCCCTGACCTTTGGTGCGGTCGGCTGGACGCTCGGCTCGACGCTGCAGGGCCGGCAGCGCAGGGCGAACCCACGACTGCTGCGCGCCGGGTTCGGGCTCGTCGCCGTCGGAGTGGGCTGCCTCGCCGCGCTGGCCGCGGCACCGGTGCCCGGCTGGGTCGCTGTACCGCTGTGGATCGTCGCCGGGACCGGGATGGGCCTCGCGATGCCGACGGTCTCGGTGCTCACGCTCGACCTGTCGCCTCAGCACGAGCAGGGCATCAACACGGCCGCGCTGCAGATCTCCGACGGGGTCGGCGGGGCAACGATGATCGCGGTCGGCGGCGCCCTGGTGACCGCAGCCGGTGTGCTCGCCACCGTGCCGCTCGGCATCGCGACCGTCGACATCCTGCTCGGGCTGGTCGCGGCGACCGGAGCGGCGCTCGCGACGCGGGTCGTCGTCAGGCGGTGACGCGGGTAATCGTCAGACGTTGAAGCCGAGGGCGCGCAGCTGCTCGCGCCCATCGTCGGTGATCTTGTCGGGGCCCCACGGCGGCATCCACACCCAATTGATCCGGAAGTCGCTGACGATGCCGGAGAGCGCGCTCGCCGTCTGGTCCTCGATCACGTCGGTCAGCGGGCAGGCCGCCGAGGTGAGCGTCATGTCGATCGTCGCGGCGTTGCCGTCGTCGACGGTGACGCCGTAGATCAGCCCGAGGTCGACGACGTTGATGCCGAGCTCGGGATCGACGACGTCGCGCAGGGCCTCCTCGACATCGTCGATGCTGGCGCGCTCTGCGGTGTCGCTCATGGCGTGGCCTCTTCCAGGGTCTCGACGGTCAACGGTTGTGCTGCGCCTGTGCCGCGGGCGGCGGCGGCCTGCGCGGTGGCGTCCTTCCAGGCCATCCAACCGAGCAGTGCACACTTCACGCGGGCCGGATAGCGGGACACGCCGCTGAAGGCGACCGCGTCCTCGAGGACGTCCTCGTCCGGCTCCGCCTGGCCCTTGGACTGCATGAGCAGGAGAAACGCCTCGGCGGTCTCCATCGCGTCCGGAATCGAGCGGCCGACGACGAGGTCGCTCATGACGGACGCCGACGCCTGGCTGATGGAGCAGCCCTCACTGTCGTAGGACACGTCGGCCACCGTGTCGCCGTCGAGCCTGACCCGCAGCGTGACCTCGTCGCCGCAGGTCGGGTTGACGTGGTGGACCTGCGCGTCGTACGGCGCCCGCAGGCCCTTGTGATGCGGGTTGCGGTAGTGGTCCAGGATGATCTCCTGGTACATCGACTCGAACTGCATCAGCCGAAGAACCTCTTCACCTCGTGCAGCCCGGTCACCAGCGCATCGACCTCGGCGGCGGTGTTGTAGAGGTAGAACGACGCGCGGGTCGTGGCCGGGATGCCGAACCGCATGCACACCGGTCGGGCGCAGTGGTGCCCCACCCGGACGGCGACGCCGTACTCGTCGAGGAGCTGGCCGACGTCGTGCGGGTGGATGCCGGGAAACGCAAGAGAGATCGCAGCGCCGCGCGCCTCGGTGGTCCGCGGCCCGATGATCCGCAGGTCGGGCACCGTCGGCAGCTGCTCGAGCGCGTACGCCGTCAGCTCCTGCTCGTGGGCGGCGATGACGTCGAGCCCGATCTCGGAGAGGTAGTCGCAGGCGGCGCCGAGCCCGATCGCCTGCGCGATCGGCGGGGTGCCGGCCTCGAACCGGTGCGGCGGCTCGGCGTACGTCGACCGCTCCATCGTGACCTCGGAGATCATCTCCCCACCGCCGAGGAACGGCGGCAGTGCGGCGAGCAGCTCGAAGCGACCCCACAGCACGCCGATGCCGGTCGGGCCGCACATCTTGTGCCCGGTGCAGACGAGGAAGTCGACGTCGAGCGCCCGTACGTCGGCCCCCAGATGCGGCACGGACTGGCTGGCGTCGAGCAGCGTGAGCGCCCCGACCTCGCGCGCCCGGCGTACGACGACGTCGACCGGGTTGACGGTGCCGAGGATGTTCGACTGATGGACGAATGCGACGATCTTGGTGCGGTCGTTGAGCATCGTGTCTAGGTCGTCGAGAACGAGCCGGCCGTCGAGGTCGATCGACAGCCACCGCAGCGTCGCGCCCGTCCGCTCGGCGAGCAGCTGCCACGGCACCAGGTTCGAGTGGTGCTCCATCTCGGTGACGAGGATCTCGTCGCCGGCCCGGAGCGAGGAGCCGAACGAGTACGCGACGAGGTTGATGGCCTCGGAGGCGTTCTTGGTGAAGACCACCTCCCGGCGGTCGCGCGCGCCGAGGAACGCCGCGACGGTGTCCCGCGCGCCCTCGTACATCGCTGTCGCCTCCTCACCGAGCGTGTGGATGCCGCGGTGTACGTTGGCGTTGTGCCGCTCGTAGTAGTCGGTCAGCACGTCGAGCACGGCGGTCGGCTTCTGCGACGTCGCCGCGTTGTCGAGGTAGACGAGCGGCCGGTCGTCGTGGATGAGCCGCGACAGGGCCGGGAAGTCCTTGCGGACCCGCTCGACGTCGTAGCTCACAGCCCTGCGCCTCCCAGCCCCGGTACGACGCCCGCCACCGCTGCGGGCCGCTCCGCCACCTCGGCCGACTCGGTCGCCGGACCGGCCTTGACCCACCGGTCGTAGCCTTCGGCCTCGAGCTGCTCCGCGAGCTCCGGGCCGCCCTCCGCGACGATCCGGCCGGCGACGAAGACGTGCACGTGGTCCGGGCGGATGTAGCGCAGGATCCGGGTGTAGTGGGTGATGAGCAGCGTGCCGGTCAGGCCGGTGTCGCGGACCCGGTTCACCCCCTCGGAGACCACCTTGAGGGCGTCGATGTCGAGACCCGAGTCGGTCTCGTCGAGGATCGCGATCTTCGGCTGGAGCAGCTCGAGCTGGAGGATCTCGTGCCGCTTCTTCTCGCCGCCCGAGAAGCCCTCGTTGACGTTGCGCTCGGCGAAGACCGGGTCGATGTCGAGGCGCTGCATCGCCTCGCGCACCTCCTTGACCCACAGCCGCAGCTTCGGCGCCTCGCCGCGGGTGGCCGTGGCCGCCGTACGGAGGAAGTTCGACACGGAGACACCCGGGACCTCGACGGGGTACTGCATCGCGAGGAAGAGTCCGGCCCGAGCGCGCTCGTCGACGGTCATGGCGAGGACGTCCTCGCCGTCGAGCGTGACAGTGCCGCTGGTCACGGTGTACTTCGGGTGGCCGGCGATGGAGTAGGCGAGGGTCGACTTGCCGGAGCCGTTCGGCCCCATGATGGCGTGGGTCTCGCCCTGCTTCACGCTGAGGTTGACACCGCGCAGGATCTGCGTGTCGGCGACGTTGACGTGCAGGTCGGTGATCTCGAGGGTGGCCATCAGCGGGTCAGGACTCCTTCAGGCGGACGAGTACGTCGTCGCCGTCGATCTTCGTGGCGTAGACGGGAACGGGCTTGGTAGCCGGCAGCCCGGTGGGCCGGCCGGTGCGCAGGTCAAAGCGCGAGCCGTGCAGCCAGCACTCGACCGTGCCCTCCTCGACCTCGCCCTCGGAGAGCGGCACCTCGGCGTGCGAGCAGACGTCGTACAGCGCGAAGACCTCGCCCTCGCTGCGCGCGACGCAGACCGGCCGGCCGTCGAGGACGACGCGGACGGCGCCCTCCTCCGGCACGTCGGCGAGCGGGCAGGCGCGGACGAAGTCGCCCCCGCTACCGTGCTCGCTCCGGCGGCGGCCGCTCCGGGTCGGGTCGTCGACGCTCATCCGCCCACCTGCTCGAGCTCGGCGTCGATCGCCGCGCCCAGCCGCTCGCGCAGCTCCGGCACCTCGATCCGGGCGATGACGTCGGCGAAGAAGCCGCGTACGACGAGCCGGCGCGCGACGTCCGACGGGATGCCGCGCGACTGGAGGTAGAAGAGCTGCTCGTCGTCGAAGCGCCCGGTGGCGCTGGCATGTCCCGCGCCGACCACCTCGCCGGTCTCGATCTCCAAGTTGGGCACCGAGTCGGCGCGGGCGCCGTCGGTGAGCACGAGGTTGCGGTTGAGCTCGTAGGTGTCGGTACCGACCGCCGCGTGCCGGATCACGACATCGCCGACCCAGACCGAGTGCGCGTCCGCGCCCTGCAGCGCACCCTTGTAGGTCACGCGGCTGCGGCAGTGCGGTACCGCGTGCTCGACGAGCAGCCGGTGCTCGAGATGCTGCCCGGCGTCGGCGAAGAAGAGGCCGAGCAGCTCCGCGTCGCCTCCCGGCGCGGAGAAGTCGACCCGTGGCGTCAGCCGTACCAGATCTCCGCCGAGCGTGACGTGGATGGCGCGCAGCCGCCCGTCGCGGCCGACCCGGGCGACGTGGGCGCCAGCGTGCACAGCGTCGGCTGCCCAGTCCTGCAGCGAGATGAACGTCAGGCTGGCGTTGTCGCCGACGAGCAGCTCGACGTTGGCCGCATAGACCGCCGACCCTTCGTGGTTCACGACGATCGTCGCCTCGGCGCCGGCACCCACCTCGACGACGAGGTGCCGGTAAGCGGTGCCGCCCTCTCCGTGCACGTCGATGGTCCCGGTGACCCCAGTGGCGCCGGCCGGGACGCTGACGAGCAGCGGCTTGTCCGTGCGCGCCAGGGCAATCGCGGCGATCCGGTCGGTCGGGGTCAACGCCGAGCCGACCCGCGGGTCAGCCCGGTCGAGGACCTCCAGCCGCACCCCACGGGCGGTCTCGACGACCATGCCATCGGCCGGCGCGTCCTCGAGCAGCCCACGCAGGCGGCCGAGTGGCGTGAACCGCCACGCCTCCTCCCGCCCGGTGGGCATCGGAAAGTCGGCCACGTCGTACGACGCGACCGGCGCCTCACGGGCGTCGGGCTGCGGCACGGCGCGCCGGGTCCCGGGCCCGGCCAGCCGCTCGCCGGGCAGCGTCGTACCGGCCTCGACGCCGGCCGCCGTGGTGCCACCCGCCATCAGCCGACCGCGCCTTCCATCTGCAGCTCGATCAGCCGGTTGAGCTCCAGCGCGTACTCCATCGGCAGCTCGCGGGCAATCGGCTCGACGAAGCCGCGGACGATCATCGCCATCGCCTCGTCCTCTGACATGCCGCGGCTCATCAGGTAGAAGAGCTGGTCGTCGCTCACCTTCGACACCGTCGCCTCGTGCCCCATCGACACGTCGTCCTCGCGGACGTCAACGTAGGGATAGGTGTCGGAGCGGCTGATCGTGTCGACGAGCAGGGCGTCGCACTTCACGGTCGACCGGCTGTGGTGGGCCCCCTCCTGGATCTGGACGAGCCCGCGGTAGGACGTGCGGCCGCCGCCCCTGGCCACGGACTTCGAGATGATCGTCGAGGACGTGTGCGGCGCGGCGTGCACCATCTTGGCGCCGGCGTCCTGGTGCTGGCCCTCGCCGGCGACCGCGACGGAGAGAGTCTCGCCCTTGGCGTGCGGGCCGAGCAGCCACACGGCCGGGTACTTCATGGTGACCTTGGAGCCGATGTTGCCGTCGATCCACTCCATGGTCGCGCCCTCGGAGCAGGCGGCGCGCTTGGTCACCAGGTTGTAGACGTTGTTGGACCAGTTCTGGATCGTGGTGTAGCGCACGCGGGCGTTCTTCTTCACGACGATCTCGACGACCGCGCTATGCAGTGAGTCGCTGGAGTAGACCGGCGCGGTGCAGCCCTCGACGTAATGCACGTAGCTGCCAGGCTCGGCGATAATCAGCGTGCGCTCGAACTGACCCATGTTCTGGGCGTTGATGCGGAAGTATGCCTGTAGGGGAATGTCCACATGGACGCCTTCCGGTATGTATACGAACGAACCGCCCGACCAGACAGCCGAGTTGAGCGCGGCGAACTTGTTGTCGCCCGACGGGATGAGCGTGGAGAAGTACCGCTTCACCAGATCGGGGTAGTCGCGTACTGCCGTATCCATGTCGGTGAAGATGACGCCCAGCTTGGACAGGTCTTCGCGCACCGAGTGGTACACGACCTCA
>JBBSIN010000080.1:0-7661 GCA_038232055.1 Mycobacteriales bacterium
CGCTCGGCTTCGACGTCGTCACCGGCGGCTGGGGAGCTACCCGCCAGGAGCTGGCCGCCGAGGACTACGTCACCGCTGCCCGCGGCGCGGACGTGCTCGTCACCGAGATCGAGCGGGTCGACCCGGCGGTTCTCGACGCTCTTCCCACCGTGCGGTTCGTCGCCACCGCGCGGGGCGAGCCGGTCAACGTCGACCTCGCCGCCTGTGCGGCCAGGGGCATCCCGGTGGTCCACACCCCTGGCCGCAACGCCGAATCGGTGGCCGACTTCACGGTGGGACTGATCCTCTCGCTCTGCCGGCAGATCTCGGCGGCCGAGCGACACCTGCGCCAATCCGGCTGGTACGCCGGTCCGCCGGGGCGCCGGGAGCTGCCCTACCTGCACTTCCGCGGACCGGAGCTCGCCGGTCGCACCCTCGGCCTAGTCGGCTACGGCGCCGTCGGCCGGGCGGTGGCCCGGCGGGCCTGCCAGGGGTTCGGCATGCGGGTGATCTACACCGACCCCTACCAGCCCGGCTCGGTGCCGCTGCCGGACCTGCTCGCCACCGCGGACATCGTCTCGCTGCACTGCGCGCTGACGCCGGAGACCGTGGGGTTGCTCGGCGTCGCTGAGCTATCGCTCATGCAGCCGACCGCATACCTCGTCAACACCGCGCGCGCTGCCTGCGTCGACGAGGTCGCATTGATCGCGGCGCTGCGGGAGCACCGGATCGCCGGCGCCGCGCTGGACGTGTTCTGGACCGAGCCGCTGCCGCCGGAGCATCCGCTACTCGAGCTCGAGGGCGTCGTGCTCACCCCGCACCTCGCCGGCGCGGCGTACGACGTGGTTCGCCATCACACCGACGTGATCGTCGCCGCGATCGAGCGGTGGATGGGGTGACCTGGCGGCTCACCGGCTCAGTCGAGGAGTACGCCGCCGCGGTCGGCGAGTTCCTCGGGTCGGACCCCGAGCGGCACACGATCTCCCTCACCGTCGTCGCCAACGCGCTCGCCGGCGCACCGCCCCCGGCCGAGCCGGCGCTCTACGGCTGGTGGACCGGCGCCGACGGGCGGGTCGCGAGCGCCGTCTCCCACACGCCGCCGTACTCGCTCCTCCTCGCGGGGGTGCCGGCCGACGCGGCGGCGGCGCTGGCCCTGGCGGTGCAGGCGACCGGCCGCCGGCTGCACGGGGTGAACGGGTCACCGGCCGCCGCGGCCGCGTTCGCCAGCGCCTGGCAGGAGCGTACCGGCACGTCGCTGAGGGTGGCGCACGAGATGCGGCTGCACCGGCTGCGCGAACTGGTCCTCCCCGACCCGCCGCCGCCGGGGGGCGGGCGGCTGGCGAGCGAGAGCGACCTGCCGCTGCTCGTCGACTGGATGACCGCCTTTGCCAGCGAGGCCGGAGTCGACGCTGCGCTGGACCAGCGGGCTGGCGCCAGAGACCGGCTGGACTACGGGGGACTAAGCCTGTGGGTCTCGGCCGACGTGCCGGTGGCCATGGCCGGCCGCAGCCGGGCGGCCGGCGGAGTGGTCCGCATTGGGCCGGTCTACACCCCGCCGGCGTTTCGCCGCCGCGGCTTCGGCGCGGCGATCACGGCGGCCAGCACCCAGTCGGCGCTCGACACGGGAGCCGCTGGGGTCGTGCTCTTCACCGACCTGGCGAACCCGACGTCGAACGCCGTCTACCGGCGGCTCGGCTACCACCCGGTCGATGACCGCGTCGAGATCGCCTTCACTGCGGCGTGAGGAACCGGGCACCCATCGCGGCGACCGGCACGCTGGAGGCCGGGAACGTCTCCCCAGTGCAGAGGTCGCGCATGGTGCCGGCGACCGAGAGGGCGACGGTGCGCTCCACTGAGTCGGTCGAGCTCACCGTCAGCAGCCGGCCTCGGCGGCGTACCCACACCCGGGGAAGCCCGTCGGCCGCCGGATCGGCCGACCACAGCGGTGTCGCGCCGGCCGCACGGCCGACGCCGGCGAAGAAGTCGCGGTTCGCGCCGTAGCGCAGGGCGCCGAGGTCGAGGTGGGTACCGCACCCCCACGCGGTACCCCGCCCGTGCCGCCGCGCGGTCAACGCGATCGAGCCGTCGGCGAAGCGGCCGTGTACCTCGACGTCGTCGCTCTGCTCGACGACGCCGAGCAGGCGGTCCAGGCCGGCGCCCGGGCGGGTGTCCCAGTACCAGCCGCGGTCGTCGAGCATGCCCACCTTCGCCATCGTGAGCAGGTGGCCGCCGCGTTCGACGTAGGACGCCAGCGCCGCGCCGCTTCGGGCGGACAGCAGCACGCCGAACGGTACGACGACGAGCTTCGCCGAGCAGTCGTCCAGCTCGGCCGGGCCGACGAAGCCGGTCTCAAACCCGGCGAGCGCCCGGTAGGCCCCTGTGATGCAGTCCAGCAGCACCTCACCGGCGGCCATACCCTGACACGCCGCCGCGTTGTCGAAGTCGACGAGCAGTGCGACGGCCGGCGGCTCGGGGTCGCCGCCGAGGGGGAGGTCGGCTCTCGCAACGGCGGCCGCGGCGTCGTACCGCCCGGTGGGTTCGCCGTGCAGGTCGACGAGGGCGCCCCAGTGGATCGGGATGCAGTCCCACTCGCGGTAGCCCTGGTAGAGCACCAGCCGGGCACCTGCGCCGAGGCCGTCGGCGTTGATCCGGGTGATGTCGTCGGCCGTCGTGGCATGGTCGGGTCCCAGCACCCACCCGTTCAGCGGCCCGCTCTCGATCTCCGGCAGCCAGAACTCCACCCCGGCGGCCGCCGCGGACGACCGCGCATAGTCGAGGAACATCGCGGCGTACTCCGGGAACCGCAGGAAGCGCTTCTCGATGCCCGGGTAGAGGTCGTAGCCGATCGCGTCAACGCGCCCGGCCAGCCGCCACGGGTCCTGGCCCATCCAGACGCCGAACGGGTCGTGTCGCGACCAGATGAACACGTTCGTGGAGGTGGGGCGCCCCGGCGTCAGCGTGTGCAGCAGGTCGGACTGCCAGCCCACGAAGTCGGCCAGCCGCTCCGCGGTGAAGCGTCGCCAGTCGAGCCACGCGGTGACGATGCCCCACTCCGCCGGCGTGGACCGCGGCGCGCGTACCTGTGTCCACGATGAGTAGCGATGGTGGGTCGGGTCCCACCGCCAGGCGTCGGAGAGCGTTTCGAGGTCGCCGTACCTCCGTTGCAGCCACTCGCGCCACGCCTGCTCGGTGTTGGCGCAGTAGCAGTAGAGGTCCATCGTGTCGCGACGCCACGGGATGAAGGGGTACCCCGGCTCGTTGTCGACCTGCCAGCCCAGTAGACCGTCGCGGGAGCCGTAGCGGTCGGCGAGCACTCGGACCCAACGCTCGAGCTCGGCGAGGTAGCCGGGGTGGTCCTTGCACGCCCAGCCCCACATCGTCGCCGTCGGGTACGCCGTACCGTCGCGGCTGACCACCTGCAGGTCCGCCCACTCGTCGACCATCCAGATCGGCGGGTTCTGCGAGCCGGTGCCGAGCAGGATCGACATCCCGCGCTCCTCGGCGAGGTCGAAGATGATGTCCAGCCAGCCGAAGTCGTAGCTGCGCCGCCCGACTTCGATCCGGTCCCAGCTGGCGAGCAGCTCGGCGGTGCGGATCACCGTCAGCCCGGCCGCGGCCATCCGGTCGAGGTCGCGCGGCCAGTCGGACGGGTCGTGGTGCGGTGGGTAGTAGGACGACCCGAACGGCACGGTCGGCAACAGCGGCACGGCCGGAGTCTCGCAGCGAACGGGGCCGATTGACCACATTGCTCGTGCCCCATCGGCGACGCGCGCTCGATGGATCCTCCAGCGACGCGGAAAGGGAGTGGATGTGGTCAATCGGCCCCGCGGGTCAGGCCGCGGCCTGCTGCTGGACGGCCCGGACGCAGCCGACGACGTAGTCGGGATCGTGTAGGACGTCGTCCCAGGAGAAGCGCAGCAGTCGGTAGCCGAGCGCCTCGTAGGCGTTGGCCCGTCTGAGGTCGCGTCGCCAGTCCGCGCGCTTGGCGTGGAACTCGAAGCCGTCCGCCTCCACGATGAGGCGCGCGAGACGGAACAGGAAGTCCACCCGTGCGATGACGACGCCCGCTGAGTCGCAGATCACCGCCTGCGTGACGTCCGGAACGAGACCGTTCTCGATGAGAAGAACCCGAAGGAGCGACTCGAGCACCGAGCCGGATCGTGGGTCGACCAGCGCGACGGCTCGGCGCAGCCGCGCCGATCGGCGGCCGGTCGCGCTCGACGCCGCCGAACGCAGCTCCCCGGCAGTGACCGCGCCGGCCCGTAGCGCGGAATCGGCGATGACGACCGCGTCCCGCAGCGGCAGATCGCGGCAGCAATCCAGCACCGTGCGCAGTGGTGTCGTGATCCGCACGCCGTGCACGATCGTCCAGTCGTCGACGCTCAGCGTTCGGCGAAAGATGCAGATGGCGTCCAGGCCTCGGTAGCGACGATTCCGCGGAAGGGTCACCGTTGGCGATGCCGGACCGACCGTCTCGAAGCCGTGCAGAACGGCTGCGGCCGCGTGGCTTGCCGTGCCTCGCAGCCGTAGCGCGGCGCCGGCGAGCGCGGCCACATCCGACGGTGCGCGGAGCCGGTAAAGGCCGGCGTGCAGCCGCACCAGGACGCCGGCGTGCCGCGCCCGGTCGATGGTCGACGCCGCAGCTCCAGCCGCGAGGAGCTCTCGGCGCGGAACCAAGCCGCCGAACTCGCGTTCGACCTCGAGAGCGAGTTCCACCAGCCGCACACGTCAGACTGTGCGGGCAGCCGACGTCCACCGACAGCCCGAGTTGACGTCCTGTGGATAACGGCAGGCGGGGGTCATTGACCACATCGGGCGTGTTGCCGGTTGGGCGTCCGCATGGGCACGCGCGCATCGGTTGGCGATGTGGTCACTAGGCCCCACGCGTTGTCAGCCCCGCAGGACGGTGCAGCTTGCGGGCGGCAGCTCCAGGCACACCCGCTCGCCGAGGGCCGGCGCCCCGGTGGGCGGCACGACGATGCAGACCTCCGTGCCGCCGGCGTCGGCGGCGAGCCGGATGTGCGTGCCGCGATAGTCGCCGCTGCGGACGATGGCCGGGATTCCCTGCGCCCCGAGCCGCACCGCCTCCGGCCGAATCGTCAACGTGCCCGGGCCGTCAGGGGCGCCGGGCACCGGGACCTCGCCCAGCGCCCCGCGCCAGATCCCACCGACCACAGTGCCCGCGAAGAAGTTGCGGCCGCCGAAGAAGCGCGCGACCCGCACGGTCGCCGGGCGCTCGTAGAGCTCGCGGGGGGCGGCGTACTGCTCGATCCGCCCGTCCAGCATGAGTGCGACGCCGTCGGCCAACGCGACGGCCTCCTCCTGGTCGTGCGTCACGAAGACGGTGGTCACGCCGACCTCGCGCTGGACGCGCCGGACGAGGTCGCGCATGTCAACCCGGAGGCCGGCGTCGAGCTGTGACAGTGGCTCGTCGAGCAGCAGCACCTGCGGCCCGACCACGAGCGCCCGAGCGAGCGACACCCGCTGCTCCTGGCCACCGGAGAGCTCACCGACCCGCCGGTCTTCGTAGCCGGGAAGTTGCACGAGGTCGAGCATCTCGGCGACCCGGGCCCGGACGTCGGCGCGCTTCACCCGGCGCATGCGCAACCCGAAACCGACGTTGGCGGCGACGGTCATGTTGGGGAAGAGCAGTGACTTCTGGAACACCATGGCCACCGGTCGTCGTTCGGCCGGCAGCCGGACGACGGAGCGCCCGTCGAAGGCGACGTCACCGGCGGTCGGCGGCAGCAGCCCCGCCACCATCCGCAGCGTCGTCGTCTTGCCACAGCCGGAGGGGCCGAGCAGCGCGACGAGCTGACCGGCCGGGACGTCGAGGTCCACGCCGTCGACGACCCGCACCGCCCCGTAGGACTTGGTGAGTTCCCGCAAGGCGATGCTGGCGGCGCCGGCCGGCGCGCTCGTCATACCCGCCCGAACCCGACGACTGGCGAGTCGGTGCGGGTCAGGAAGCGGGCGGTCAGCCCGAGCAGGAGCAGCGGCGGCAGCACGATGACGAGCGAGAGCGCCGCCGCCACCGCCGTGTCGTTGCCACGGACGTAGGCGAAGAGCAGCAGGGGGAGCGTGCGTACGACGCCGCCGCCCACGAGCAGCGTGAGGATGTACTCGCTCCAGGAGATCAGGAAGGCGAACAGGGCGGCGACGGCGAGGCCGGGCAGCACCGCGGGGAGCGTTACCGTGCGGAAGACCTGCAGCGGTCCGGCGCCCAGCACCCTGGCCTGCTCCTCGTAGCCGATGTCGTAGTTCGCGAAGACGCTGGCCATGACGAGCGTCACGTACGGGACGGTCGGGACGAGGTGCACGAGGACGACACCGGCCACGGTGTCGGCCAGGCCGTAGCGGATGAACAGCACCTGGATCCCGAGCGTCACCGCCAGCCCGGGCACGATGACCGGCGCCAGCATGAGGAACTGCACGACGCGCTTGCCGCGAAAGGCGTAGAGCCCGAGCGCCCGCCCCGCGGAGAGCCCGATGAGGCAGCCGACGGCCGCGACGGTGACCGCGATGACGGTCGATGTCACCAGCCCGTGCAGCACCTGCGACGACGGGGCGGCCAGCACGTGCAGTGACCGGGTGGTGAGCTGCTGCGGGACGATCGCCGGAAACCGCCACTCGGCGGCAAATGTCCACATCACCAGCGGCACGAACGGAACCAGCAGCCCAAGCAGCAGCAGGCTCAGCGGCACGACGCGGGTCACGGACCGGCTCACCGCGGGCCGCCGCGGAGGTAGCGGCCGGCGAGCCGCATGTAGACCAGGACCATGACGCTGACCATGGCGGCGATGAGGACACCGATCGCCATCGCCTCGGGTCGCGAGTTGAGGTCGACGTCGACGTAGGACTGGTAGGCGACGACGGGCAGGGTGGCCGGGTACGGGCGTCCCAGGAGGTAAGGGATTTCGTACGAGCCGAAGGTGAACGCGAAAACGATGACCGACGTGGAGAGCACCGCCGGTGTGATCAGCGGCAGCGTGACGTGCCGGAACCGCTGCCAGCGGCCGGCACCGAGCGTGCGCGCGGCATCCTCGAGGTCGGCGATGCCGCCAGCCAGCGCCGCGAGCACCACGACGCCGATGAACGGCACCTCCTTCCAGACGTACTCCGCGAGAATCGCGAAACCGACCCGGTCGGCGGTGAGCGCCGGGAAGTCGGCCGGCACCGGCACCAGTCCCACTGCGTGGCCGAGCCGCGCGAGCAACCCGCTCTGCGCAAGCAGCAGCAGCATCGCGACACCGCCGACGAGGTGGGGCACCGGAAGGTTGAGCTGGAAGAGCAGCGTCACGAGCCGGCGGCCTCGCGTCGTACGCCGGACGAGAAGTGCCGCAGCCACCGCGAGCACCGCGGAGAGCGTCGTCGCAGTGAGCGAGAGCCGGAAGGTCAGGGCGATCGATGCGCGTACCGCCGGGTCAGCCCACAGTGTCCGGTAGGCGTCGAGGGTCAGTGGCGTCGAGCCGAGGTAGGGCTGATAGCCGAGGCTCTGCGCCACCCCGAGCGCGAAGCCACCGAGAAAGAGCAACAGCACCACGGCGAGCGCCGGGCTGAGCAGGAGCCCGATCCGCAGCCGCTGTCTGCCGGTCAGCTCACTTCTGGAGGACGTTGGTCTTCCAGTCCTTCTCGATCGTCGTCAGCCACGTGCTCTGCAACTCGGGGATGACGTGCTTCGC
>JBBSIN010000081.1:0-7638 GCA_038232055.1 Mycobacteriales bacterium
ATCATCGAGACCAAGGGCAACGACGTGTCGGCGTACATCCCGACCAACGTCATCTCGATCACCGACGGCCAGATCTTCCTCGAGACCGACCTGTTCAACTCCGGCGTGCGGCCCGCCATCAACGTCGGCATCTCGGTCTCCCGGGTCGGCGGCAACGCACAGATTCGGGCGATGAAGACGGTGTCCGGACGCCTGCGGCTCGATCTCGCCCAGTTCCGCGAGCTGGAGGCGTTCGCGGCCTTCGGCTCCGACCTCGACCGGGCGTCGAAGGCACAGCTCGAGCGCGGGCAGCGCCTCGTCGAGCTGCTCAAGCAGCCGCAGTACTCGCCGTTCCCGGTCGAGCGGCAGGTCGTTTCGCTGTGGGCGGGCACCAGCGGCAACCTGGACGACGTCCCGGTCGCCGACATCCGCCGCTTCGAGCGCGACCTGCTCGACTACCTCGGCCGGTCACACCAGGGCATCTACGACACGATCCTGCAGACCGGCAAGCTCGAGGAGTCGACTGCCGAGTCGTTGCAGCAGGCGGTCGACGAGTTCAAGAAGGGCTTCGAGCCCAGCGAGGGCCAGGGTCAGGTCAACGAGGCCGAGTCCGACGCGATGGAGGAAAGCGAGCGCGGCCAGGAGGCGATCCAGGCGTACCGCAAGAAGCCGGAGCGGCCCGGTTCGGACGCCATCACCGGACCCAGCCCGGTCGGAGGTCCGTGACCCGATGGGTGCCGCACTTCGCGTCTACCGTCGGCGGATCCGCTCGATCCAGTCGACGAAGAAGATCACGCGGGCCATGGAGCTCATCGCCGCCTCCCGAATCGTCAAGGCGCAGGGTCGGGTAGCGGCGTCGAAGCCGTACGCCGAGGCCATCACCGGCGTCGTGTCGGCTGTCGCCAGCCAGGCCACGGTCGACCACCCACTGACCACGCCACGCGAGCGGCCCGCCAGGGCGGCCGTCCTCATCGTGACCAGCGACCGCGGGCTCGCGGGCGCCTACAACACCAACGCGCTGCGGACCGGTGAGGAGCTCAATGCCCTGCTGCGCGACGAGGGCAAGGAGCCGGTGCACTACCTCATCGGACGCAAGGCGCTCGGTTACTACCGCTTCCGCAACCGGGCGATCGCCGGGGAGTGGACCGGCTTCTCCGAGAATCCGACGTCCGCCGACGCCACGGCGGCGGCCGACGCGCTCATCGACGCCTTCGTCCGTGGCCTGGACCGCGATGCCGAGGGTGCTTCGAGCACGGCCGGCGTCGATGAGATCCACATCGTCTACACCGAGTTCGCCTCGATGCTCGTCCAGCGTCCGGTGGCGCGGCGGCTGCTGCCGCTCGTGATCGAGTACTCCGACGAGCCGGCGCCGTCGGGACCGCTGCCGCTCTACGAGTTCGAGCCGTCGGCGGAAGGCGTGCTCGACGCGCTGCTGCCTCGCTACGTCGAGAGCCGCATCTACGCGGCGCTGCTGGAGGCGGCTGCGTCCGAGCAGGCGGCGCGACGCCGCGCCATGAAGGCGGCGACCGACAACGCCGACGACCTCGCCAAGAGCCTGACCCGGCTCGCGAACGCGGCACGCCAGGCCGAGATCACCCAGGAAATCATGGAAATCGTCGGCGGCGCCGAGGCGCTGTCCGCCAACGGAAGTGGGAACGCATGACCGCCACCCTCGAGCAGCGTCCCGGCACCGGGCCACACGACGCCGGCACCGGCCGGGTTCTCCGCATCGTCGGCCCGGTCGTCGACGTCGAGTTCGCCCCGGACGAGATGCCGGAGATCCACAACGCCCTGCACGTCGAGCGGACGCTGGGCGAGGAGACCGCGACGCTGACCCTCGAGGTCGCGCAGCACATCGGCCACAACGCCGTCCGCGCGATCTCCATGCAGCCCACCGACGGCCTGGTCCGCGGCGTGCCCGTGGTCGACACCGGCGCGCCGATCACCGTCCCGGTGGGTGACGCGACCAAGGGCCACGTGTTCAACGTGCTCGGTCAGCCGCTCGACGTCGACTCGGTCGACGCCGAGATCCGCTGGCCGATCCACCGGCCGTCGCCGCCGTACGACCAGCTCGAGGCGAAGACGCAGATGTTCGAGACCGGCATCAAGGTCATCGACCTGCTGGCGCCGTACGTCCAGGGTGGCAAGATCGGCATGTTCGGCGGCGCGGGCGTCGGCAAGACCGTCGTCATCCAGGAGATGATCTATCGGGTGGCCGAGAACTTCGGTGGTGTCTCCGTGTTCGCCGGCGTCGGCGAGCGCACCCGCGAGGGCAACGACCTGTTCCTCGAGATGAGCGAGACCGGCGTCATCGACAAGACCGCGCTGGTCTTCGGGCAGATGGACGAGCCGCCGGGCACCCGGCTGCGGGTCGCGCTCGCGGCGTTGACGATGGCGGAGTACTTCCGCGACGAGCAGCGACAGGACGTGCTGCTCTTCATCGACAACATCTTCCGCTTCACCCAGGCCGGCTCGGAGGTCTCGACGCTGCTCGGCCGGATGCCGAGCGCGGTGGGCTACCAGCCGACCCTCGCCGACGAGATGGGGGAGCTCCAGGAGCGCATTACCTCGACTCGCGGTCACTCGATCACCTCCCTGCAGGCGATCTACGTCCCGGCCGACGACATCACCGACCCGGCACCGCACACCACCTTCGCGCACCTCGACGCGACGACAGTGCTGTCGCGGGCGATCTCCGAGCTGGGGATCTACCCCGCCGTCGACCCGCTCGACTCGACCAGCCGGATTCTCGACCCCCGTTACGTCGGCGACGAGCACTACAACGTGGCGCGGCGGGTCCAGGAGATCCTGCAGCGATACAAGGATCTGCAGGACATCATCGCGATCCTCGGCATCGACGAGCTGTCGGAGGAGGACAAGGTCCTGGTCGGCCGGGCTCGCCGCATCCAGCGCTTCCTGTCCCAGCCGTTCTACGTGGCGGAGCAGTTCACCGGCATCAAGGGCGAGACCGTGCCATTGGAGGAGACGGTGTCGTCGTTCCGGGCGCTCTGCGACGGAAAATACGACCACCTCCCGGAGCAGGCGTTCTTCCTCTGCGGTGGCATCGACCAGGTGGAGCAGAAGGCCAAGGAGCTGGAGCAGTAGTAGGAACGATGTCCCAGCGCAACGTTCGATCGGAGGTCTCGTGGCAGAGCTGCGGGTTGAGTTGGTGTCACCCGAGCGCGAGGTGTGGTCGGGTGACGCCGAAATGGTCGTCGCCCGAACCACCGAGGGCGAGATCGGCGTACTGCCCGGTCACGCGCCGCTCCTCGGCGAGCTCGTGTCGGGACCTGTGCGCATCCGACGCGGCGGCGCCGACGAGCTCGTTGCCGCCGTACACGGTGGCTTCCTATCGATCACCGACTGGGGCGTGTCCATGCTGGCAGAGGTGGTCGAGCTTGCGCCGGAGATCGACGCGGCTCGAGCGAGGCAGGCACTTGATCGGGCTCGGCAGGCCCCGGCAGACGACGAGGAGGCCGCCGCGGCCGCGCAACGGGCGACGGCGCGGCTGCGTGCCGTAGGCGAGACGGTCTAGGCCCGGCGTCTCACGGCAGTCGCGCGGTGAAGGCTGTCGACGTCCTCGTGCTTGTCGGGCTCCTCGCGGGAGTCCTGCTTGCCGGTCTCGCGACCCGCCGGTACGCGCTTCGACGTACCGGCGGGATGATCGATCTCTCGCTGCGCATCGTGAAGCGGCGCGGCACCCGGCAGGGCTGGGGGTGGGTCCTGGGACTGGGGCGCTACGCGGGCGATCACCTGCTGTGGTACCGCGTCTTCAGCCCGGCGATGCGGCCACGCAGGACGTTCTCCAGGCGGGGGCTCACGGTGGTCAAACAGCGCCGGCCGACCGGCGTGGAGGCGCTCAGCCTGCTCGGCGGCTCCATCGTGGTCGAGTGCGTGGGCGACGCCGGCCGGATCGAGCTGGCGATGAGCGAGGCAGCGCTGCCCGGGTTCCTGGCCTGGGTCGAGGCGGCGGCCAGCCGAGGTCCAGGCATCAACTGACCGCCGGCTTCGTCAGCCCGACGCTCGGCTGCACCGGATGATCTCCTTCGCTCCCGCCGTTGTTGCTCAACGATCTCTGAGACCGCCCCTCAGCCACCACCAGCAGGGCGAAGGAGATCGCCAACCCCCCGACCGCGGGATCGAGGGTGCGGCGCCAACTTCGGCCCCGTGACCACCGGTGCTGCGGGAGCGGGCCTTGGATGGAGCTGGAAGGTCAGCCGGCGTTGGCCGCCGGTCGCCAGAGCACGTCGCCGGCCGGGTTCGCGGCACGGGCGAGGATGAAGAGCAGGTCCGACAGGCGATTGAGGTACCTCGCCGGCACTGGGCTCGTGTCGTCGGGGAAGGCCTCGAGCAGCGCCCACGTCGACCGCTCGGCGCGCCGCGCAACCGTGCGGGCCACGTGCAGCAGCGCCGCGCCCGGCGTACCACCCGGGAGCAGGAAGCTGTTCAGTGCTGGCAACCGCTCATTGTGCTCGTCGCAGGCCCGCTCAAGGCGCTCGACGTAGGACTCGTTCACCCGCAACGGCGCCCACTTCGGTTCCGCGACGACAGGGGTGCAGAGGTCGGCGCCGACATCGAAGAGGTCGTTCTGAACCTGTCGCAGCAGCGCCGCGACGTCGTCCGGCAGCTTCCCGAGCGCGAGAGCGACGCCGAGGGCAGAGTTGGTCTCGTCGACGTCGGCGTACGCCGTGATCCGCGGGTCGGTCTTCGCCACCCGGCTCATGTCGCCGAGCGCTGTGGTGCCGCTGTCGCCGGTCTTCGTGTAGATGCGGGTCAGGTGGACGGTCGATGTGCGCTTGCCCTCGGGCGCGGTGTCAGTCATCCAGTCACCCTACGAGGGGTCGCGGTTCGCCCGCCCGCCGCTGACAACCTGCGCTGGTCGCACCCGGTGCCGCGGCTATCCTGCCCGCCGTGGAGCGATACCGCGTGGTGGGCGGCGCCCGGCTCACCGGGAAGGTGACGGTGAGCGGGGCGAAGAACAGCGTGCTCAAGCTGATGGCCGCGAGCCTGCTGGCCGAAGGTACGACAACGCTGCGCAATGTCCCGCGCATCCTCGACGTCGAGATCATGAGCGAGCTGCTGCGTCGGCTCGGCTGCGTGGTCGTCGGCGAGCCTCCCGAGCTGGCCATCACGGTTCCCGCGCGTCCCGGACACGAAGCCGACTACGACCTGGTACGCCGGATGCGCGCCTCGATCTGCGTCCTCGGCCCACTCCTCGCCCGCTGCGGGGCGGTCAAGGTGGCGCAGCCGGGCGGCGACAATATCGGTTCGCGTGGGCTCGACATGCACGTCGACGGGCTGACCAAGATGGGTGCGACGGTGGAAACCGAGCACGGTTTCCTGCTCGCGAGCGCCCCACGGCTCGCCGGCGCCGTCATCTGGCTGGACTTTCCCAGCGTCGGCGCCACCGAGAACCTGTTGATGGCGGGCGCCCTGGCCAAGGGCGTCACGGTCATCGACAATGCGGCGCGCGAGCCGGAGATCGTCGACCTCTGCGAGATGCTCACCGAGATGGGCGCTCGCATCACGGGGGCCGGGACGTCGACGATCGAGATCGACGGTGTCGAGTCGCTCCGTCCCACCGAGCACGCAACGGTGCCCGACCGGATCGTTGCCGGCACCTACGCTATCGCCGCCGTCGCCACCCGGGGCGACGTGACGGTGCAGCGTGCCGTCGCCGGACATCTCGAGATCGCCTTGGACAAGCTCGCGACCGCGGGGGCGCAGATCGACCTGCTCGACGACGGGTTCCGCGTCGCGATGGCGGAGCGCCCCCGCTCGGTCGACGTCGTGACGCTGCCTTACCCGGGCTTTCCGACCGATCTGCAGCCGGCGGTCGTCGTGCTCGATGCGGTGAGCGAGGGCACCGCCATGGTGACCGAGAACGTCTTCGAGGCGCGGTTCATGTTCCTCGACGAGCTCGCCCGGCTCGGCGCCGACATCCGCACCGACGGCCACCACGCGGTAATCCGCGGCCGGCAGCTGCTCTCCGGCGCGCCGGTCCGGGCCACCGACATCCGGGCCGGCGCCGGTCTCGTCCTGGCCGGGCTGGTCGCCGAGGGTGAGACGACGGTCAGCGACATCTATCACGTCGACCGCGGCTACCAGGACTTCGCGGAGTCGTTACAGCGCCTGGGCGCCGACGTACGCCGAGAGCCCGACCCGGACCTCTTCGAACCGTGAGGAGGTTGGGGACTCAGCCTCCGCTGGGAGCGAGCAGGTCGCGGGCCCGGCGCTCGTCGCGTCGGAAGACGAGCACGAGCGAACCGCCGTCGGCTGCGCTGCCCAACGTCGCCCGGATGCCGTTAGACCGGAGCAGGGCGCGCAGTCGCTCCGCCTCCCCCCGGTCCGGCACCGTCGCGACGGTGGCGAGCAGGCCGTAGTCCGCCGACCGCAGCAGACGTGGTGAGGACGGCGTACCGGATCCGTACGTCCACCGCAGCAGCAGCGCGAGCACCCCCACGGCGGCCAATGCGATGGCAGGGCCGAGGAGATAGGAGTAGCTGGACCCGCCCACCTGCCCATTGTTCCCACTGGCGCCGGACGCCGTTAGGGTGGCCGTCGTGAGCAGGGTCGCGGTGGTCGGCGCCGGGCTGATGGGATCGGGCATCGCCCAAGTCGCCGCCCAGGCCGGGTACGACGTCATCCTGCGCGATGTCACCGATGCCGCGCTGGAGCGGGCGCGCAGCGGCATCTCCTCGTCGTACGCCCGATTCGTCAAGAAGGGCACGCTGGAGCCGGACGACGCCGACGCGGCGCTCGAACGCATCACGACGACGACCGACCTCGACGCGGCGGCCGACGCCGACATCGTGGTGGAGGCCGTCTTCGAGCAGCTCGACGTGAAACGCGACGTCTTCACGGCCCTGGACAAGATCTGTGCCCCCGATGCCGTGCTGGCGACCAACACGAGCGCCATTCCGATCACCCAGATCGCCGCGTCGACGCAGCGGCCGGAGTCGGTCGTCGGGACGCACTTCTTCTCCCCGGTGCCGATGATGAAGCTCTGTGAGCTCGTCCGCGGCTACCTGACCAGCGACACAACGCTTCAGCGCGCCCGTGACTTCGCCGAGCGGACGGGAAAGACCTGCATCGTCGTCAACCGTGACGTTGCCGGCTTCGTCACGACGCGGCTGATCGTCGCCCTCTGCAACGAGGCGGCGAAGCTGGTGGAGTCCGGTGTGGCATCCGCCGACGACGTCGACACCGCGTGCCGGCTGGGCTTCGGTCACGCCATGGGGCCGCTCGCGACGATGGACCTGACCGGCGTGGACATCCTGCTCGCCGCCGCGCGCAACATCTACGCCGACACCCAGGACGAGAAGTTCATGCCACCGGAGACGATGAGCCGGATGGTGACGGCGGGTGCCCTCGGCCGCAAGAGCGGCACCGGCTGGTACAGCTACCCCGACTAGTGTCGTGTCGCACTAGTTCCTTGAGCGTTGTAGGTCGACAATGAGGCATGCCGAACCGCGTGCGCACCTTGACCATCGCCGAGGATGACCGACAGCGCCTGGGCCGCCAGGTCCGGGCGAAGGGGGCGCCAGCACGGGAGGTCGAACGGGCCCGGATCGTGCTGCTGGCGGCCGACGGCGTGCCGGGCAAGGAGATCGCCAGCCGGGTCGGCTGCTCGGAGCCGACGGTGGTGCTGTGGCGGTC
>JBBSIN010000082.1:0-7302 GCA_038232055.1 Mycobacteriales bacterium
CCGATACAGGTCGACTCATGCCGGCCGAGCCCTTCGTCTTGGCGGAAGCTTCTTCCGCAGCCACGTCGCGACGGTATGACCTCTTCATGCTGCGGTACGGGGAATGCCCTGCTCGCCGGTTTCGGCCCTGTTCACCCGTTCGGCCGCGCTGGACCAGGCTGCTCGAGACGGTCGACGTGCTCAGCGACCATCAAGCGCTGGCAGACATCGACGAGGCGAACGCCGCGCTCAACCGGGGGGACGGCTACACCCTCGAGGAGGTCATCGACGAGATGGGAGCCGCGCACCGGTCGAAAGCATGACCGTGGTCCTGGCGCCAAGCGCGCGGCGCGACCTTCTTCGGCTACCGGAGGCCCTCGCGGTCGCGGTCATGGAGACGCTCCTCGCGATTGCCGAGGAGCCGCTACCGGATGGGAGGCGAGCTGCATGGATCTCTCGCTGGTCACCGCTCCGCCCGCCGCGGCGACTACCGGATCCTCTATGCCGTTGCCGCCGACGCGATCCGCATCGTGCGCATCGAGCACCGCCGGCATGTCTATCACCGCCGCTAACTCGCGGCCGGCCCGCCGCTGACTCCGAGCCGGTACCTGTCCGGCGCTTCTTGCGGGGACGGCGCTGTCAGTCAGCGCTGATCGGCGCGCGGGCCCGGGCTACGACCGTGATGCGCACGGTTCCGTCCGGAAACGCGCCGGTGAGCTTCGACACGAGCGGCAGGAACGGCAGGGGCTTGTCCTCGCTGAGCATGACGGTGACGGTTCCGCCGTCGGTCGACGCGTCGAGGATCTGCAGGCCGGGATACGACGTGATCGCGTCGCGGTCGGCGATGTAGCGGGTGACCTCCTGGCGCACGCCGTCGACTGACAGCGGTAGTTCGGTGCGCGACCCGCCCGCGTAGAGGGCGCCGGCGTTCTCGGCCCTGGTGCCCGCGACCGCCGCACCGTCGGCGAGGCTCGCCAGCGCGCGCCGGCTGAGGAAGAACGCCGACGCGTCGACAGCGACGACCACGAGTGCCGCCGCGATCAGCGCATAGATCGCGATCAGCAGCAGAAGTTGGCCGTCGTCGCCGCGCGGGCGCCGCCGAGTCATGGCAAGGGCGCCCGGAACTCGTCGATCACCTCGACGTGCCGACCGTGGACGGCAATGCCACCGATCGGGTGCCCGCCGAGCGACCGTGGGAGCAACGGCAGCACGACGGTGTAGTCGAGCGCGACGCGCACCGCCGACCCCGGTGCCCGGCAGTCGGCGTCGCAACTCACGCCGAGGGCTCCGGACGGCAGGGCGAGCCCCTGGTCGCCCATCGCGAGCGCCGCCGCCGCATGAGCCCGCGCGTCGGGGTCGCCTTCGGTCGTGGTGACGAAGGCCCGACCGGCCTCCCGGGTTGCCGCGGTGACCGCGAAGGCGGCCTTCTGGACGGTGAACGCGGCGACGACGACGTACGCCAGCGGCACGAGCAAGAGCACTGCGAGAAAGGTGAACTCCACGAGGGCGCTTCCCTCGTCTCCCCTTCTTGGGTCTTCCCGCCGGCGTCTCACGCTCCCTCCCGCAGCGCATGCCCGGACACGGAGAGGGAGTCGGCCGGGCCGAACCACGCGAAGACCGGCAGCGGTGCACGTACCGTCACGACGACGACGCCTGCGCCGTCGACCTGAGCGAGCCCGGCGCGCACGTCGCCCGCGAAACGCGTCGACAGCGCCTGGGCGATGAGTTGGCGGGTCCGCGCCGCGCCGTCGTCGGGCGACCGATCAGCGTTCGCGCCGTACCGGGCGCCCTCGCTGGCGCTGGCGATGAGCACGTTGCGGACATGCAGGTCGAGGCCGAGCTGCAGCAGACCGAGAAAAAGCGCGGTGAGCAGAACCCCGACGAGAACGAACTCGACCGGCGCGGATCCTGCATCGCCGGTCCCCACGCCGGACCGCACGCCGCCGGTTCTCACGCCGCCGGACTCCGCGTCGCCGGACTCCGCGTCGCCGGATCCCGCGTCGTTGGCGTACGCCGCACGACGCGGGCTCACGGTCCTTTGACGCTGTCGAGTGCGTTGCTCAGCAGGTCACCGAGCCTTGGGCCGGCGATGGCCCACAGCGCGGTGACCAGACCAGCGGTCATGAGGGTGATCAGTACCCAGCCGGGCACGTCACCTCGCTCACGCCCACCGTTAGTGACCCGAATGTGCATCCGGAGCAGCAGGTCGAGCACCGGTGTCAAGACGTCCATGATCGGTTCCCCCGTCAGGGTGTGGTGATGGTGAATCCGTAGAAGCTCGGGAACAGCGCGAAGAGAACGGTGATCGGAAGCACCAGGAACACGACCGGCACCATCATCGCTATCTCTTTCTTGCCACCGGACTCGAGGAGCGCGCGTCGGCCGGCCTCCCGGACGTCGGACGCCTGGGCGCGCAGCACGTCGGCAAGCGGGGTGCCTCGCTCCACTGCGATCGCGACACCGTCGGCGAAGCGGGCCAGCGCCGGCAGTGAGGTGCGGGCGGCCACGGCATCGAGCGCCTGCGCCAGTGGTGCACCGGCCCGCGCGGCGGCGAGGGCCCGCATGAGCTCGCTGGTCAGTTCGCCATGACCGATATGCGCCAGCCGCTCGAGGGCGCCGACCGGGCCTTCTCCGGCCGTGACGGCGAGCGCGAGCATCTCCGCCACGGTGGGGAACTCGGCAGTCATACGCTCCTCGCGCAGCCGCACCTCGCGAGTCAGCCATCGGTCGCGGCCGAGCACCCCGGTGACGGCCAGCACCAGGGAGAGGACGACGAGGGCGATCGGCGACGTACGCCAGTCCCGGGTGAGGGCTAGAGCGATGAGCCCCAACCCGATCAGCAGCCCACCGCAACCCCAGACCAGCTGCTCGACGCGGAACGCCTCGACCGTCATGTCGCTGCCCGCCTGCTCGAGCCGTCGACGTACCGAGGTGGACCCGCCGACGATGCGGTCGAGGCGGGAAACGAGGTTGCTGAGGAGCGGGCGCACCAGTGCCTCGACCGCCGGGAAAGGCGTGAGAGTCGTGCTCGCCGCGAGCAGCCGCGACGGCCGCGGTGCGTCGCGCAGGTACGGTGCGAGCCGCGCCTCGAGCCGTGGCCGACGCGACACAGGAGCGCCCCTGACGACAAGCCACGCGCCGGCACCGCAGAGAGCACCGACGACCATCCCGGTCGCGTTCATCGCAGCACCCGTTCCTCGGTTGGCAGGCGCGCGATCCGCTTCATGAGCCGGTACGCCAGCAACGAGAGCCCACTCCCGAGCGTCAAGAGCACCGCACCAGCGCCGGTGTTGTACGGCCGAACGGCTTCCGGCCGCAACGCGAGCAGGCCGAGGAGGAGCCAAGGCGACGCGACGGCGAGACGAGCCGCGTTGACAGTCCAGCCCTGCCTCGTCTCGAGTTCCGCCCGTGTCCGAGCGTCGTCGCGGAGGAAGGCCGACAGCGTGCGCAGCAGTCGACCGAGGTCGCTTCCGCCGACGTCGCGGGCCAGCCGAAGGACCTCGACCATGCGGTCAGCCACCGGGTCGGCCAGCCGGGCCTTCAGCGCGTCGAGGCTCTCACCGAAACGACCGGTAGACCGATAGTCGTCCGCGAAGAGTTCGAAGGACCGCCGGAGTGGCTCCGGACCCCTAACGGCGAGCTGGCCGACGGCCTCGGGCAGGGACAGCCCGGCGCGGATCGCGGAGGCAAGGTTGTCGACAGCTTCGGGCCACAGCTCCCGCAGCTCGGCGGCGCGCTGTCGCTGCCGCCAACGCACGAGGGAGAGCGGACCGGCAGCAGCGAACGCGGCGAACGGGACGGCGATCGTCGGTGACTGCGAGACGGCCAGTACGAAGAGGCCAACGAGGACTGCAAGGACCACGGACACCGTGACGAGCTGGCCGGGGGTCACCGCCTCGATGCCGGCCTGTGCGAGCAGCTCCGCCGTACGCACGCGCCAGCCGGCCGAGCGCGTCTCTGGACGCGGCGGTCGTCGTGGCCCCGAACGCCAGATGAGCAGCAGACCCAGACCCAGCAGCAGACCGACGAGCGCGCCCATCACGCCGCCTGGTCCGCGCCCAATAGGGCCGGCAGGTCGTAGCCGGCGGCGGTGAACCGGCCGGGGTGCGGCGGATAGCCCTCGGCCCTGACCAGCCGGCCACGGACACTCGTGTAGATGTCGCTCGTCTCAACGACGTCGCCCTCCACGCGACCGGGCACGCCGACGATCTCGCGGACTCGCCGCCGCCCGTCGGCGTCCTTCATCGTGTGCACCACGAGGTCGACGCTGGAGGCGACGGTCGGCACGACGAAGGCGTGGCTCACGTTCTCACCCGCCAGGAGCGGCAGCGTGCACATCTTGACGATCGCCTCACGCGCGCTGTTGGCGTGGATCGAGCACATGCCTGGCAGCCCGCTGTTGAGGGCGATGAGCAGGTCGAGGCACTCCTGTTGACGTACCTCGCCGACGAGGACCCGGTCCGGACGCATGCGCAGCGCCTCTTTGACGAGGCGCCGAAGCGGCACGTCGCCCGTGCCTTCGAGATTGGGCTGACGGGTCTGCAGCGCAACCACATCCGGCAGCGGGATCTGCAGCTCGAAGACCTCTTCACAGGTGATGACGCGCTCGCGGCCCGGTATCGCCGCGGCCAGACAGTTCAACAGGGTTGTCTTACCGGCCTGCGTTCCGCCGGCAACGATGATGTTGAGGCCGCTGACGACCGCCGCGTCGAGGAAGCAGGCGGCCTGCGACGTGAGGGTCCCCAGCGCCACGAGCTCGTCGAGTGAGTGGGCGGTCAGGACGAACTTTCGGACGTTCACCGCCCAGTGTCGTCGAGTGATGTCCGGGATCACTACGTGCAGGCGGGACCCATCGGGCAGCATCGCGTCGACAAAGGGCTGGCTGAGGTCGACCCGACGACCGGAGCTCTTCAGCATCCGCTCGACGAGGTCTCGCACCTGCGCACCCGTGAGGATCGTCGTGGTCAGCTCACTCTGACCACGACGGGCGACAAACACCCGGCCCGGCTCGTTGATCCAGATCTCTTCGACCGTTGGGTCGTCGAGGTGGCGCTGCAACGGACCGAAGCCGGCCACCGCGTCGAAGACGTCACGAGCGGCCGCGCACGGGTCGGGAAGGGCGGGGAGCGAGCTAGTCAGCGCGCGCTCGTCGTAGTCGGAGAGCACCTCGTCGACGAGGCGGCGGACGGCGACTCGGTCGGCGGTGGGGTCGAGGCCGCGTCGGCGTACGAGTTCGCGGACCTCGTCCTCGACCACCCGCACAGCGTTCACGCTTCGTGTCCGTTCAGGCGCTTCTCGTGTAGATACGTCCGGAAGATGCCGGTTGGTCGGGACTCTACGGGTTTGCCTATGCTCGCGCGAGAGTTTCCGGCAGACCTGTGGACAGTTGCGGGTGGGCTCGGACAGGAACCGGTGAGGAGTTCCAGGCCTGCGGCCAACGCCGGGGCGGGCCGCTCATGGACCAAGGCCGCTGCGTCGACTCCTCCTCGCAACGGGCGGTTGACGCTCGCCGCGCTCGTTCCGCGGACCGAGCTCGCCGGGCATGAGTCGGGCGCTGCCGCAGGTAGCGGCCCGTGTCGACAACCTGGCCTCTCCGGCAATGCCGCGGTTCCCCCGGTCGACGTACGACCTGCCCCACGCCGCAGCCGCACGGGCGGCGCCCCAACGCTGCCCGAACGCGCTCGCCTCGAGCTACGGGCCTCGGGCGAGACCGCGCGCAAGCGGGACGTATCCACGACTGCGGAACTCACCCCCCAGGAACGGCAGATCGCGCGCCTCGTGAGCACCGGGATGTCGAACCGTGACGCCGCCGCTGCACTGTTTCTCAGCCCCCGCACGGTCGAATATCACCTCAGCGACGCCTATTCGAAGCTGGGCGTCCGGTCACGCGGTGAGTTAGCCCAACGCACGGTGACCCTGGACGGCAGTCAATGATCACCTGCCAGCTGGAGGGCAACCACTCCGTCGTGTGCCAACAGCTGGTCGAGATTGAAACTGCCACCCTCGGGTTCATGCCGCGGCGACGAGCCGCTTCGTCGCGGGTGTCGGCGCTCGGCCTGAATGGGAAGAGCACCGATGACTTCGTCGTACCGCCGTCGTCTCTTCCTCGACGGCAACTTCTGAGAGGACGAGTCATGGGCAACCCGGTCGTGCACTTCGAGGTCATGGGCCACGACAAGGCGAGGCTGCAGGGCTTCTTTTCCAAGCTCTTCGGGTGGCGTATCGACAGCGACAACCCGATGGGCTACGGCGTCGTGGCCCACTCGGAGAACCACAGCGCCGGCGGCGTGGGCATCGGTGGCGGCATCTTCGGTGACGTCCCGGAGGACATGACGGGCGTGACTTTCTACGTCGAGGTCGACGACGTCGACGAGACGCTGAAGAGGGCCGAGGACCTCGGCGGGCAGCGGATGATGGGGCCGGACCAGATGGCTGGCGGGCCCGTGTTCGGGCACCTTCGGGACCCCGAGGGGCATTGGATCGGGCTGTTTCAGAAGGGCTTCGCGGAGCCGGCGCAGATCGGCTCCGACGAGCCACCGAAGGGGTCACCAGTCGTGCACTTCGAGGTGATCGGCAAGGACCTCGGCGTCCTAGAGTCGTTCTACGGCGGGCTGTTCGGGTGGACGCCCGACACGGACAACCCGGTCGGGTACGGCGTGATCGCCCGCGACCAGAACCTCAGCGAGCAGGGAATCGGCATCGGCGGCGGGATCATGGCGTTGCCGCCGGAGATGGCCGGGGAGCACGACGGCCACGTGACCTTCTACGTCGAGGTGCCGGATGTCGACGCGGCCATGAACAAGGCGCAGGCGCTCGGTGGACAGCGACTGATGGGGCCGGACACCGTGCCGGGTGGTGGGCCGACGCTCGGGCAGATCGCCGACCCCGAGGGCCATTTGATCGGGCTCACCCAGGCTTGACCTGCCGTCGTGACGGCAGTCTGATCGCCCCTTGGTGCTGGTGTCATGTTCAGGCTGACCGATCGACTGCGCACCGACGGCACGGCCTCGCTGATGCGGGCCGCCACCGCGGGCAATCATGTGCCGCGGCTGATCGTGCAGTGGCTACCTCTCGCGTGCCGGATGCGTACCCGGCCACGGACAACGGTCACTTCAGCGGACAACGGTCACCTCAGCCCGTCGGGTGCGGTGGAAGAGGAAGAGGAAGCGGTAGGAAGTAGCCGTGACAGACATCCCATCCTGAAACTTGTCAAGCGGCGGCGTGCTGGACGTTGGTTCGGTGGTGCTGCCAGGCGGTGTCCTCGTCGTAGAGCGTGCCGGTCTTGAGGCAGCCGTGCAGGATGCCGACGAGGCGGTTCGCAAG
>JBBSIN010000083.1:0-7230 GCA_038232055.1 Mycobacteriales bacterium
CAGCATCGTCATACATAAAACGTACACCGTCATACGTGTCGAGTTCGCCGTGGTCGGCGGAATCGCGCACCCACCTCATCGTCATCCGAACAAGCCCGCCGCCTCTTCCGAGGGAGGGACCCGATCCGCCCCGCTGCTAGGGAACCTCCCCATCACAGCCGGCGGGGGAAGCGCGACCCACGCAACGCAGCGCTCACCACCCCGACCGCACGACCGGTGCGCGCCAGCCGGGCGCCTTCCCGCTCGTAGGCGGCGATGGCTGCCTCGATCGCCTCGGGTGGCAGCAGCTCGCGCAGCTCCGCGCGGGCGGTGGCCAGTCCGCGGCTGGCCGCCTCCACGGCGGCGCCGACGTGGCCGGCGGCGAAGCGGGCCAGCAGAGTGGGATGGGCACGCAGCACGTCGTACGCCCGGTAGTCCGGCGGACAGAGGTCAAAGAGCCAGCCGACCGCCCGCCGTTCCCAGCCCGGTGCGTCCGGCGGCGGGATCTCCGCCGGCCAGTCGGGCGGAACGTAGACGCCACCGACCTCGGGACTCATGCTCGCTCGAGCAACGCGACACACTCGACGTGCGCGGTCATCGGGAAGAGGTCGAAGGCGCGCAGCCGGCTCAGCCGATAGCCATGCCCCGCAAACGTCGCGACGTCCCGGGCGAGGGCGGCCGGGTCGCACGCGACGTAACAGACCGCGCGTGGCACGAGTGCCGTGAGAGCTGCCACGACCTCGGCGCCGGCGCCGGCCCGCGGCGGGTCCAGCACGATGAGGTCCGGACGTGTCCCGGCAGGGTCGAGCAGCCGACGCAGCAGTGCGCCGTCGACCCGCCCGGTTCGTACGACGACCTGGGGCAGGTCGCGCAGGTTGGCGGTGGCGTCTGCCGCGGCCAGCCGGTCGGACTCCACGGCGAGGACCGAGCCGCCAGCCCCGACGCGCTCGGCGAGCGCCCCTGCGAAGAGCCCGGCGCCGCAGTAGAGGTCGACCGCGCGCTCGCCGCGGCCCGGTTGCAGCATGCCGAGGACCGTCTCGACCAGGACGTCGGCCGCGGCCGGATGCACCTGCCAGAAGCCGCCAACCGACACCCGCCAGCTGCGCCCCGCCGCCACCTCACGGACCGAACCCCCCTCGCCTACCGCCCCGCCACCGCGCGGATGGGTTCGCACGGTGGTATCCCCCGTCGCCGCTCCGACCGCGACCTCGACGGATCGGATCCCAGGCCAGCTGCGGCGTTCGACGCCCAGGCTCTCGACGAGCGGGTGAGCGATGAGGCAGGCCTCGACCGGCTCGACCTCGTGCGACCGGTGCCGTCGCAGACCTGGCACGCCGTCGCCGCGTACGGCGAACTGCATCCGGGTCCGCCACGCCAGCCCGCCCGGCGCACCGGGCAGCTCCGCCACCTCGACGTCGACGTCGAGGCCGGCGAGCCGGAGGAGCTGCTCTCGGACGACGGTCGCTTTCAGCCAGCGCTGGGCGGGCAGTGACACGTGCTGCCAGTCACAGCCGCCACATCGCCCCGCCCCCGCGTAGGGGCACGGCGGCACCACCCGGTCGGGTGACCGGTCGAGCACCTCGACGGCATCACCGCGCAGGTAGCGGGACCGCTGAGCCGTGATCTGCACCCGCACGCGCTCCCCCGGTAGCGCGTGACGCACGAACACGACTCGCCCGTCGGGTGCCCGCCCCACGCACCCGCCGCCGTGCGCTACGCCGTCCACCGTGAGCTCGAAGGCGGCTCCCGCGGCCGGATCCACTACACGCCGGTACCGATGGGCGAACTCCGCGGGCCCTCGGTGTCCGGCACGTCGCCGCGGCCGTCGTCGTCGCCTCGGCCGTGCCGCCCGTCGCCGTGATCCCGGCCGTCGCCGTGCTCTTGTCCGTCGCCGGGGCCGTCGCCGGTGCCGGCGTTGCCGCCGATCGGGCCGCCCCCTGCCCGAGGACCGCGGACGCCGGCGAAGCGACGGAGCCCCGACGTAGGCCGCTCGTTGCGCCGGGCTCGCCGCTGGGACGACTGCAGCTGCCAGGGCACGCTGGCGACCATGACCCCCGGGGTGAAGAGCAGCCGACCCTTGAGCCGCAGGGCACTCTGGTTGTGCAAAAGCTGCTCCCACCAGTGCCCGACGACGTACTCCGGGATGTAGACGATCACCACGTCTCGGGGGCTCTCGCGCCGGATCTGCTTGACGAAGTCGATGACCGCACTCGTCACCTCGCGGTAGGGGGAGTCGAGGACGGTGAGTGCCACCGGGATGCCCCGCCGCTCCCACTCCTGCTGCAGGGCGGCAGTCTCGGCCGGGTCGACCTGGACGGTGACTGCGACCAGGGTGCTGGGCCTTGTCGCCCGAGCAAAGCTCACCGCCTGAAGGGTCGGCTTGTGGATCTTGGACACCAGTACGACGGCGTGGATCCGGGACGGCAGCGTCGTGTCCTCCTGGTCGGGGACGAGCTCCAGGCGCACCGTGTCGTAGTGCCGTCGGATCGCCAACATGATCATGAAGATGATCGGCATGGCGATGACCACGATCCACGCACCACGGGCGAACTTCGTGATGAGCACGATGACGAGCACAGTGCTGGTGAACGCCGCCCCCACCGTGTTGATGGCCCGGGATCGCATCATCCGCCGGCGCCCGGCCGGATCGGTCTCACCGCGGAGGTGCCGGTTCCAGTGCCGGATCATCCCCGTTTGGCTCAGCGTGAACGACACGAAGACGCCGACGATGTAGAGCTGGATCAGCCGGGTCGGCGAGGCCCCGAACGCGACGATCAGCAGGCAGGCGAACCCGGCCAGCAGGACGATGCCGTTGCTGAAGGCGAGCCGGTCGCCGCGCGTGTGCAGCTGACGAGGCAGGTAGCCGTCACCGGCGAGGATCGAGCCCAGCACCGGGAAGCCGTTGAAGGCGGTGTTGGCGGCGAGCACGAGGATCAGCGCCGTGACGAACTGCAGGTAGAGGAACCCCGGCGAGCCGGCGCCGAAGACCGCGGCGCCGATCTGCGCTATCGCCGTACGCTGGCTCTCGCCGTTGAAACCGACGAGGTCGCCGATCTTGTCAGGGTCGACGACGTGCACGTCGGCGGCCAGCGCGAGCCCCACGATCCCGACGAACATCGTCACCGCGATGCCGCCGAGTAGGGCGAGCGTGGTGGCCGCGTTCTTGCTCTTGTTGGGCTTGAAGGCCGGCACGCCGTTGCTGATGGCCTCGACACCGGTGAGCGCCGCGCAGCCGGACGCGAAGGCGCGCAGCAGCAGGAACAGCAACGCCAGGCCGGCGAAGTCATTGTCCGGACGGACGTGGTACTGCGCGCTCTCGGCGACGAGATGGTGCCCGGTCAGCAGCTTGAGCACGCCGACGATGACCAGGGCCGCGATGCCCAGCATGAAACCGTAGGTGGGGATCGCGAAGGCCGTGCCGCTCTCCCGCACGCCTCGGAGGTTGATCAGCGTGATGATCACGACGATGCCGACGGTGATCTCGACTTCGCGACCGGCCAGCGCGGACACCGCCGAGGTGATGTTGGCGACGCCGGCGCTCGTCGACACGGCGACCGTGAGCACGTAGTCGACCATCAGGGCGCTCGCGACGGTGAGCCCGGCGTACCTCCCGAGGTTGGTCGTCGCGACCTCGTAGTCGCCGCCGCCGCTGGGGTAGGCGTGCACGTTCTGCCGGTACGACGCGACGACGACGAGCATGAGGACCACGACGGCGGCCGCGATGTACCAGGAGTAGCGCAGGAACGTGATGCCGCCGAGGCTCAGGGTGAGCAGGATCTCTTCGGGGGCGTAGGCCACCGAGGACAGCGCGTCGCTGGCGAAGACCGGCAGGGCGATCTTCTTGGGCAGCAGCGTATCGCCGAGCCGGTCGCTGCGCAGCGGCCGGCCGACGAAGAGCCGTTTCGGCAGGCTCCCGAGAGATGGCACGACGAGATGGTATGTGCCGCCACCGACGAAACGCGTCGCGTTCGCGTGTAGCGTTCGTTGACGTGCACATAGTGATCATGGGGTGCGGACGCGTCGGATCCCGACTGGCCCGCGACCTGGCGCGTGAAGGGCACGCGATCGCCGTGGTCGACCGCAACGCCGACGCCTTCCGCCGGCTCGGCGAGGAGTTCCCGGGTCAGACGGTCACCGGCGTCGGGTTCGACCGCGACACCCTGCTCGAGGCGGGCATCGAGCAGGCCGACGCCTTCGCCGCGGTGAGCAGCGGCGACAACTCGAACATCATCTCCGCACGGGTGGCCCGCGAGACCTTCGGCATCGAGAACGTGGTCGCCCGCATCTACGACCCCCGCCGGGCCGAGGTCTATCAGCGGCTGGGGATCCCGACGGTCGCGACCGTGCGGTGGACCGCCGACCAGATGAAGCGTCGGCTGCTGCCGTCGGGCGCCGAGCCGGAATGGCGCGACCCGAGCGGCGGGGTGGTCCTCGCGGAGGTGGACGTCGACCCGGCGTGGGTCGGCCGCAAGCTGCACGAGATCGAGGACGTGGCCGGCGTACGCATCGCCTTCATCACCCGGCTCGGAGAGGCCCGGCTGCCCGACGCCGCTCTGGTGCTCCAGGACGGCGACCTCGTGCACGTGGTCGCCGCGTCCGCAGACCTGGCTAGGGTCGAGCGGCTCTTCGCCGCCGCACCGGAAGGGTCCTGACATGCGCGTCGCGATCGCCGGAGCCGGCAACGTCGGTCGCTCCATCGCCACCGAGCTCCTCGACAACGGGCACGAGGTGCTGTTGATCGAGCGGGACGCCCGGTGCGTCAAGACCAGCTCGGTGCCGGACGCCCAGTGGCTGCACGCGGACGCCTGCGAGGTCTCGTCCCTCGAGGACGCCGGACTCGACCGCTGTCAGGTCGTCGTCGCCGCGACCGGTGACGACAAGGTCAACCTGGTGGTGTCGCTGCTCGCGAAGACGGAGTTCGGCGTACCCAGGGTCGTCGCGCGGGTCAACCACCCGAAGAACGAATGGCTCTTCAACCAGTCTTGGGGCGTCGACGTCGCCGTGTCCAGCCCGCGGCTGTTGTCGGCTCTCGTGGAGGAGGCGGTCACCGTCGGCGACCTGGTTCGGCTAATGAGCTTCCGGGAGGGCGAGGCCAACCTCGTCGAGCTGACGCTCGGGGACGACGCGTCGGTCGTGGGGCAGCGGGTCGGCAGCGTCAGCTGGCCACCGGACACCGCCCTCGTCGCGATCCTGCGCAGCGGGCGAGTCCTCGTCCCCAGCGCCGACGACCCGCTCGAGTCGGGCGACGAGCTGCTCTTCATCGCCGCACCGGACGTCGAGCGGCAGCTCGGACAGCTGCTCACCGGCCATGCGCTGCCGGTTCACGGCTCGCGGGAGGCCCGCAGCTCGTAGACCGGGTTGAACAGGTACCTGCGGCCGTCGGTCACGGACAGCCGGCCGCGGGCCAGCAGCGTACGACCGGGCTCGATGCCGGCGATCCGGCGCCGGCCGAGCCACACCAGGTTGACGGTGCCGCTGCCGTCCCAGAGCTCGGCCTCCAGCGCCGGTTCGCCGGCCCGCGGGCGCAGCGTCACGGTGCGCAGGGTTCCGGCCACGCACACGCGTTGGCGATTTCCGCAGTTGGTGACCGGCGTGGCGCCGAGCTCGACGACGCTGTCCTGAAGCTCCTCGGCGCGCAGGTCAGTCTCGTCGGCCGACAGCCGTCGCAGCAACCGCCGCAGCGGCCCGCCTTCGCCCACGGTCTCCAGCGTAGGCCAGCCCCGGCCGGTGCCCGAGCTACCCGGTGCGGTACGGCGACTCGCTCAGCGGACCTCGGTGATCTCCGGGCCGCGATCGAAGGGTTGAAACTGCTCGGCGTCCTCCGCCGGCATCCCGGCCGCCTCGAGCACGTCCCGGGGGACCTGGACGAGGATCGGATCGCGGGGCGCCATCGCGTCGCGGCCGCGGACCACCACCGTCCCCCGGAAGGCGTCCTCCAGCGGCGCCGCAGCGGCCTCGTCCACGGCCGCCGCGCCGGTCAGCAGCCCGCGCAGGAACCAGCGGGGGCCGTCGACACCGACGAACCTGGCCGGCTGCAGCACGACCTCACCCTCCGGCGACTGCACCGGGACCGCGGCCCGAAGCTCCGTGCCGAACGGGCCGTCCGCCTCCGCGGCGCTGCCGCCACCCTCGCCCAGCGAGCCGGCGATCTCGGCCCGCACCTCAGCCCAGATTCCGCTACGGCGTGGCGCCGCGAACGCCGACACCTGTAGCGCGCCGTCCCCGACGAAGACAGTCGGCAGCACCGTGCCGTCGCCGGTGACCTCGAGCTGGATCTGACCGCCGTCCGGCACCAGCAACCGCAGTCCCCCCAGGTCGAGGCGGTCGACTCCGTCGTCGGGCACGTCGGTCTCGTCGTACGGCCCGTCGGGTCGCGCCGCCAGCGGCTCGGCCGCCTCGTGCCCGGCCTCCTCGGGCTCGGCGGCCGTGTCCTCGCGGACGTCGCGCTGGCCGTCATCGCCGTCATTGCCGTTGCCATTGCCGTCGTCGACAGCCTCGACGCCGACATCCTCGGCCGCCTCGTCGGCACGGCGACGCTTGTCTCCTCGCAGCCGTCGGAACACGTCAGACTCCTCGGTTTGGCGGTAGGGCGGTCCCTTCGACCGGCGGTGTCCGGAACCCGCCCGTCGAGCCGAAGCCACCGGCCGACCGCGCCGACCGGGGCAACTCCTCGACCGCGGCGAACTCCGCCGTCTCGACCCGCTGGACGACCAGCTGGGCGATCCGGTCACCACGCCGCAGCCGGACGGTCTCGCGCGGGTCGAGGTTGACCAGGACGACCTTGACCTCGCCACGGTACCCGCTGTCGATGGTGCCCGGCGCATTGACCAATCCCACTCCGAAGCGGACGGCAAGACCGGACCGCGGATGCACGAAGCCGGCGTAGCCCTCGGGAAGAGCCAGTGCCACACCCGTCGGGACGACGGCCCGCTCGCCCGGTGGCATTTCGACGTCGACGGCAGCAACGAGGTCGGCGCCGGCGTCCCCGGGATGCGCGTACGACGGAAGCGGAAGGTCGGGATCGAGCCGCCGGACGAGCACCCGCACCGGACTCACTGGTTGTAGCTCACGGGTTGTAGCTGCTCTCGGCGAACCGGTCCATGCGCACCTGGTCCCGCTCCCATTCGCTCGCCTCGCCGTACCTCGTGAAGTGCTCGAGAGGGACGGCGACGTAGACCGCGTCCGCCTCCGCGGCGAGTTCGCCGTCGGCGTCGCCGAGGAAGCCCTTGGCCGTGGTGTAGATGAGCCGGC
>JBBSIN010000084.1:0-7092 GCA_038232055.1 Mycobacteriales bacterium
CGCATTCGCCGGACCGGTCAGCGCCGGGCCGTCGCCCACCGACATCAAGCGCCAGCAGCAGACCGCGGCGCGCCTTCGGCAGCAGGTACGGGAACAAGGGGGGAAAGCCCGAGCCGCCCAAGACACCCTTAGGGTGCTCGCTGCGGACGCTAACCGCGCGCTGGACGCCTACCAACAGGCTCGAGAGCGGACCGCGGCGGCGGAAGCCGTCGCCGAATACCGCAGGCAGCAACTGGAAGAGGCTCGGGCGCAGAAGAGAGCAGCGCGGGACGAGCTCAACCAGTACGCGGCCGAGGCGTACACGTCCAACGGTGCGGTGGGCGCGGGGCTAGGCCTCATCCAGGCGCTCCTCGACTCCCGAGACGTAGACGACTTCGCTCACGGCATGACGCTCCTCGGATCCGTGGGCGACTACCGGGGACAGGTGCTCCAGCGGCTACGCGCGACCGAGGCCACCGAGCGCTTCGCTGCAAGTGAAGCCGAGGCCGCTGCGGCTGCGGCCGTAGGTGATGAAGTGGCGCAGTCGATCGCGAAGCGACAGGCGGATGCGCTTGTGGCGCGGCAGCGCAGCCTCGTCGCGGCGACCGACGCGTCGCTGGCCCGGACGCGGATGGCAGCCGCCGACGCTGCCCGCCGCCTCGGCGCGCTTGAGCGCGCGCGCCGCGTCGCGCAGCAGCGCGTGCTGACGGCGAAACGCGACGGTAACGCCGCGAGCTCCGGCGAGCAGGGACAGTGCACAGGGCAGAGCCTGGCGGGGTCCGCGAACGGACGGCTCCCGGTCGCCGCGCTGTGCCCGGTGTGGGGCGCTCCCGGTCAGCTTCTTCGCGGGGACGCCGCGGCAGCGTTCGTAGGGATGAGTCGCGCATACGCGGCGGAGTTCGGCGAGCCGATCTGCGTCACCGACTCCTACCGTCCGTATGTGATTCAAGTGACGCTGTTCGCCCAAAAACCTGGGCTCGCGGCCTACCCAGGGACCAGCGAGCACGGGTGGGGTCGTGCAACCGACCTGTGCGGCGGCGTGCAGAACGTCGGCACCCGCAGCCACTCCTGGATGCAGCTCAACGCAACGCGCTTCGGCTGGTTCCATCCGTCGTGGGCAGAGCCGAACGGCAACCGACCAGAGCCGTGGCACTGGGAGTTTGGCGGCTGAGCCAAGCACTGGAGCCGCCGCCGAAACCGGCCGCGGACGAACTTCCGGAGTCGCGTAGCACACTCCCCGGCTGTCCGTGACGTCGCCCGGGTACCCGTCCTCTGCGCGCTAGCTAGTGCAGTAGCAACGGATCGGCAGCGACCTCACCACAGCGGCCGTCCGCCAATGCGAATCACGACCGCACGTTAGGCGTTCGGGCGGCGGATGCCAGCCTGATGGACCTGGGCGCAGCCCGGACCGCCCCTGACGCGCTCTGCTCCGGTCCGCTGTTCGCGCCGACGACCGGCTGACCCGCGAGTCAGGCCCGTCATCCGGCGGGTGAGTGACGTGCCAGGAATCCGTGCGTCAGCGACCGCCGTACCAGGAGCTTAGCCAGCTGAGCATCTGCTGGACCTCTTGCTCCTGATTCATGACGATGGTGTTCGCGGTGAGAAGCAGCTGGGCGTGCACGGCGGCGTCTTGCGCGGGCTGCGCCTCGTTGATCGCCATCTGGTGGTGAGGCGTCATCATTCGTAGGAACATCTTGTCGAACTCCGGTCCGGCCGGCATACGCCGCAGCATCATGACGTGCTCTGCCATCTCCTTGTCCATCATCTGGATCATCCGTCGCCCCGCTGGCGAGGACGCGGCGATCGCCTGCTCCGGCGTCAGCCCGTACCAGGCTTTCAGCCACGCCGTCATCTGCTCCCGCTCGTGACGCTGACTGGCCACAATGTTGGCCGCCGTCGTCCGGAGCTCGCCATGTGCCGCCCGGCCCCTTGCGATCAGTGCCATCTCGATGGCGGCTTCATGATGAGGGATCATGCCCGCCATGAACGTTGTCTCCAACTGCTTGCCGCGAAGCTGCGACAACAGCTTCGCGTAGTCGAAGCTCATCGCCATGATTGGCATCGGGTGGACCGAGACGCGCGACAAGCCCGGTGTGACGCTCGCGCGGTTGGCGGTGTGCGCTGACGATGATGTTCCGGCAACGGCGACCGATGCACCGCCGGTCGCGATTGCTCCTGCGATGGCAATGGCGACGGTGCCCCACTTGATCTTGTCCATGCTTCTCCTCAGGGATCCAATCCGATGAGCGGGACATCTCCGCACACCCCTGCAGCTAACCCATCTGGGGACATATCTACGAGAGGGCTTCGTAGAACGACGGGCGTCGGTGTCTCAGTCCGTGTTGGTGCACGCCACCGCCGGTGGGTGCCGGTGTTCGAGGCCACAAGGCTATGCGATCGACGCCCGGGCAGCCGGACTCTCCGCATGAGGTCGGCTGGGCACTCCGCGGAGCGCCCGGGCCGAGCGGACTCTGGCTAATACCCGCGGCGCCGCGCGTCGCCGAGGTTCGAGTTGCCCTCGTAGAACCAGATGCCAGCCACCTCTGAGGCGCCTTGATGATCGGATAGCTCCACATGACGATCTTGTTGATTCCCGACGACAGCGCCGGGTCCTCGGTGGCGACGGACGCGAGCGGCGACGGAAAGAAGTAACCGGTCTGACGCGGGTGCGCCGGATTCGCCAGCGAGATGGCCTGCAGGCCACCGGAGTGCCACGTCACGAACGCCAGGTCGGGCAGCACCGTGAGGTTGTGCGCCGAGTAGCTCGTGTACGTCGTGTTCCGGGGGTTGCGCCCCGCCGCGGTGTCACAGAACGCTTGCTCGTTCTGACGGATCCGGTAGTCGCCCACGACCCGCGGCCGCCGCGGGTTGTGAAGGTCGGCGACCTTCACCCAGCCCCAGGGGCAACCCTCCTCGTCGACGAAGCCCGTCTTGGGGTCGCGGAAGTCGAGCAGATCGCCGTACACCTCCTCGGTGAGAAGGGCGTACGGCCGGCCGGGCACCTTCACCGCGGAGTGCAGTCCAGGGTTGGTGTAGGGAATCCGGTTGGCAACAGGGGTGACGAGGCGGACCCGGGGGTTCGCCCGGTTCTGCGCCAGGTCGGTGGTGTCCGCAACGAGGAAGCCGCCGCCGAGGTACGACAGGTACGCGCGCGTCCCGGCCGGGTTGAGCGCCACCGAGTGCAGCGCGACCGTGCGGACCTGACGAGTGTGCGCGGAGTAGAGCCGGTTCGGATTGAACGTCGCGACCTGCCGCAGATCACCATCGCGAGCGTGGCTGATGTCGAGGACGATGAGGTTCGCGCCGGTGACGTCGCTCGTCGGGGTGGAGTAGTAGAGCAACGCCCGTCCCGCATTCTTCGGGTCGGTCCACAGGAACATCTCGTGCGGCTTTGCCGGCGGGACGTAGGTGGTCAGCAGTCGCGGATGGGCGGCGTTGGCGCCGCTCACATCGTAGAACTTGAACGTAGGAGTGACCGGCACGTCGGCGCAGGCGTGGATGAATGCGCTGCACGTGAAGTTCATGACGATCAGCATCTTCTGCTGAGGCCATACCCGGAGCTCGCGCGACGTCTCGCCGACGTTGCCCTCGTTCGGCGATCGGATCTCGCCGACGACGCGCGGTCGGGCGGGGTCGGCGACGTCGACGGTGAGCACGCCGGCGTGCGGATGACCAGGCGACGCATCCGTGCGGCTGCCGACGTACGCGTAGTGCCCGTAGAGCGCGGGCGCGGCGTTCATGCCGCGGCTGTACAGAGCATCGTGTCCGACCAGCGAGAACCCGGACGCCGCGGCCGGCACGGTGGCGGGTGACGAATTCGCCCCGCCGGCGGGGGCGGCCATGGCGGCCGCGGCGGGTGGCGCGACGACGAGCCCAACGAGGGCGAGGATTCCGATTCTGTTCCAGGGACGTGAAGGCATTGGCTTCTCCGAGTCGGTGGCCGGGTCTGCCCGCGCGCGACCCTGTCCTCCCTCCGTACGGGTCCGCGCGGCGTGGGTCGGCAAAGCGTAGTACGTCACAACTAGACGGCTGTGCGCCGGTGTGGCGCTCGACGTCCGGGCCGTGGCATATGTGCCGTCATGAGGCAGCTCGGCGACAACCTCGGCGCCTGCCCACGTCGCGATGTGACATATTACCGGCGTGCCGGAACTCGACGCCGACGCCGACGCCGACGCCGTCGTGGTCGGTGCCGGGATCGTCGGGGCATGCTGCGCGTTGGAGCTGGCGCGTCGGGGACTGTCTGTCCTGGTCGCGGAGCGGGGGGCGGTCGTCGCGGGCACGACCGGGGCCGGCGAGGGCAACATCCTCGTCTCCGACAAGGTGCCCGGTCCTGAACTCGACCTAGCGCTCCTGGCTGACCGACTGTGGCGCCAGCTCGGCGACGAGTTCGACCGCGATGTCGAGCTCGAGGCCAAGGGCGGCGTCGTCGTGAGCCGGACCGAGGCCGGCACCGCCGCGCTGTTCGCGCTTGCGGCGGCACAAGCCGACGCCGGGGTGATCGCGAACCGGCTCGACCGCGCCGCACTCGCCGATTCCGAGCCGCATCTCGCCGATGACGTGCTCGCCGGGGTTTCCTACCCGCAGGACCAGCAGGTCCAGCCCATGCTCGCCGCCGCCGCGATTCTGCGCTGCGCGCGGGCACTCGGGGCGCGCGTGCGGCCGCACACGGAGGTGGTCGGCGTCGAGCGATCGGGTGAGGGCGCGGTGCGAGCAGTGCACACCTCGGCCGGGAGCGTGCGCACGCGCCTTGTGGTCAACGCCGCCGGCCCCTGGGCCGGCGATGTGGCGGCGCTCGCTGGCGGGTTCGTGCCGATCTCGCCGCGGAGAGGGTTCATCCTCGTCACCGCGCCGGCTCCGGCACTCGTACGCCACAAGGTGTACGACGCCGACTACGTCACCGACGTGGCCGCCAGCTCCGCCAGCCTGCAGTCCTCCGCGGTGGTCGAGGGAACCCGCAGCGGGACGGTGCTGATCGGCGCGACGCGCGAGATCGTCGGCTTCGACCGCTCGTGGGACATTGCCGCGTTGCGCCGGCTGGCCCGGCAGGCGGTGTCGCTGTTTCCGGTGCTGGCTGGGCTGCCGGTGATTCGCGTCTACCGAGGCTTTCGCCCGTACTCCCCGGACCACCTGCCCGTGATCGGCCCGGACCCTCGGGTCTCTGGCCTGGTGCATGCCTGCGGACACGAGGGAGCAGGTATCGGGCTGGCACCGGCGACCGGGCGCCTGGTCGCGCAGCTCGTCGCCGGCGAGCGTCCCGACCTGCCGCTCGGGTCCTTCGCCCCCGATCGCTTCTGCCGGGCGGCGTCGTGACGCCTGCGCCGTACGCCGCACGCCTCTTGCACGTGCCGGTCGACGACAGCGGCACGTTCGAGATCAGCTTCGACGGCGCGCTCCTCCCGGCGCGTACCGGCCAATCCGTCGCAGCCGTCCTCATCGCGGCCGGCAGGCGCTCGTGGCGCCTCACGCGCCGCGAGGGCCGTCGCCGCGGCATCTACTGCGGCATCGGGGTCTGCTTCGACTGTCTCGTCGTGGTCAACGGCGCGGCCAACCTTCGCGCCTGCCTGACTCCCGCACGCGCCGGCGATGAGGTCCGGACGCAGGACGGTGTCGGATGACCCAGGACGGCGTCGGATGAACCGCCCGCACCTGCTCGTCGTCGGGGCCGGCCCTGGCGGGCTCGCCTCAGCGGCGACATCCGCGGCCGAAGGCTGTGACGTGACGCTCGTCGACAGCGCACCGCGCGGCGGCGGACAGTACTACCGCCACGCGCCGTTCGACGTCGCGCCACGTCAGGAGGCGCTGCACCTCGATCTGTCGCACGGACGGCGGCTGTTGGCGGACGCGCTTGGGAACCCGCGGGTCTCCTACGCTTTCGGCGCGTCCGTCTGGAGTGTCGCCACCGGCGAGCCGAGCCGAGCCGTCGTCCTGCAGGTGCTGCTCGCCGACGGGGGCACGGCCGAGCTGCGCGGCGACGCACTGGTGCTGGCGACCGGTGCCTACGACCGCACGCTGCCCTTCCCCGGATGGGACCTTCCCGGCGTCGTCACGCCGGGCGGGGCGCAGGCCGTGCTCAAGGGCAACCTCGTGCTACCCGGGCGGCGGATCCTCGTGGCGGGCACCGGCCCCTTCCTGCTGCCGGTGGCCGCTGGGCTTGCCACCGCCGGCGCGCAGGTGGCCGGCGTGGTCGAGGCCAACCTGCCGCGCCGTTGGGTCCGGCATTCGGCGGCGATCGCCGGCAATCTGGGCAAGCTGCGAGAGGCCGCGCACTATGCGGCGATCCTGGCCCGCCACCGGGTACCGATGCACTTCGGGCGTGCGGTCGTTCGCGCGGAGGGGCTCGATGAGGTGCAGGCCGCGGTGATCTCCAAGGTCGATCGGCAGTGGCGTCCGTTGCCGGGCACCGAGCAGCGGGTGGAGGTCGACACGGTCGCGGTCGGATACGGGTTCACCCCCTCCGTCGAGCTCGCGGCGACGATCGGCTGCGCGCTCACGACGAATGCCACCGACGGTTCCGTCGTGGTCGTCGCCGACGACGATCGGGCCTCGACGAGTGTGCCCGGCGTGTTCGCGGCCGGCGAGATCACCGGCGTCGCGGGATCGGTCGTGGCCGAGCTGGAGGGTCGGCTGGCCGGGCTTGGCGCCGCGGCGTACCTCGGCCTGCTGACGCCAGCCCGCTTCTCGGCGGCGACCGCACCACTTCGGCGCACGCTGCGGCGGCACGCCCGCTTCACCGGAGCCCTCGACGACGTCTACGGCGTCCGCGATGGTTGGCAGTCCTGGGTCAGCCCGGACACGACGGTGTGCCGATGCGAGGAGGTGCCGCTCTCCGCGCTCGACGCCGCGATCGACGACCTCGGCGCCACCGACCTGCGCAGCCTCAAGCTGCTCACCCGGATCGGGATGGGCCCGTGCCAGGGCCGGATCTGCGGGCCGGCCGCGGCGGACCTCCTCGCCCGGCGGACCGGGCGGGACGCCGAGGCGGTGTCCTTCGCCAGCCGCCCCATCGCCGTACCGCTGCCACTCGGGTCGCTCGCGGCCGAGCCGGTCGACTGGCCGGCGGTCCGGAGCAACGGGTCGTGATCGGGGTCCCCGGATGACGGTGTCGTCGTCGTC
>JBBSIN010000085.1:0-5626 GCA_038232055.1 Mycobacteriales bacterium
AGCAGGTCGACGCTGCTGAACCGCAGCGCGAGGACCCGGCGGCGGCGCTGAGCCAGGACATATCCGACCAGCAGGGCGACCGGCGCCGCGAGGAGCAAGAGCCGCCAGGGAGACAGAATGCTCAACGCTGCGCCCTCCCACTGGCAAGGAGGCGGCGGTTGACCGTGCGGCGCCGGGTCGTCAGGAACCGCAGGACGTCGAGCAGCCAGTCGCGGTCGGTGCGCAGTCGCAGATGCTGCGCGCCCGCGGTCTCGACGGCGCGCCGAATGCTGTCGTCGCGGGCGGTGGCCGCGGCGGCGTACCTGGCGCGCAGCCCCGGGCTGGTCGCCACCTCGACGTGTCGCCCCGTCTCCTTGTCGACGACGGACAGCAACCCGACCGGCGGCAGCTCGAGCTCGCGCGGGTCGACGACCGAGATCGCGACGACGTCATGCCGAAGGGTGAGTCGGCGCAGTCGCGCAGCCCAGCCCGAAGACTCCAGGAAGTCGGAGACGACGACGATCTGGCCGCGGCGCCGTACCGTGCGCTGCAGCTGGTGCAGAGCCGCGGTAAGGTCCGCCGCTGCCGCCGGCGGTACCTCCACCCGCGGCGTGTCGTAGACCGCGGCAAGCCCGGCCATGACGCCCGCGCGGTTGGTCGCGATCGGCAGCCGTCGCAGCCGGTCGGTGCCGGCGACGAGGACGCCGAAGCGGTTCCCGGTTCCGACGGTCAACAGCCCGAACGCCGCGACCGCCGCAAGAACGACATCGCGCTTCTCGCGCTGCGCTGTCCCGAAGTCCAGGCTCGCCGAGCGGTCGGCCACCAGCCAGGTCTCGCGGTCCCGTTCCGCCTCCGTCGTCCGCAGGTGCGGCACGACGGCGCGGGCCGTGAGGTTCCAGTCGATGCGCCGCGCGTCGTCGCCGGGCTCGTAGGGGCGCCCCCCGGCGCGCTCGCTGCCGGGGCCATGGGCGTAGGTCCGCTGGTCGCCGCTGAGCAGCCCGTCGAGTCGGCGACTGACATCCAGCTCCAGGCGGCGGAGCATGGCGGCCCTCGTCGCGACCGCGGACGTTCCTGTGTCACCTCGCGCTGTCGGCTCGCGCCGCCCCGGGCTACTCATCCGACCGCTCCCAGCCACGATGTCCTACCGTCGGAACCGGGTCGACCGACCGGCCGTTCGTCCTGGCTCGGCGCGACCCGTGGCGGCGGTACGGTGGCGAGCAGCCGGGTGAGCAGGTCGTCGACCACGACCCCCTCGGCGAGCGCGTCGTAGGAGAGCACGAGCCGGTGCCGCATCACCTCGGGCGCGACATCATGGACGTCCTGGGGCACGAGGAAGCGCCGCCCGTGCAGCACCGCAAGCGCCCGCCCGGCGGCAAGCAGACCGAGCGTCGCGCGTGGGCTGGCACCAAGCGACAGCAGCGGCCCGAGGTCGGGCAGGTTCGCGGCAGCCGGGTCGCGGGTCGCCATGACCAGGCGGACGGCGTAGTCGCGCACCGCGTGGTGCACGAACACCTCGTCCACTGCCGTCTGTAGTGCGACCAGCTGGTCGGCGGTGAGCACCTGCTGCGCCGCCGGCGGATGGACGCTCATCCGCCGGGCGATCTCGGTCTCTTCCTGGTACGTCGGATGCGTGACGACGACGTGCATGAGGAACCGGTCCCGCTGCGCCTCCGGAAGCGCGTAGACGCCGTCGGATTCGATCGGGTTCTGCGTCGCGAGGACGAGGAACGGCCTGGGCACTGCGCGAGTCCGGCCGCCGATGGAGACCTGCCCCTCGGCCATCACCTCGAGCAGCGCCGACTGCACCTTCGCCGGTGCCCGGTTGATCTCGTCGGCGAGCACGATGTTGGCGAACACCGGCCCCCACTCGATGTCGAACTCCTCTCGCGACGGGCGCCAGATCCGGGTGCCGACGATGTCGGCCGGCACCAGGTCCGGGGTGAACTGCAGCCGCGAAAACGCCCCGCCCACCACGCGCGCGAGCGTCGAAACCGTCAGCGTCTTGGCCAGCCCGGGCACGCCTTCGATGAGGCAGTGTCCGCGGGCCAGCAGGCAGAGCAGCGCCCGCTCGACCAGGCGGTCCTGACCGACGATCACCCGCTTGACCTGGAAGAGCGCGTCCTCCAGCAACGCGGCTGATCCGTCGTACGCCGGCCCGGGTGCGGTGCCGGACATCGTCGTCAGACCTCCGGCCGTCTGGTCGGGTGCATCGTCGCGCATCGTCGCCCTTCCCGTCGTTTGGTAGGCAGCGCCAGTGTGGCCAGTGTCGTTGTCAGCTCCCTAACTGCACGCTGGGAACTGGCTGTGAGCCCTGCGCCGGTGCTGGGCAACTTCTCAGGGAACGTTCAGGCTCTATCCAGGAAAGCCTGCGAGGCTCGTTTGATCGAATCGGAAGGCTCCGGAGAGGTTGGCGGGTGAGCGAGCGCAGCGCCGGGTGGTACCCCGACCCGTGGACGGAGGGTCACTACCGGTACTGGACAGGGACCTCATGGACGGCCGATCGCTTCCCGGCGGGCGTCGTTCCGCAGAGTGCCCCGCAGAGTTCTTGGTCTCGGCCCGGTGTCGCGCCCGACCCGCCGCCGACCGCGCCGAGCGCCTCCCCACCCCTGCCGCCGCAGTGGGAACCGCAGGCGCCGCCCGCTCGGGAGACGTTGGCCCACGAGCCCTGGACTCCGGTCGCCGCGGTGCCGATCGGCAGGCGGTCTCGCGGCCTCGTGTTCGTGGCGCTGATGCTGCTCGCCGGCCTCGTCATCGGTTTCCTGGGCGTTTTCGGCGCCCAGCAGCTGCTGGACCGGCGCTCGACGTCCAGGACACCCGCTGCCGCCGCGCCGTCCGTCCCGCAGCAGCTGCCCTCGGCCGACCCGGCCGCCGCGGTGTTGCCGGACCTGGTGGTGCGGCAGAGCGACGTGGATTCGACGGTCACCGTTGCGCAGATCCGCAACGGGACAGCAGTGTCCGGGGCGGCGACCCTCGACCTGTGCAACGGTAGGTTTCCCAGCGAGTCCCTGCGGACCGCGAGGCTGCAGGTGGCGGCGTACGACGACCAGGGCGCAGTCGAGCTGAGCACGGAGGCGGTCGCCTACCAGAACGCGGCCGCCACGACTTCGGCCTTCGCCGAGCTGACAGAGGTGGCGGCGCGCTGCCCCAATTCTCCGGTCACGTCTCCGGTGGGCGAGCCAACCGTCACCACGAGCTTCTCCGCCGACCCGGGCTCGTCGTGGCCGCGAAGCGCCGGCGTCGACCGGCAGGCCTACCAGTTCACCACCACAGACGCGGCCGGAACCTCCTCGTCGGCGATCGCCGTCTATCTGAAGCGGGGTCGAATCCTGCTCGGCGTCTACTTTCCCCGACCCGAGGGACAACAGGCTCCGGTCGCCGGCCAGTCCACGGTCGCCGGCATCGTCAGGGTGTTTCAGGACCGGTTGGCGCGGCTACCGAGTCCGCTGCCCGGAGGCTGAGCCGCGCTGTGTGCCGAGGTGGCGAAGCTCCTGGCGGCCTACTTGACGGCGACCACGAGATCCTGGCTCTCCCAACCCGGTCCGTAGGCCTCGGGTCGGCCCGACCAGGTCCCGTAATATACCTCGATCCGAGCTGAAACCCCGAGCCTTTCGAACAAGGACCTGACGTACTGTTCGTCGTACCCGATCGATAGCTCCGGTACCTTCTCGTCGACCGTCCAATAGGGAGCGATGTGGTGCTTGAAGCGCGTATCGCTGCGGCCCTCTCGCATCAACCGCAATGACTCCTCGTTCACGAGTTGATACGTCGCGTAGCAGCGGCCACCCGGTTTGAGCACCCGCGAGATCTCCTCGATGTAGTGCTCCATGTCCGCCGGCAGCATGTGCGTGAAGACCGAGGACAGGACCGCGATGTCGAACGTCGCGTCGGCATACGTGAAGTCGTAGTCCGCTGCCTTGAGCCGGCCGCCGGGGTGATACTCCTTGTTGAAGACGTCGGCCAGCGTGAAGTGGAAGTTCGGGTGCTTGGACGCAATGTTCGCCGTGCACCAGCGAACGCCCGACGGCACCACGTCCAGGCCTTCGTAGCGACCAGCCCGGTCGAGATAGGACGTGAGCGGAACGGCCAGCCGCCCCATGCCGGAACCGATGTCGAGCACCACCGCGTCGGGGGTGAGAGCGGCGACGCGCACCAGTCGCATGAGCAATTCCGTACCACTGCTCTGGAAGTCGTCGACCGACCCGGTGAAGATTTTCGACTTCGGCGGAATCATCTCTGCTCGCCGACCGGAGAACCGGTCGATGACGTCCGACGGTAGGAAGTACAGCCGGCGCAGTCCCCATCGCACCGGCCGCGGCAGCGCGGGAAGAAGGGTGCTCGTGAACCACTGCTGGCCCAGCAACCAGTCGCGGGCACCGTTGAGTGCCACGACAACGCTGTCACCGAGGGCCTTCATCGAGAAGTGGTGCTGCCCGCTTCGTGTCCGCCCCGGCTCCGGGCCGATGCTCATCGGCAACTTCTCAGATGTCGTAGTAGAGGGCGAACTCGTACGGGTGCGGCCGAAGCCGTACGGCGTCCACCTCGTGAGTGCGCTTGTAGTCAACCCAGGTGTCGATGACGTCCGGGGTGAAGACGCCACCCTCGAGCAGCCACTCGTGGTCGCCCTCCAGCGCGTCGAGTACCGCCTCCAATGATCCGGGCACCTGCGGTACCGCGCCCAGCTGGTCCGGTGGCAGCTCGTAGAGGTCCTTGTCCACCGGCTCCGCCGGCTCGACCTTGTTCCGTACGCCGTCCAGCCCGGCCATCAGCATGGCGGCGAACGCCAGATACGGGTTGCAGGACGGGTCCGGCACCCGGAACTCGATCCGCTTGGCCTTCGGGTTGTTTCCGGTGATCGGGATTCGGCAGCAGGCCGAACGATTGCGCTGGGAGTAGACCAGATTGACCGGCGCCTCGTAGCCGGGCACCAGCCGGCGGTAGGAGTTGGTCGTGGGGTTGGTGAAGGCCAGCAGGGCGGGCGCGTGCCGCAGCAGCCCGCCGATGTAGTGGCGAGCGGTGTCGGACAGGCCGGCGTACCCGAGCTCGTCGTAGAAGAGCGGCGTGCCGTCCTTCCACAGCGACTGGTGGCAGTGCATGCCCGAGCCGTTGTCCCCGAAGATCGGCTTGGGCATGAAGGTGACGGTGCGGCCGGCGGCGCGGGCGGCGTTCTTGACGACGTACTTGAAGAGCATGAGGTTGTCGGCGGTCTCGAGCAGGGTGCCGAAGCGGAAGTCGATCTCGGCCTGGCCGGCGGTGCCGACCTCGTGGTGCTGCATCTCGACCTCGATGCCGGCCTCGATCAGCTTGCGCACCATCTCCGAGCGCAGGTCGGTGAAGTGGTCGGTGGGGGAGACCGGGAAGTAGCCGCCCTTGTAGCGCGGCTTGTAGCCGAGGTTGGCCGTGCTGGCGCCGAATCGCTCCGGCTGGCCGGTGTTCCAGGCCGCCTCCACCGAGTCGATGTAGTGGTAGGACGAACTCGGCGTCGTGTCGTAACGGATCTCGTCGAAGATGTAGAACTCCGCCTCCGGGCCGAAGTACGCCGTGTCCGCGACACCCGTGCCGGTCAGGTAGAGCTCGGCCTTGCGGGCGATGTTGCGAGGGTCGCGGGTGTAGGCCTCGCCGGTGAGCGGATCGTGGATGAAGAAGTTGA
>JBBSIN010000086.1:0-5373 GCA_038232055.1 Mycobacteriales bacterium
CGCCAGACGACCGCCATGAGGAGCGCGGACATCTGCTCCTCGGCCACCTCGCCGCGGGTGTAGGCGTCGATCACCCAGTCGGCCTGCGCGTCCGACAGCGTGCCGCCGTCCCGCTTGGTGCGGATCACGTCCACCACGTCGTACGCCGTCACGGCAGGTCCACCGCGTCGAAGGCCCGGGGTAGCAGCTCGCGCAGGGGCAACGGGCCATCCTCGCTTGCTACCAGCAGCTCCGGCCCGCCGGCCTCCCACAACAGCTGCCGGCACCGGCCGCAGGGCATCGTCAGCCTGCGGTCCTCTCCGGCCACGCACGAGAGGGCGACCAGCCGGCCGCCACCGCCGGCATGCAGCGCCGACACCACGCCGCACTCGGCGCACAGCGTGAGCCCGTACGACGCGTTCTCGACGTTGCAGCCGGTGACCACACGGCCGTCGTCCACCAGGGCCGCGGCCCCGACTTGGAACCGGGAGTACGGCACATACGCCCGCTCAGCCATGGCGACGGCCGCCGCCCGCAGCGCCGCCCAGTCCACGGTCATTCTCCCTTGTCTCAGCGCGAGCCGCACACGCTAGTCCTGCGGCTACGGGGCCGGTCCCGTTCCCGGCACAGCGGACAGCGCGACGTCGTCCATCGTCATCCCGCCGAGCACGACGATGGTGGGTTCGGGGGCGTCCGGTTTCACTCGTCGCGGCTGGACAGTCGACGCAGGAGATCGGCCGCCTCCCGGCGTACGGCGAAGGACGTCTGGGTTCCGTGCCGGGTGACGCTCAAGGAGGCGCAGGCGCAGCCGACCGCAGCTGCCTGCGGCGCCCCGGACCCGGTCGCCAGTCCGTAGCAGAAGGCGGCGACGAATGCGTCGCCGGCACCGGTGGTGTCGACAGCGTCGACCGCGGGGGCCGGGATCCGTACGACGTCCTCGGCGTTCTCGCAGACCGCCGCCCCCCGCTCGCCCAAGGTCACAGCCAGCCGCAACCCCGTCTCGGCGGCTACGGCCGAGATCGTCGCGTCGTCCACGGAACTCGCCACGACGCCACAGGCGGCTGCCACGGCGAGGAACTCCACCTCGTTCGGCGTCAGCCAGTCGGTCACCGCCTGCAGCTGCGGGTCGAGCGGAACCGCGGGTGCGGGGTTGAGCACGGTGATCGCTCCCCGCTCCCTGGCGGCCGCGAAACCGGCTGCGGTGCCGGGCTGGGGGACCTCGAGCTGCCCGAGCACGAGGTCCACGCGGTCGGCGCCGGAGACGGCCCCGCGCGCCTGCTCGGGGGTCAACGAGTCGTTCGCGCCCGGTACGACGACGATGCGGTTGTCACCGTTGGGCTCGACCCAGATGAACGCAACGCCGGTCGCCGCACCGGGCGAGCGAGTGACGTGCCGCACGCCGATGCCCTCGCGGCCGAAGTTCTCGAGCGTGAGGTCCCCCAGCGTGTCATCGCCCAGGCAGTTGACCATCGCGACGGTCGCTCCCAGCCGGCTCGCCATCACGGCCTGGTTCGCGCCCTTGCCGCCGAAGCCCTGGACGAACCGGGTGCCGAACAACGTCTCCCCTCGCGCGGGAACGCGGGCCAGGTAGGCGACCATGTCGATCATGGTGCTGCCGACCACGACGATCGACGGCCGCCCGGCCGGGTCGCTCATGCCGGTGGCCGGACGAGGGACTGCACGAGATCGTCGAGGAAGCGCTCGCCATCCACCTGCATCGCAACGTGAACCGGCCGGCGGCCCTCTGAGCCGTCCGCGGGGTAGCCACGCAGGTCGGCCAGCGTGGCCCCGCGGCTGTGCTGACCGTGAAGCTCCACGTGGATGGCCATGTCCACGCACCCGACGTACGACGGATCGAGCACCACCGCGGCGGCGAGCGGGTCGTGCATCGCCGACGCCCGCTCCCCCAGGTACGACTCGTAGGCGTCGAGATAGTGCTGCAGGATCGCGGTGGCGAACTCGGCGCTGGGCGTGGCCGCGGCCGCCAGCTGCTTCAGCCGCTCTCCGCGAAGCACGGCCTGCATGGTCACGTCGAGTCCGACGAGCGTGAGGTCCCAGCCCGTCGACAACACCAGGTCGGCGGCCTCGGGGTCGTGCCAGATGTTGGCTTCGCTCTGTGGCGTGGCGTTGCCGGGACAGGAGACCGCCCCACCCATCACGACCACGCTGCGCAGGAGGTGCGGCAGCTCCGGCTCGAGGAGCAGCGCAAGGGCGAGGTTGGTCAGCGGCCCGGTGGCGATGACGGTCAGCTCGCCGGGGCTCTCGCGGGCCAGTCGGACCAGCTGACCCGCGGCTGCCTCGGTTGAAGGGTGCCCGGCTGGCTGGCCGAACCCGACGTCGCCCAGGCCGTCGCCGCCGTGCACGTCGGCCGAGACCGAGAGCGGCTGGGCGAGCGGTCGCCGTGCTCCGACTGCCACCGGGCACGGCGGCATCCCGGCTCGCTCGAGGGTCAGCAGAGTGTTGCGCGCCGCCTGGTCGGCGGTGCAGTTGCCGTGCACGGTGCCGATCGCGACGATGTCGGCGTCCTGCCGCCCCAGGTAGAGCAGCATGATCGCATCGTCGATGCCCGTGTCGACATCAAGCAGTAGTCGCGGCCGTGTCATCGAGCTCCCCCCGCCACTGTTCGAGGATCGCCAAGACCTCATCGAGATCGGTGCAGACCTGGCCGATCTCCTCGATGCAGCCCTGCACGTAGAGGTTGAGGCTGCGTCCCTCCTTCGGGCGGCCGGGTGCCTGCATGCTGCGGGAGTCGGTGAGCAGGCCTACGACGCCCTTCTTCGTCGGGTCCCCGCTCCGTTTCATCCCGTAGAACACGCCGATCTCGCATGCCGTGCCGTCGTCGACCATCGGCCCGTCCAGCAGCGCCACCACGGCGTTGGCCGGAAACAGGCCCTCGCCGTCCTTGGTGAAGACGGCCGCCGCCGTCACTTCGCCGGCTGGCAGCGAGTTTTCGTGTGGCACGAACACCTCGATGCCTTGGGCCCGGATCCGCGCCGCGCAATTTGCGATGAAGCCCCGCTCGTACGGCGTGAACAGCGGGCCGGCGAAGTAGATGCGCATCGGAGGTTCTCCCGGTGGATTGAGTAACCGCGGGCGGTGCGAAGGGCGACGTGGGGCCGGGAGGTGCGTCAGCCCGGCGGATGCGTACGGGAGAGCGAACGCTCGTAGGCGTCGTACACCTTGCGGTACGCCACCGTCTCGCCGGCCTCGGCGCGCACCGACTGCACGAGCTCGTAGCCGCTGTCGGCCAGCCGCTGCGCCGTCCGAGCTACGACGGCGAGACCCGCGGCCATGGCGAGAACCGTCGTTACGGCGCCTACCGGCTCTGCCAGCCCATCGACGTCGACCAACGCCTCGCCCCGCGGGGCATGCGTGTCGATGGTCAAGTCCACCAGGTCCGCCAGCTTCTTGCCACTGCTGTGCCGCGGTCGTGCGCCGGCGGTCTCCGAAGAGGAGATCGCCACCACCGTCAGGCCGGCGTCCCGGGCGTAGCGCGCAGCGTCCACCACGACGGCGCTGGTGCCACCGTGGGAGAAGACCAGCAGGACGTCCCCGGCGCGGAGGTGCTGGCCGTCGAGCAGGACGTCGGCGTAGCCCTCGGTGTTCTGGAGGAAGAGCATCTCCGGTACGCCGAACGAACCCAGCACGTTGAACCACAGCAGCCTCGGGTCGACGATCGGGTGCAGCCCCACGAAGCTGCCGTACCGCGGGAATATCTCCAGAGCGGGCAGCATCGAGTGCCCGCTGCCGAAGATGTGGACCAGCCCGCCACCGCGGATGGATGCCGCCATCAGTTCGGAGGCCCGCTCGATCTGCCGATTCTGCTCGGTGCGGATTCGGTCGAGCAGCGCTCCGAGAGCTTCCAGGTACGCCGTGGCGGCCGAGGGCGCGGTCACCTCGCGGTCCCGGCCGCCGCGTCGTGGCGGTACTCGTCGCGCCATTGCCGGGAGTCGTCGATCAGGGGACGGTTGACCTCCTTGTTGGCGACGAGGTCAGGGTCCTGGCCCCGGCTGAGAGCGACGCGCAGCGCGAGCCACTGCAACGGAACTGCCGCCAGGAAAGGCAGCTCCTCCTCGGTCATCCCCGGGAGCCGCACCGCCGCCGTGCACCGGCCTGCCAGCTCGTCGTCGTCGGTGATGGCCAGGACGCTGGCCCGTAGCCTCGCCACGCCCTCGGCCAGCTCCAGTGCGCGCGACAGAGCCCGACCCCGCGGGCAGACGATGACGACGGTGCTGCCGGCCCGCACGGTGAAGATCTCGCAGTGGATCATCTGCTCGAGCTCGCTCCCGTGCGCTGGCACGGTCGCAGCCTCGTACATCTTGGCCATCCCGTACTGCGCGGTTGCATAACCCAGTCCCGCACCCGTGAAGACCCAGTGGTCGCCGGTCAGAAGCCCGCCGTCAATGGCGTCGACCTGCGAGCGCGCATCCTGCAGGAAAGCCTGAACGGCGCCGGCCGGCACGACGGGGCGGGCGGCCCCTCGGCCGGCCGCAGCGCTGAGGCGCTCGGCGAGCATGCGCATCAGCGCCGACACCGCCTGGAAGCTCGCGGTGCGGCAGTTGGACCGCTCGTCGTGGACGGAGTTGTCGATCCAGGTGTCGGCGGTCGCAACCAGCTCGGAGTCGGCGTTCGCCGTAACTGCGACCACGTACGCGCCGCGGGAGCGAGCGGCGCGAGCCGCTTCGACCACTCGCGCGGTGCTTCCCGAGTGCGAGACAGCCAGCACGACCGAGCGCGGTGTGAGCGCCTCGTACAGGTAGCGCGAGAGCTCCATGGCCGGCACCGCGCGGAGGCGCCGTCCGGCCAGTCGGGCGAACCACACCTCCGCGCACAGGCCGGCGAAGAGGCTGTCCCCGCACCCCGTCACGACCCAGTCGTCGGCGCCCCTGCTCTCCGCCTCACGTACGACGCCGTCGACCGGTCCGGCAAGGACCTCGGTCGCGCGGCGCAGCACCTCACCCTGCCGCGGGATCTCCCGCTCCAGCCACGACGTGGGCGTGGCGGCGATTGTGGTCACCCGTTGGCACGCCCCTCGATCGGCGACCGCGAGGTTCAGTTGTTGACCGCGAGGTCGGGTTGAGATCGGAGGCTACCCGCGAGTCGCCGTACGGCGTCCGGGGATCCCCAGGTCAACCCCAGAGCATTACGTTCGTCCGCGCCGACTTCCTCGGCTTCGCGATTGAAAGGCGGGCTCGTTGGCACGCAAACTGATCCTGGACGTCGACACCGGTACCGATGATGCGGTCGCCATTCTGTTCGCCGCCCTGCACCCCGAGCTGGACCTGGTCGGCGTCACCACGGTCAACGGCAACGTGCCGGTCCGCAACTGCACCGACAACTCGTTGCGGGTCCTCGACTTCATCGGCCGCAGCGAGGTGCCGGTCTACGAGGGCC
>JBBSIN010000087.1:0-5160 GCA_038232055.1 Mycobacteriales bacterium
CGCCCGGAGACCCTCGCGCAACTGTTCGGGCACGGTGAGCCGTAGCTGAGGCGAGCGCTCTCCTGGAGCGGTGAGCGAAGGGCGACCACGGCCGGCGGTCCGCAGCGCCTGCTGCGCGAGTTCTTGAGTACCGGCCTCGGTCGGCCTGGTGCCGTCGGCCAGGCGGACGTCCTCGGCGTCCAGATCGATGCTGCCGCCATCGGTGACATCGGCGCCCTTGATCCGGATTCGTCTTGTTGCCATCTTCATCTCCTCCGTAGAGCCGTCGGCATGACATGTATGACCAGGTACAGGTCTGGCAGCACGGCGGTCACGATCTCCAGTTCAACGCCTCGATCGTCCGTCCCGACCCACAACAAGGCTGCTTCACCACTGGTCGTGATCGCCTCAGTTGGATCGACCGTAGACATGACGTGACGGCCAGATAGCGCTGCAAGTCACAGGCATGGAGGCACCACCACCTTGGCGCTGCCAGCTCGGCTCGTAGACCGCTGGCGGTCGATTTCGGGACGGCAGCGTGTTCTGCTGGTAGCTGCCGGCCTGACACCCGCCCCACCTACCCGACATGGAGCCGCTCGATGAATCGTCCAGACGGCTCGTTGACGCGGGCGGTCGGAAGACTGCTGCCGCTGTTGGACAGCACGTTCCCGACATCGATCGGCGCTTTGCTACGAGAATTCCTTCGCACCGAGGCGGAGGCCACCAGCTCCGAGATCTACCTGGCCGACTACGACCTGCTCCGGCTCCGGCGCTGGGATGAGCTCAGTGAGGATGTCGACGAATCCCTGCCGGTGGACGGCAGCGAGCCCGGCCGCGCGTTCGTCTCCCAGACGACGACGATCGGCGAGAGCGCCACCGGCGTCGTGGTGTACGTACCGGTCAGCGTGCGGGCCGAACGGCTCGGAGTCCTGGCTGTCGGGCTGCCGGCGGTGCCGGCGAAGGATGTGTTGTCCGGGCTGCAGCAGGCGGCGGTCGTGCTGGGATACGCGCTGGTCACCGCCGGCAACTACACCGATACCGTCGAACGGGCCCGGCGGGAGCGCCCGCTCGAATTACCGGCGGAGATCCAGTGGACACAGCTGCCGGTGCGGGCCTATGCCTGCGAATCGTTTGCCCTCGCCGGCCAGCTCGTCCCGGCCTACGAGGTCGGCGGTGACCTCTTCGACTACAGCGTGCAGCCGCACGAGCTGACGGTCGCCGTCACCGACGCCATGGGACACGGGCTGCGGGCCAGCCTGCTGGGCACCCTGGCCAACGGCGCGCTTCGCAACTCCCGGCGAAGCGGTCTGGCGCTGATCGATCAGGTGCGCTCAGCCGACCGGGTCGTGTTCGGGGAGTATGGCGGCGATCAATTCGTCACCGCTCTGGCCATGACCGTCGACCTCAGCACCGGCCAGGTGTGTGCCGTCAATGCCGGGCATCCTCCGGTATTCGTGTTGCGCCACGATCGGGTTCAGACGATCGAGCTCGACGCCCAGCTACCGATAGGAATGTTCGAGGCCACGCTGTACGTCGAGCAGAGGTTCCGGCTGAACGCCGGCGACCGGATCGTCATCGTCAGCGACGGTGTCCTCGAAGCGTCGGCGCACGAAGGAGGCGTCCCCTATGGCGAGCAACGCCTGGAGGGTGCGATCCTGGCCACCGCCATGGCCAGCCCCGACGAGGCCGTCCGCCAGCTCATCCGGCTCCTGCAGGATTACCAGGGCAGCGACGTGCGCGACGATGCCACGGTGCTCGTTCTGGACTGGCACGGCAACCGGTGACCGCCACCGGCTGAGGTCCGCGCGCACTCCGGCGGGGCGGCGGCGCCCTGCTGCCGTGTCACACTGCCGGCGTGACCTTCGATGTCGCCGTGCTCGGAAGCGCGAATCTCGACCTGATCCTGAGTGTCGCCGTCCTGCCGGGTGCCGGCGAGACGGTGCTGGCGAGCGGGCACGAACGCCATCCCGGCGGCAAGGGGCTCAATCAGGCCGTCGCCTCGGCGCGAGCCGGTGCTGTCACGGCGATGGTCGGGACGGTCGGGCAGGACGACGCCGGCCGCGAGCTCCTCGCCACAATGGAGGAAGCCGGCGTCGATACCTGCGCGGTGGCCGGCGTCGGTGTGCCCAGCGGAGCCGCGCTGATCGTGGTGCAGGCGACGGGGGAGAACACGATCGTTGTCGACGCCGGCGCCAACGCCACAATGACAGCGTTGTCGGCCGAAGGTCGGTCGGTGATCGAGCGATCCTCGGTGTTGCTGATGCAGCTCGAGGTCGCGCTGTCAGCCGTCACCGAGGCGGCGGAGCTGGCCCGCTCCGCCGGCATTACGGTGCTGCTGAACGCCTCCCCGGTTCAGCCGCTCGACGAGTCGCTGCTCTCACTCATCGACGTGCTCGTGGTCAATGAGCACGAAGCCGTCGCGCTGGCCGGAGTCGCCGACCCGGTGGAGGCGGCGATGGAGCTCACCCACCGAGTGGCCGACGTCATCGTGACCCTCGGTGCTCGCGGAGCCGTGCACGTGACTCGTGACGGCCGCCCGACCCGGACGGCCGGCGTCCGGGCCGATCCGGTTGACACCACGGGCGCGGGCGACACGTTCGTCGGCTTCCTCGCGGCAGCCCTCGCCGGCGGGGACCCGATGCCGCTGGCGGTCGGACGTGCCGTAACTGCGGGTGCTCTCTGCGTCGAAGCAGCCGGAGCGGTGCCGTCGATCCCGACCCGGATGTCGGTAGAAGCGCGGCTGCAGAAGACTTCCGCCGCAGCAGGCTGATTCCGCCCAGCCCGACACGTAGGTCTCAGGCGGTCAGTCGCGCGCCCGTCGCCTCGTCGAAGAGATGCAGCGAGCCCGCACGCGGCACCAGCCAGACGTCGGAGCCGGCCGGCGGCAGCGCACCCGGCTCGCCCCTGCCGATGACCTCGACGTCCGGAGTGTCGCTGCTGGTCAACGTCGCATGGACGTAGGCGAGGGACCCCTGGTCCTCGGTCACCCGGACCCGGGCCTGCAGGGCCCGCGGCGCTTCGGCAACCGCCACGTCGAGAAGGTCCGGGCGCACGCCGACCACGACCGGTCCGCGGGCGACGGCGAGCGTCGAGCGCTCGACCGGCAGCATGGCGCCACCGGCGAGCACACCCTCGGGTCCGCAGCGTCCCGGGAGCAGGTTCATTGCCGGCGATCCGAGAAAACCCGCGACAAAGGTGTTGACCGGCCGGTCGTAGAGCTCGCGCGGTGTGCCGTACTGCTGCAGGAAGCCATCCTTGAGCACGGCCAGCCGATGCCCGAGTGTCATGGCCTCGACCTGGTCGTGGGTGACATAGATGGTGGTGACGCCGAGCCGCGCCTGCAGTTCTGCGAGGCTGGCCCGGGTCTGCGTCCGCAGTTGCGCGTCGAGATTGGACAAGGGCTCGTCCATGAGGAAGGCCCGCGGCTGGCGGATGATCGCACGGCCCATCGCGACGCGCTGCCGCTGACCGCCGGAGAGCTGGCGCGGGCGACGCGAGAGGTACGGTGCGAGGCCGAGCACGTCGGCGACCTGCTCGACCTGGCGCGTCCGCTCGTCGTTGCCGATGCCCTGCATCCGCAGCGGAAAGCCGATGTTCGCCGCGACGCTCATATGCGGGTAGAGCGCGTAGCTCTGGAAGACCATCGCCAGGTCGCGGTCCTTCGGCGCTCGTCCGGTGATCACGTCGTCGCCAACCATGATCTCTCCGGAGTCGACCGACTCCAGCCCGGCGAGCATCCGCAGCGCAGTGGACTTGCCGGACCCCGACGGGCCGACCAGCGTGACCAGCTCTCCGTCGGCGACGTCGAGCTGCAGCCGGTTGACCGCCGGAGCGGTGCTCCCCGGATATGTCCGCGTCGCCTCGACGAAGGTCACAGTCGCCACGCGCAGGACGGTAGCCCCGACTGCCATCACCTGTCACTACCTGATGGGGTCCTTGTATTCGTTGCCGAATACCGGTAGGACCTCCTGTCTTACTTTCGCCGGAGGTGGACGTGGCAGGGGCGCAGTGGCTCGCGGAGGATGCCTTTTTGTTGGCGGGTGAGTTCCACTATTTTCGCGTCCCGGCCGACGAGTGGGCCCACCGGCTGACGCTGATGGCCCGGGCCGGCCTCACCGCCGTCAGCACGTACGTGCCGTGGAACTGGCACCAAGCACGCCCTGACCAGATGGACCTGACCGGCGCCACCTGCGCCGAGAAGAACCTCCTGGGGGCGCTCGACGCGATCGCCGCCGCCGGCCTGCAGTGCATCCTGCGGCCCGGCCCCTACATCACCTCGGAGTGGCGCGGCGGCGGCCTGCCGACCTGGCTCTGGGAGCGCCATCCGCAGGTGCTCGCGTTGCGGGTGGACGGCACGCCGACGGCGATCGACCCCTACCCGGTGCTCACTTACGACGCGCCACTGTTCCAGAACGCCTGTCGCGACTGGTACGACGCGGTGTTGCCTGCTGTCAGCGGCCACCTCGCCGGTGCCGGTGGACCGATCGTCAACGTGCAGATCGACGACGAGCCGTCGTACTGGCAACGCCTCGCCGGCGATCCGACCGCCACGGACTACAACCCCGTGCTGGTACGCCCGAACGGTGGCCCATCGCTCTACGCGAGCTGGCTGCTCGGGCGCTACGGCGATCTCGACGCGGTCAACGACGCGCATCGCACGTCGGCCGGCGCGGCGGAGGAGCTCAGGCCGCCGCTGACCGGGCCCGAGAGCCGCGACGACCTCGTGCGGCACCTCGACTGGTTCGAGTTCAAGCTCTCCTGCGTCGACCGGTACGTCGAGTTCCTCTACGGCTGCCTGCGCACGCACGACACGACGACGCCGGTGTCGATGCTGCACCCCTACCTGCTTCCGCTCACCGCAGGGCGGTTCCGCAGCCGGGCGCCCGGTCGCGACCTGCCGTTGCAGCTCACCAACGAGGTCTACTCGTCGCTGTTCGGTCCGGCAAGCTCTCGGGAGCCGAAAGTCGCCGCGATCGTCAGCACGCACGAGGCCTACCACGCCTGGCGGGGACCGGAGCCGGCTGTGACCATGGAGATCCAGGCCTCCAACGCGACCTATCTGCCGAGCGGCGCGATGGAGCTCCTCTACGCGGTGTCGATAGCTCGCGGCATGAAGGGCCTGTGTTTCTACATGATGGTCGGCGGCACCAACCCGCCGGGTTACGAGCTCGGCACGGGGAC
>JBBSIN010000088.1:0-4472 GCA_038232055.1 Mycobacteriales bacterium
CCGGCAGCGGCTGCAGGAACAGCGCGAGGTCGAGGAGGCGGTCCGCGCGGGGGCGGGAGTAGCCGAGCGCGGCGGCGATCTCGGCCGAGGCGAACTCGCGTCGAACTGGCGGGACTGCGCCCAGCCGATCAGTCGGGAGGTGGCGGTGAGGAAGTCGACCAGGTGCTCCCCGGAGAGCTCGGCGACCGCGGTGGCGGCGACCACGGCGGCCAGCTCGGCTCCCGACACATCCTCGAACATGTGTTCGATTGTATCTGCCGGCTGGGACAGAAACCATTCCCAACCCGGCCACCGTGGACAGGGCCCTGACTCATTGCCGAGCACGGGCAATGGCTCTACTGTGCGAGCCCATGCGGCTACTGGAGGTGTGGCGGTTTCCGGTGAAGTCGCTCCAGGGTGAGCAGCTCGACTCGCTGCCGGTGACTCCACACGGCCTTCAGGGCGACCGTCAGTTCGCCATCTTCGATGTGGAGACCGGCCTCGGGCTGACCGCGCGCCGCGTCCCAGCGATGCTGTTCGCAACGGCCCGGATGTGCCCCGACGGCAGCATCCGGATCACGTTGCCGGACGGGTCCACCGCGGACGACGACGATGCGTTGTCAGCCTGGCTCGGTCGCCTAGTCGCCCTGCGGTCGAGCAGCGAACAGGTCAACCGTCGCTACGAGAACCCCGCTGACTTCGAGCACGAGATGACGAGCCGGTGGGACGCCTTCAACGGGTCCGGCGTTGCGTTCCACGATTCGGGCCGGGCCAACGTCTCGCTGGTGTCGACGACGACCATCGGACGGTGGGCGCCACGGCGTTTCCGTACCAACCTGCTCCTCGACGGGGCCGATGAGGACTCGCTCGTCGGCTGCCGGATACGCCTGGGCGGCGCGCTGCTCGACGTCGGTATGCGCATCGAGCGATGCGTGATGACGACCCGTCCGCAGCCCGGCGGCATTGAGCGCGACCTCGACGTACTGCGAACCATCCATCGGGAACGGGGCGGCCTTCTGGCGGTCGGCGCCGTGGTGGCCGAGCCGGGCAATGTGCGGGTCGGGGACGTGCTGGAGCGGCTGTAAGCGGACCGCTGATCGGGTCGTGGCGTCGAGGATGACGCGTACCGTCTCGGCTCACCAGTCGGCCCGCGTGCGCACACCCTTCGTCCAGCCCGACGCCTGCCACGCTCCCGGGCCTGCCACCAGCGGCCGCCGCAGCGCCGACCGCTTGTCGCTCCACACGGCGACGACGGACCTGGCGGCCGGTTCCTCCGCAGCGGCGTACGACGTCAGGACCGCGACGACTGCGGCGATCTCTTCCGGCGTCGGTTCGCCACGCACCACCCTCAGCAGCCGGGGTTCCTCTCGCTCCACGTCACGATCGTATGGGCCGATTGTTGTGGAGCACGTGGCTTCAGAGCGGGATGTTGCCGTGCTTCTTCGGCGGCAGCGACTCGCGCTTGGTGCGTAGCAGCCGCAACGCGCGGACCACCTCACGGCGGGTCTCCGCCGGCGCGATGACCGCGTCGACGTAGCCGCGCTCGGCGGCCATGTAGGGGTTGGCGAAGTGGTCGGTGTAGTCGGCCACGAGATCCGTCCGCCGAGCGTCCGCGTCGTCGTCGGCGGCCTGCAGCTCGCGGCGATAGAGGATGTTCACCGCTCCCTGCGCGCCCATCACCGCGATCTCGGCGGTCGGCCAGGCGAGATTGATGTCGGCGCGCAGGTGCTTCGAGCCCATGACGTCGTACGCGCCGCCGTAGGCCTTTCGCGTGATGACGGTCACCTTCGGGACCGTCGCCTCGGCGTACGCGTAGAGCAGCTTCGCCCCGCGTCGGATGATGCCGCCCCACTCCTGCGAGGTGCCGGGCAGGAAACCCGGCACGTCGACGAAGGTGAGGATCGGCACGTTGAACGCGTCGCAGGTACGGACGAAGCGCGCCGCCTTCTCCGACGCGTCGATGTCGAGTGTGCCGGCGAAGTGCATGGGCTGGTTGGCGACGACGCCGACCGACCGCCCGTCGATGCGACCGAACCCGCACAGGATGTTCTGCGCGAAGAGGGCGTGCACCTCGAGGAACTCGCCGTCGTCGAGGACCAACTCGATGACGCGGTGCATGTCGTAGGGCATGTTGGAGGAGTCCGGCATGAACGTGTCGAGCTCGGCGTCCGCCTCGCTGATCTCCAGGCTGTCGCCCAGGGGCTCGTACGACGGCGGCTCCGCCAGGTTGTTGCTCGGCAGGTAGGAGAGCAAGGCCTTAGTCAGCTCCAGGCACTCCGTCTCGTCGGTCGCCTGGAAGTGCGCGACGCCGGACTTCGTGTTGTGGGTGTGTGCGCCGCCGAGCTCCTCGAAGCCGACGTCCTCGCCCGTGACCGTCTTGATGACATCGGGTCCGGTGATGAACATGTGCGAGGTCTGGTCGACCATGAGCGTGAAGTCGGTGATCGCCGGCGAGTAGACCGCGCCGCCGGCGCACGGCCCCATCACCAGACTGATCTGCGGTACGACGCCCGAGGCCATGACGTTGCGATAGAAGATCTCCGCGTACAGCCCGAGGGCGACCACGCCCTCCTGGATGCGGGCCCCACCGGAGTCGTTGATGCCGATGACCGGGCAGCCGGTCTTCATGGCCAGGTCCATGACCTTGACGATCTTTTCGCCGAACACCTCGCCGAGGCTGCCGCCGAAGACGGTGAAATCCTGGCTGTAGACGCAGACCGGACGGCCGTCGATCGTCCCGTGGCCGGTGATGACGCCGTCGCCGTACGGCCGCCGCTCGGCCAGCCCGAACGCCGTCGTCCGGTGCCGCGCGAACTGGTCGGTCTCCACGAACGTGCCGGGGTCGAGGAGCGCATCGATCCGCTCACGGGCGGTCTGCTTGCCTCTCGCGTGCTGCGCGTCGACCGATCGCTGAGAGCCGGCATGGACCGCCTCGTCGTGGCGCCGGTACAGCTCGGCCAGCTTGCCGGCGGTGGTGTGGATGTCGGGAGCCGGCGGCTCGCTCGGGTGGTCGGCTGCGGCGGTGGCCATGCCGGGAAGTATGGCCGCCCGGCGCCTACGCTTCGGCCGTGGGTTCGCCGTACGCCGACCTCGACCGGCCGCCGCTGCGCAGCGGGATGCTCTCCGCCGCCCTCACCGGCGAAGGGTCGCTGTGGCGGGACCTCGCGGTCGTTGCAGAGACCCCGTCGACGCAGGCCGACGTCGCCGTAGCCGCCCGCGCTGGCGCCGGCGAGGGGCTCGTCATCGCGGCGGAGTCGCAAACCGCGGGCCGTGGTCGGCTCGGGCGCAACTGGTCGGCGCCGCCGCGATCCGGCCTGACCTTCTCCGTCCTGCTGCGGCCGGCAGTGCCCGCGTCGCGGTGGGGATGGCTGCCGCTGCTGAGCGGGGTCGCGCTCGCCGAGGCGGTTCGCGAACGCGCCGAGCTCGACGTACGCCTGAAGTGGCCCAACGACCTGCTCGCGCCGAACGGCCGCAAGCTGGCCGGCGTACTCGCCGAGGTCGTCGGCGACGCCGTCGTCGTGGGCGTCGGGCTCAACGTCACGACCCGGCAGGCCGAGCTCGACGAGCTGCCCGACGCCACGTCCCTCGCCATCGAGGGCGCCGCTAGCACCGACCGCGACCCGCTGCTCCGCTCGATCCTGCGAGGCCTGGCCGACCACTACACCGCATGGGTCGCCGCGGGCGGCGCGCAGCCGCCGTCGTACGCCACGCTCTGCGAGACGATCGGCCGGCGGGTTCGGATCAGCCTCCCGGGGGGTGGCACGGTGGTCGGTACGGCGAGCGGGGTGGACGACGCCGGCCGGCTCCTGGTCGATGCGGACGACGGCGGTCGTCGCCCGTTCGCCGCCGGCGCGGTCGAGCACTTGCGCAGGCCGGACGCACCGCTTGGTGGCGCACAGCTTGGTGACGCACCGCTTGGTCGCGCGAGCCCTTCCCTATGAGCCTGCCGGAGCGGTCACTGGGGGAGGGCGAGAAGGTCGTCCACGACCTCCGTACCCACTGGAAGGCCATGATCGCGCCGGCGCTCGCGGTGCCGGTTCTCGTGGGGGTCGCGTCGTACGCCATCTTCTCCATGCCCGACGGCAACCTGCACCGCGCCGGGCAGTACGCCGTGCTCGTCGTTGCGATCGCGCTGCTGGCGTGGCGGTCCGTCTGGCCGTTCGCGCGGTGGCGGACGACGAGCTACGTCCTGACGAACCGCCGGGTCGCGGTGCGTTCCGGCGTCTTCTCGCGCACCGGCCGTGACGTGCCCCTGCACCGGATCAACGACGTCTCGTTCACCCGCAGTTTCGTCGAACGAATGCTCGGCTGCGGCACGCTCGTCATCGAGTCGGCGGGCGAGCGCGGGCAGCTCAGCCTCGCCGACATCCCTGGCGTGGAGAACGTCCAGCGGGAGGTCTACCGCCTCATGGACCAGGACGACTTGCGCCGTCGGCGCTGGGGAGACGACCCGGACGAGACGGCGTACGACGCTCCGGCGCGCGGCTGACCAA
>JBBSIN010000089.1:0-4202 GCA_038232055.1 Mycobacteriales bacterium
CCGAGACCTGGGAGAGCGCATGGCGAACAAGGACAGCGGCGGCGGTCAGCAACGCGCTAATCGCAGGTCCGAGGAGGTCAAGGAAACGGACGCGGAGACCGAGACTGCGGCTACCGATGCGGTCAAGGAAAGGCACGACAAACTGTCCGACGACGTCGACTCCATGCTCGACGAAATCGACGAGGAGCTCGAGCAGAATGCCGAGGAGTTTGTACGCTCGTACGTCCAGAAAGGGGGCCAATAGAGAAATGGTCCGAAGATGTTCATCATGCAATGAGGAAAGGCCATTAGAGGGCTTCTATCGAGACGGCAAAGCTAAGGACGGCTTGCATTCCTACTGTAAGACCTGCATTAGTCATCGAGCCGCTGAACGCTATCGCCGCCGAAAGTTGGGGTTGCCCGGTCTCCGTCCCTCTAGCAATGTCCCTCAAGGCCACAAGCGATGCCCGGCCTGTAGCGGGGTCAAGCCAACCGGCGACTTCCCGCGGAATAGGTCAACGCGGGACGGGCGGGGAAGTTACTGTAAGCCATGCCACAATGCGAAGACTAAGGCGACCTACACACGTCTATATGGGAGCAGTCGGCATTACCATCTTCTGCGTCGTTACGGTGTTGGTTCGGCGGACGTAGAGGCATTGATCTCGGCGCAGGCCGGCCTGTGCGCTATTTGCCGGGAGGGCCGAGCAGAGCACGTTGATCACGAGCACCTCACCGGACGCGTTCGCGGCATGCTGTGCTTCAACTGCAACGGCGGACTTGGTCAGTTCAAGGACAACCCTGACGTGCTCAAGCGGGCCGTCGCCTATCTCGAGGAGCATGCGTGGCGGACGCTGGTCGCGCCGGGCGTCTACCGGCTGAGTTCCTGACGCCGGGGGTCGCGTCGTTCGCGGACTTTCTCGGCGCGCATTCGCCCGAGTTGCTCCCCGGCCGCCGGCAAGTTCCGCGCGTCGCCCTGACGACCGAGGTGCCGCACGGCACGACGATCGTGGCTGCCGCCTCGGCAGCCGGCGTGGTGATGGCCGGAGACCGCCGCGCGACGATGGGCAACGTCATCGCCCAGCGGGACATGGAGAAGGTTTTCCAAGCCGACGAGTACTCCTGTGTGGGCATCGCCGGTTCCGCCGGCTTCGCGGTGGAGATGGTGCGGCTGTTCCAGGTCGAGCTCGAGCACTACGAGAAGATCGAGGGCACCACGCTGTCCCTCGACGGCAAGGCGAACCGGCTCTCGACGATGATCCGCAACAACCTGCCGATGGCGATGCAGGGGCTCGCCGTGCTGCCGTTGTTCGCCGGCTACGACCTCGAGACCGAGACCGGCCGGATCTTCAGTTACGACATCACCGGCGGGCGCTACGAGGAGCACTCCTTCCACGGTGTCGGCTCCGGGTCGGTCTTCGCCCGCGGTGCGCTCAAGAAGCTCTTCCGCGACGACATGGCCGAATCCGACGCCGTACTGGCCTGCGTCCAGGCGCTCTACGACGCGGCCGACGACGACTCGGCCACCGGCGGGCCGGACCTCACCCGCCAGATCTTCCCGGTGGTCGTGGCGGTCACGGCCGACGGCTTCCGCCGGCTGCCCGACGACGAGGTGGGCGCGACCGTCGCAACCGTGCTGGCCGAGCGGATGACCAGCCCGGGCGGCCCGCCGGCGCCGCTGCACGGCTGACCGGCGTACTCCCGATGCCCAGGTCCGACGATCCGGAGGCTTCCCGCCCGTGAGCATGCCGTTCTACGTCTCGCCCGAGCAGCTGATGAAGGATCGGGCCGACTACGCCCGCAAGGGCATCGCCCGCGGGCGCAGCGTGGTCGTGCTGACCTACGCCGACGGGATCCTCTTCGTCGCCGAGAACCCCTCGACCACGCTGCACAAGGTGAGCGAGATCTACGACCAGATCGCGTTCGCCGCGGTCGGGAAGTACAACGAGTTCGAGAATCTCCGCGTCGCCGGCGTCCGGCTAGCCGACCTGCGCGGCTACTCCTACGCCCGCCGCGACGTCACCGGCCGCGGGCTCGCCAACGCCTACGCGCAGACCCTGGGCACGATCTTCACCCAGGAGTCGAAGCCGTACGAAGTAGAGATCGTGGTCGCCGAGGTCGGCGACACCCCGGACGAGGACCAGATGTACCGGTTGACCTACGACGGGTCGGTGGCCGACGAGAAGGGGTTCGTGGCGATGGGGGGCCTGGCCGAGCCCATCACCGCCCGGCTCCGCGAGCAGCACCGGGACGGCTTACCGCTGGCGGAGGCGCTGCCACTCGCGGTTGGGGCTCTCGCCCAGTCCGGCGGGGAGCCGCGCGCGCTGGCTCCGTCGCAGCTCGAGGTGGCGATGCTGGATCGCACCAGACCGCGACGGAAGTTCCGCCGGCTCACCGGACCCCAACTGGAACGTCTGATCGGTACGCCGGACACCCCTGTTCCACTCGAGACCGGCGGCGACGTGGGTGACGGCCCGCACGCAACCACCTGAACGGGAGCCCGCATGCCCAACCGGCCCAAGACCACCCGCGACAGCTTGCCGTCGACTCTGGAACGTTCGGATGACAAGGCGCAGGAGACGTTTCTCGCCACCCTCGAGTCCGCGCGGGAAACCTACGAAGGGGACGAGCAAGCCTCCCACCGGGTGGCCTTCGCGGCCGTCAAGCACGGCTTCGAGAAGGTGGGGGATCACTGGGAGCCCAAGGCCGGAAAGGGACCGTCGGACGACCAGGCGGCGCGCGGCGGTGGGCCGGCTCGACGCGGCGGCCCGACCGCCGGTGGTGTCGACGCCAATGCCAGCAAGGCGCACCTCTACGAGCTGGCTCAGCGCCTCGACGTCGCCGGTCGGTCCAGGATGACCAAGGAGGAGCTCGTCGAGGCGCTGCAGACGGCCAACGACCGGGAGACGGCTCGGGCTCGCCGGCGCTGAGCGGCGCCCAGTTCTGGAGCGGCACCGGTCTGCGCTTCGTGCCGCCGTACTGTTGAAAGCATGGAGCGGCGGATCTTCGGGCTCGAGAACGAGTACGGCGTCACCTGCACGTTCCGCGGGCAGCGCCGGCTCTCGCCGGACGAGGTGGCCCGCTACCTGTTCCGCCGGGTCGTCTCATGGGGACGCTCGAGCAACGTCTTCCTGCGCAACGGCGCCAGGCTCTACCTCGATGTGGGCAGCCATCCGGAGTACGCCACGCCGGAGTGTGACAGCCCGGTCGACCTGGTGACCCACGACAAGGCCGGCGAGAGAATCCTCGAAGGGCTGCTGAAGGACGCCGAGCGCCGGCTGCGGGAAGAGGGCATCGCCGGCGACATCTACCTGTTCAAGAACAACACCGACTCGGCCGGCAACTCCTACGGCTGCCACGAGAACTACCTGGTCGGCCGGCACGGTGAGTTCAGCCGGCTGGCCGACGTACTGATCCCCTTCCTGGTCACCCGCCAGATGCTGGTCGGCGCGGGCAAGGTCCTGCAGACGCCGCGCGGGTCGGTCTACTGCGTGAGCCAACGCGCAGAGCACATCTGGGAGGGCGTCTCCTCGGCCACCACCCGATCTCGGCCGATCATCAATACGCGGGACGAGCCGCACGCCGACGCGGAGCGGTTCCGCCGGCTGCATGTGATCGTCGGGGACTCGAACATGAGTGAGACCACCACCCTGCTCAAGATCGGTACGACGGACCTCGTGCTACGCATGATCGAGGCTGGAGTGGTACTGCGCGACCTCACGTTGGAGAACCCGATTCGGGCGATCCGCGAGATCAGCCACGACATCACCGGCCGGCGGCGGGTCAAGCTGGCCAACGGGCGGGAGGCCAGCGCGCTCGACATCCAGGCGGAGTACCTGGGCAAGGCGACCGACTTCATCGCCCGGCGCGGCGCCGACCCGACCACCGCCCGGGTGCTCGAGCTGTGGGAACGCACCATGCGGGCGGTCTCGACCGGCGACCTGGACCTGGTGGCCCGCGAGATCGACTGGGTGGCGAAGTACCAGCTCATCGAGCGTTACCGGGCCAAGTACGACCTGCCCCTGTCCTCACCGCGCGTCGCCCAGCTCGACCTCGCCTACCACGACGTCAACCGCAGCCGGGGGCTCTACTACCTGCTCGAGCGCCGCGGGGCGATGGCCAGGGTGACGAGCGACCTGGCGATCTTCGAGGCCAAGGCCGTCCCGCCACGGACGACCCGGGCGCGGCTGCGGGGCGAGTTCATCCGCCGGGCTCAGGACAAGCGG
>JBBSIN010000090.1:0-3794 GCA_038232055.1 Mycobacteriales bacterium
ATCGTGTTCGCGTCGTCCACCGAGGACACCGCGCCGACGGTCATCGTCGGGATGCCGACCTCGTTGCGGATCCGGTCGCTGTACGGCGTCTGGTAGAGCCGCCCGTAGTCCGGCTTCGCGTCCAGCGAGGTCTGTCCGGTCGAGACGTCGACGATGTCGCAGCCGTGGTCGGCCAGCCGGCGCGCGATGGCCACCGCGTCGTCGCCGACCAGCCCGCCCGGCGTCCAGTCGGTGGCCGAGATCCGAACCGACATCGGCCGCCCTGCCGGCCACACCGCCCGTACGGCGTCGAAGACCTCGAGCGGGAAGCGCAGCCGGGCGTCCAGGGCGCCGCCGTAGGAGTCGGTCCGCAGGTTGGACAGCGGCGAGATGAACCCCGACATCAGGTAGCCGTGGGCATAGTGCAGCTCGAGCAGGTCGAACCCGCACTCGGCACCGAGCCGGGCCGCGGCGACGTACTGCTCCCGCACCTCGTCCATGTCCGCGCGCGTCATCTCGCGGGGGACCTGGCCGTAGGGCTTGTAGGGCACCGGGGAGGCGGCCATGACCGGCCAGTTGCCGTCGTCGAGCGGCTCCTCGTTGCCCTCCCACATGAGCTTCGTGGAGCCCTTGCGGCCCGAGTGGCCGAGCTGCAGCCCGATCGCAGCGTCGCTCTCGCCGTGGACGAAGTCGACGATCTCGGCCCAGGCCGTCGCCTGCTCGTCGTTCCACAGGCCGGGGCAGCCGGGGGTGATCCGGCCCTCCGGCGAGACGCAGGTCATCTCGGTGAAGACCAGCCCGGCACCGCCGACGGCGCGCGACCCCAGGTGGACGAGGTGCCAGCGGGTCGGTACGCCGTCGACCGCGCAGTACTGCGCCATCGGCGAGACCACGATCCGGTTGCGCAGCGACAACTCGCGCAGCCGCAACGGATAGAACATCGGCGGCGTTCCGTCGGCCACCTCGAGCCCGGAAGCCCGGGCTCTGCCGGCGAACCAGCGGTCGAGGCCGGCGGCGAAGTCGGGGTCGCGCAGCTTGAGGTTGTCGTAGGTGACCCGCTGGCTGCGGGTGAGCAGCGAGAAGAAGAACTGCTCCGGCTCGAGCGTGAGGTAGCGCTGCACGCCCTCGAACCACTCCAGCGACGCCTGCGCCGCCCGCTGCACGGAGGCGACCAGCGGCCGGCGCTCGGCCTCGTACTCCTTCAGTGCCGTCTGCAGGTCGTCGTACGTCCGCAGCGCGCCGGCCAGCGCGATCGCGTCCTCCATCGCGAGCTTTGTGCCGGAGCCGATCGAGAAGTGGGCGGTGTGTGCCGCGTCCCCGAGCAGTACGACGTTGTCCACCGACCAGGTGGCGTTGCGGACCGTGCTGAACTCCAGCCACCGCGACGCGTTCCCCACCAACGGGTGGCCGTCGAGGTGCCCGGCGAACAGCCGCTCGCAGAACGCCAGGCTGGCCTCGTCGGTCTGCCCGGGTCGCAGCGGTACGGCGGCGAAGCGGTCCAGGCCAGCCCGCTTCCACGTCGCCGGGTCGGTCTCGACGATGAACGTCGAGTGCTCGGCGTCGTAGGGGTAGACGTGTGCCTGGAAGAGGCCGAACTCGGTCTCGGCGAAGAGGAAGTGGAAGACGTCGAACGGCGCCGTCGTACCGAACCAGGTGTATCTCGACCGGCGTACGTCGACCGTGGGGGAGAACTGGTCGGACAATGCCCGGCGTACGGCGCTGTTCACGCCGTCGGCACCGACGACGAGGTCGGCGTCGCCCAGGGCCGCGAGCTGCGGGACCTCGGCGCCGAAGCGCAACTCGACGCCCAGCCCGCTGGCACGCTCGGCCAGGATTCGCAACAGGTCCTTGCGCGAAAGCGCGGCGAAGGCATGCCCGTTCGACCGCATCGTCCGACCGCGGAAGCGCATCTCGATCGTCTCCCACGACCGGAACGCCGCCGAGATCCGGCGCAGCGACTCGGGGTCGGCCGCCTCCAGGTTGTCCAGCGTCTCCTGGGAGAACACGACGCCGAAGCCAAAGGTGTCAGCCAGCGCATTGCGTTCGTAGACCGTCACCGAGGTCGCCGGATCGGCCGAGCGCAGCAGGATGCCGAGGAAGAGTCCGGCCGGACCGCCGCCGACGATGGCGACCTTCACCGGCGACTCACACGCCGACGTCGAGCAGGTGCTCGTAGTCCAGCCCGAGGTCGTTGATCGCGTTCCAGCAGGCGGCGAGCGCCGAACGCACGTTGGCGGTCACGCAGGGCGCAAGGTCGTCGCGGGCGGCGAGCGACCGCAGCCGGGCGTAGACCTCGAGCAGCTCGTCTTCGGCCGGCTCGGTCGGCCGGCCGATCAGGTCGGTGCCCACGCCGCGATCGTACGACGGCAAGGGCGGGGACGTCCGGCATGATGCCGGGATGCCGAGCCGCCTCGCCGTTCTTGCCATCGACGCCGTCCAGCCGCGGGTGGTCGCCGACTTCTGGTGCGCCGTACTCGGGTGGGAGGTGGTCGAGGAGGACACCGGCGGCGTCAGCATCGGCCCGTCAGACGGTGCCTGGCCGACGATCGACGTCGTCCCGGTACCAGAGGCCAAAGTGGTCAAGAACCGCCTGCACCTCGACCTCCGCGCAGACGGCGTGGCCACGTCCCAGGAGCTCGACCGGCTGCTTGCCCTCGGTGCGCACCGGGTCGACGTCGGGCAGGGACCGGACGTGAGCTGGGTGGTCCTCGGCGACCCCGAAGGAAACGAGTTCTGCCTGCTGTCCCGCTCGGTGCAGGAGCTGTAGCAACGGCTCGTAACGTCGAGAAGCGCCTGCTACACCGGGGTCCGCCGGACGGTGAACATCCAGCAGCCAGCCAGCACGTTGCGGCTGTGCAGGAATGCCACCTCCGGTCGGGCGAGAAGTGCGTCGATGCCCGCCTCCGCACGTCCGGGCTCGACGATGATGTTGTCCACCCGGCGGCCGGCCCCGGGCCTTCAGACGGCGATGACCTCGACGACCGCGTCCAGGCCGGCGAAATCGGCTGGATTCCTCGTGATCACCGGGAGGCCGTGGGAAACGGCTACCGCCGCGATCAGCAGGTCGGTGACACGTCGGCGTGCACTTCTCCCGGTGGCCAGCGTTGCGCCGTAGAGGCGGCCATAGGCGCGGGCGGCATCGATATCGAACGGCAATGCGTCGAACGTCCCTTCCACCCACTGCAGCCGCTGCTGTCGAGCCGCTCGTTCGGTGGCGTCAGGCGTCGCATGCGGGCCGGCTGCGAGCTCAGCCACCGTGATGGTGGTGATAGCCGATTCCGCCGGAAGCGCGTCGGCCGGTAGGCGCGGCAGGTCGATGATCACGGAGGTGTCCAGCAGCCCTCGCCGGATGTCACTCACCCGGCGCGCTGGTCCAGTACGGCGTCCACGTCGGCGCGGAAACGCTGCGGATCGATCACCGGCGCGTGGGGCGCTGCTCGCATCAGCTCTGCGCGAGAGATGAACATCCGCCGACGCACCGGGCCCAGCGATGCAGCGGGCACCCCGTTACGGGTGACCACGAAGGTCTCTCCGGCCTCGGCTCGCCGAAGTATGGCGCCACTGTCGTTACGCAGGTCGCGCTGGCTGATCGGCTCTGCCATGCGGCAACCGTAGCACGAACGCTACGCCCTTTTGAGAGCGGTGCGCAGGTCGACCAGCCGCCGGGCCTTGAGCTCGAACCGCGGCAGGGAGCCCGCCGGTGCACGCACGACCTGGAAGCGCAGCCCTTCGTGGGCGGCTGACAGCTCTTTGCCGAGCCGTTCGCAGGTGCTCGGCCAGCGGTCCTCCGGCGTACCGTCGAAGACCTCGACCAG
>JBBSIN010000091.1:0-3616 GCA_038232055.1 Mycobacteriales bacterium
GGCTATTTGTGTGGTCGTCTTCGCCGTGTTTGGTGGGGTTGCGGGGAGTGTGTCTTTTTGGTCGGGACCCTAGGGTTTTGATGTGGGGACGGGTAATGCTGCTGGGTGTCTTCGTAGGCGGGGTGCATAAGGGCGGGGGCGTACGACGACACCCAGGAGCTTTCCCGTGCCTGTCATCGAAGCCGTCGGTGCCCGCGAGATCCTCGACTCGCGCGGCAACCCCACCGTCGAGGTCGAGCTGGCCCTCGACGATGGCACCATCGCGCGGGCCGCCGTACCAAGCGGTGCCTCGACCGGCGCGTTCGAGGCCGTCGAGCTGCGGGACGGCGGGAAGCGCTACGGCGGCAAGGGCGTCCAGAAGGCCGTCGCCGCCGTGGTCGACGACATCGGGCCGGAGATCGTCGGTTACGACCCGACCGAGCAGCGGCTCGTCGACCAGGCACTCGTCGACCTCGACGGCACGCCCGACAAGTCCCGCTTCGGCGCCAACGCGATCCTCGGCGTGTCGCTGGCGGTCGCCCGCGCCGCGGCGGATTCGGCGGGGCTGCCGCTCTACCGCTACGTCGGCGGCCCGACCGCGCACGTCCTGCCGGTGCCGATGCTGAACATCCTCAACGGCGGCGCCCACGCCGACACGACCGTCGACATCCAGGAGTTCATGGTGGCTCCGATCGGCGCCACCACCTTCGCCGAGGCGCTGCAGTGGGGGTCAGAGGTCTACGCCGCCCTCAAGAGCGTGCTGAAGGAAAAGGGTCTGACCACCAGCGTGGGTGACGAGGGCGGCTTCGCCCCGGACCTGCCGGCCAACCGCGAGGCGCTCGACCTCATCCTCCAGGCGATCGGCACGGCCGGCCTCGCGCCGGGAACCGATGTCGCGCTCGCCGTCGACGTCGCCGCCACCGAGTTCTACGACTCGGCGGCGGGCGGCTACCGGTTCGAGGGGGCCCTGAAGAGCGCCGACGACATGGCGGCGTACTACGCCGAGCTGCTCGGCGCGTACCCGATCGTGTCGCTCGAGGACCCGTTGGCGGAGGACGACTGGGCCGGCTGGAGCTCGCTGACGGCCACCGTCGGCAGCCGAGTGCAGATCGTGGGGGACGACATCTTCGTCACCAACCCGGAGCGGCTCGCGCGGGGCATCGCCGAAGGGGCGGCGAACGCCCTCCTCGTCAAGGTGAACCAGATCGGCACGTTGACGGAGACGCTCGACGCGGTCGCACTCGCGCACCGCTCGGGATACCGGTGCATGATGAGCCACCGCTCGGGCGAGACCGAGGACACGACGATCGCCGACCTGGCGGTTGCAACGGACTGCGGCCAGCTGAAGACCGGCGCGCCGGCGCGCAGCGAGCGGGTCGCGAAGTACAACCAGCTGCTCCGCATCGAGGAGGAGCTGGACGACGCGGCACGCTACGCCGGCGCCGCCGCCTTTCCCCGCTTCTCCGCCGGCGACGGGCGGCCGTAGCGCATGCGCCTGCCGCGCCGCCGCCCCGCCGGCCGCCCAATTCCCGAGCGTCGGGCAAGGAGCAAGGCACTCCGTCGGCCTTCGGTAGTACGGCGCCGCCTCGGCCCGCTGGTCCCGGTGCCGCCGGCCGATCCGGCCCCGCCGAAGCGGCGGGCGAGCCTGACCGGTCGCGCCGCGCTCCTCGCCATCGCGGTGTGTGCCGTCGTCCTGTCTCTCGCTTATCCGCTACGGGAGTTCTTCGCGCAGCGCGGGGAGATCAACTCCTTGCGCGCCGAGAATGCGGCGGCCCAGCTGCGGGTGGGTGCCCTGGAGGTGCAGGACCGGCGCTGGCAGGATCCGACGTACGTCCGCACCCAGGCACGTAAGCGACTGCACTACCTGATGCCGGGCGAGACGGCCTTCGTCGTGATCCGCCCGGCCAAGCCGGCGCAGCGGCGTCTGACGGCTTCGGTGGCCCGCCCACGCGGCGGCAGTTCCTGGTACGACCGGCTCTGGACGAGCGTCGAGGAGTCAGGGCGCCGGTCGTCGTCGCCGAGATGACCGGCGGCGTCGACCCCCAAGACAGCGCCGCGGTCGCCGCCGCGCTCGGCCGGCCGCCGCGTGGGTTGCGAGCGGTGGCTCACCGCTGCCGGTGCGGTCTTCCGGATGTCGTCGAGACGGCGCCCCGCCTGCCCGACGGCGCTCCGTTCCCGACGCTGTACTACCTGACCTGCCCCCGGGCTTGTTCTGCCGTGGGACGGCTGGAGGCGGCCGGCCTGATGCAGGAGATGACCGGTCGGCTGGACACCGATCCGGCGCTGCGGGCGGCGTACCGGGCGGCGACCGACGCCTACCTTGCCCGGCGCGACGCGATCGAGGTGCTGCCCGGATCGCCCACCGTGGGTGGCATGCCGGGCCGGGTCAAGTGCCTGCACGTGCTCGTCGCGCACGCCCTCGCCGTCGGCCCCGGGGTCGATCCGTTCGGCGACGAGGCGCTGGGCATGCTGCCCGCCTGGGGCGCCGCGGGTCCGTGCGTCGAGGTGGCGCCGTGACCCGGGTGGCGGCGATCGACTGCGGCACCAATTCGGTGCGCCTGCTCATTGCCGACGCCCGGGGCGACGTCCGTCGGGACGCCCCCGGAGTGACGCTGACGGACGTCGCGCGCCGGCTGCAAATCGTCCGGCTGGGTGCGGGCGTCGACCGTACCGGTCGGCTGTCGGCAGCGGCACTTCACCGCACGTTCGGCGCACTGCGCGGCTACGCGGAGGACATCCGCCGGCTCGACGCGGAACGGGTGCGGATGGTCGCCACCAGCGCGATCCGCGACGCGTCGAACCAGGAGGAGTTCGTCGACGGCGTACTGGACATCCTCGGCGTGCGCCCCGAAGTCGTGACCGGCGCCGAGGAGGCGGCGCTGTCCTTTTTCGGCGCGACACAGGAGCTGGCCCGACCGGTACTCGACGGGCCGAGACGCGACGGCGCGGTGCTCGACGGGCCGTACCTCGTCGTCGACATCGGCGGCGGCTCGACCGAGTTCGTCGTCGGGCGAGACACCGCCGAGGCGGCCGTCTCGGTCGACATCGGCTGCGTCCGGCTCACCGAGCGGCACTTCTCCGCTGACCCACCGACCGCGGGTCAGGTGGCGGCCGCGACGGCCGACGTCGACCGGGCCCTCGAGCAGGTCGAGCGGGTCGTGCCTCCCCGGGGGGCCCGAACCCTGCTCGGCCTGGCCGGCACCGTCACCACCGTCGCGGCCATGGCGCTGGACCTGCCGGCGTACGACGCCGCCAGCATCCACCACGCCCGAATCTCGAGCCACCACGTGGCCGGCATCGCGTCGCGCCTGCTCAGCGCCGGACGGGACGAGCGCGCGGCGATTCCCGTCATGCATCGCGGTCGCGTCGACGTGATCGCGGCCGGAGCTTTGGTGCTCGAACGGATCGTCTCCCGCTTCGGGTTCGACGAGCTCGTCGCCAGCGAGCACGACATCCTCGACGGCATCGCGCTGAGCTTGCACCGTGACGGGAACGACTAGGGCCTGTCTCTCCGATCACGGTCGGGTCCAGAGGATGGTCGCGGCGAGCAGGACGCCGGCTCGATAGTTGCGGGCGTTCTTGTCATAGCGGGTGGCGATGCCGCGCCACTGCTTGAGCCGGTTGAAGCAGCGTTCGA
>JBBSIN010000092.1:0-3275 GCA_038232055.1 Mycobacteriales bacterium
CGTGCGCATCTGGAGGCCGCCGTTCCGGTGCTCCGAGCCGCCTTGGAGGACGCCGGCATGGACTACGGCGACGTCGACGCGGTGACGGTGACGGCTGGCCCGGGACTCGCCACGGCGCTCCAGGTCGGCGTCGCGATGGCGAAGGGCCTGGCGCTCGCACTCGGCGTTCCGCTCTACGGCGTCCACCACGCTGCCGGGCACGTGGCTGCCGACGCCTTGCAACACGGGCCGCTGCCGGAGCGTTGCGTGGCCCTGATCGTCTCGGGAGGACACAGCTCCCTGCTGCTCGTGGAAGATCTCGCCACCGACCCCATCCTCCATCTCGGGGACACCCTCGACGACGCGGCGGGGGAGTGCTTCGACAAGGTGGCCCGGCTCCTCGAGCTCGGCTATCCGGGCGGTCCCGCGGTGTCGGCGGCCGCCATCGGTGGCGACCCCACGGCCGTCGGCTTCCCGCGACCGCTGCTGGGCAGGCGTGACCAGCAGCGCTTCGCGTTCTCCTTCTCCGGCCTCAAGACGGCGGCGGCCCGGTACGTCGAGAGCGGTTTCCAGCTCGGCACGGCGGACGTCGCCGCGTCCTTCCAGGAGGCCGTCGTCGACGTGCTCACCGCCAAAGCAGTCGAGGCCTGCCGGGAGACGGCGACCGGCACGCTGCTGATCGTCGGCGGCGTCGCGGCGAACCGGCGCTTGCGCGAGGTCGCCACGCAGCGCTGCGACGCCGCTGGTGTCCAGCTACGGGTTCCGGCGCCTGCGCTGTGCACGGACAACGGCGCGATGATCGCCGCCTTGGGTGACCAGATGGTGAGAGCCGGCGTCGCTCCCTCCGGCCTGCGCCTGGCCGCCGACCCCTCCGCCGTCCTCGAGCGCAGCCTTCTCCGCTGAGCAGCGGTGACGTCGCGCGCGGGGGGTCGCTGCGTCCGGGTGTTCGTGCGTCATGGCGCCCCGGTGGGCGGACGCTACGTCGACAGGCGCCGTGCCGCGGCGACCGCCTGCGACAGCACCACCTTCGCGGGTCTCGCCAGCGCGTCGGCGGCGGCGGCGACGTCGTCGTACTCCGGCTGGACGTTGACGACGGCTCCTCGGGAGCGCGCGACCTTGACCCGGACCACGCAGCCGTCCACGGTCACCGTCGCGGTCTCCCGCTCCAGCTCGTGCTTGGTGACGCCGTGCTCGCGCATGCCGATGGCCGACGTCTCGGCGTAGATCGTCGCCCGGACAGCCTCCGCCTGCTCCGACCGGACGAGCACCGACAGCGTGTGAGCCGCCCGGCCCTTCTTCATCAGAATCGGCGTGAGCCAGCAGTCGGACGCCCCGCGCTCGAGCAGCAGCGCCAGCACGCGCGGCCACAGGCGGGGGTCGAGGTCGTCCACGTTGGTCTCGATGACCAGGACGGCAGCGTCGGGGCCGGCGACGTCGGGGGCCGGCGCCGGGTTCGGCTCGCCGACCAGCAGCCGGAGGGCGTTCGGGTGCGACGCGAAGTCCTTGCTGCCGGCTCCCGTCCCGACGGCCGCCACCGCCATGGGTGGCTGCGGTCCCCAGCTCGTCACCCAGTGCCGCAGCAGGGCAGCGCCGGTGGGCGTGCACAGCTCGGTGCTCACGGGTCCGGCGTACGTCGCGACGCCGCTCAGGAGCCGCACGACCGCGGGCGCGGGGACGCTCAGCTGACCGTGCGCCGTCGCGACCGTTCCCGAGCCGACGGCGACGGCCGAGCAGGTCAGTGCTTCGAGGTCGAGGTCGACGAAGCCGGCGCAGACGCCGACGATGTCCGCGACCGCGTCGAGAGCCCCCACCTCGTGGAAGTGCACCGCGTCGACGGTGGTTGCGTGGACGGCCGCCTCGGCCTCCGCCAGCAGCGTGAAGACCGCCGACGCGTGCCCGGCGACGTCCGGGCGGACGTCAGCGGAGTCGAGGAGGCTCAGCACGTCGCCGAGACCGCGCGACGTCGTAGAGTCCGCGACCTCGACGAGCACTCGACGAGCCCGCAGCGAACCGCGGGTCACGGGCTCCGAGCCGAGGCTGATGTGCTCCGGGGCCACCGACTCGACTGCGCCGCGGATCGCCTCCTCGTCGGCTCCGGCGTCCACGAGAGCGCCCAGCAGCATGTCTCCACTTGCTCCCGAGGCCGCGTCCAGCCAACCGATCATCGGCCGTCCGCCGGCGAGGACGCTCCACGGCCGGCGTTGCGCGCGACCCGGGCGGCGAAGACGCCGGCTCCGAAGCCGTTGTCGATGTTGACGACGCTGACGCCAGGCGCACACGAGTTCAGCATTGCCAGCAGGGCGGCGAGCCCTCCGAAAGAGGCGCCATAGCCGACGCTCGTCGGTACGGCGACCAGCGGCACCCCGGTAAGGCCGCCCACGACCGACGGCAGGGCGCCTTCCATGCCGGCCACCACCACCAGACAGTCGGCGCTCGCCAGCCGGTCGCGCACCGCCATGACACGATGCAGCCCCGCCACGCCCACGTCGTTGATGACGTCGGCCCCGGCGCCGAAGACCTCGATGGTGAGCGCCGCCTCCCGGGCAACCGGGGCGTCTGAGGTGCCCGCCGACACGACCGCGACGCGGCCGCGCGGCTGAGGCAGCGGCCCCAGCGTGCAGGCACGAGCGACGGGGTCGACGCGGCAGTCGGCAAGCTCCGCGCCGACGAGGTCCATCGCCGCGTCGCTCAGCCGGGTCGCCAGCACCGCCCGCTCCGGATGCGTCTCGTGCAGGCGGCTCAGCAGCTCCACGACGTGGTCGGGGGACTTGCCGGCGCCGTACACGACCTCCGGATCCCCGGTGCGACCGGCTCGGTCGAGGTCGAGGCGCGCATAACCGAGGTCCAGGGCGAGTGGGCCACTGCCGTCGTCAGCCGGGGACTCGGTCATGGTCCCGAATCTAGTCGCCACGCGGATAGGCTGCGCCAATGCCCGGAGTGCCGCCAGCGCGCTATGCCTACCTCGGACCGGCGGGTACCTTCACCGAGCAGGCGCTGCGCTCGCTCCCCGCCGCGCGGCACGCCGAGCTGATCGCCTGCTCATCGGTGAGCTCGGCCCTCGACAGTGTCAGGTCCGGCGACGCCGACGGCGCCGTCGTGCCGCTCGAGAGCTCGGTGGAAGGCGGCGTGGCGGCGACCCTCGACGAGCTGTCGACCGGTGCCCCCCTGATGATCACCCGCGAGATGTTGGTCGCTGTCGAGTTCGCGCTGCTGGCGCGGCCCGGCACCGCGCTCGGCGACGTGGCCACGGTGGCGACGCATCCGCACGCGGCCGCTCAGTGCCGCCGATGGCTGGC